>JAHIKI010000002.1 GCA_018897435.1 Acidobacteriota bacterium | reverse complement strand
GAACTTCTTGATGTAGCGCCGGAAGACTGTTATGTAGGCCTCGCTGGCTTCAACCGGGACGAAAAGGGCGTACATCGACTTACTGGTAGCATCGTCGATGAACAAGATCAGGGTGCATTGGGGACCCCGCCCTTCGAACCAATCATGGGGAGAGCCGTCGATCTGGATCAGTTCGCCAAGACGTGGACGACGCTCCCGCATCTGGTGGGGCTTGAATTTGCGGCGAGACTTCCCGTGCCAGATATTAGCTTGGATCATCCATTGGCGCAGAGTTTCCACCGAAACCTTGATCTGGTGGATATCACTGAGCTTCTCGTTGGCCAGGGTTGGTTTAAAATCGTTATAATGATCTCGCACCAAGGTAGTCGCCCTCATCTTCACTTCTTCGGTTATCTTCCGGTTGCTCGGCTTGCCCCGACGCTGAGAAATCAATCCCGGCGGCCCATGCTCTCGATACTGGTGTAACAACCGCCGTACATGCCGCTCGCTCACCTTTAACTCCTCTGCCACATCTTTCTGCCGGATCACCCGGTCCAATGCCCGGTCCAGCAGTCTCTTACAGTCCAACTCGCGCCTGCTCATCTGGAGTATTTCCTCCTTTCCTGCTTGTCTTATCATCCATATATCTTACCCGATAGGACATTTCTACTTTGCAGGAATAGGACATTACTACTTTGGACTGACAGCGGTTTGGCAGGGGGCCGGGGTGGGCGATTTCACCCAGCGCAATCCTTTGGACGGCAAACCGGCCAGCGAGCGCACCGAGGTCTGGGTAGCTTTTGACGAGAAAGCCCTGTACGTGGCCGCCCGGCTGTACGACACCGAACCGGCTAAAATCGTCAGTCTGCTCGGGCGCCGCGATGACGAACTCGAATCCGACTGGTTCAGTTTCGCGGTCGACCCTTATTTTGACCGGCGCAGCGGCTTCCAGTTCAGTGTCAATCCCGCCGGCTCGATCATCGACAAGACCCTGTACAATGATGAATGGACCGATGACACCTGGGACGGGGTCTGGGAAAGCGCGGCCCGGATCGACGAACAGGGCTGGACCGTGGAGATGCGCATCCCTTACGACCAATTGCGTTTTCCCGTCCGCGACGAATATGTCTGGGGGGTCAATTTCAAGCGCATTATCCAGCGTAAAAATGAGCAGGATTATTTCGCCTGGGTGCCCAAGGAAGAGAACGGCTTCGTTTCGCGCTTCGCCCGCTTGACCGGTATTCGCGATATCCGTCCCGGCCGCCATTTTGAAGCCATGCCCTACACGGTTGCGCGGCTGACCTTCAGCCCGGAGGAAGCGGGGAATCCTTTCCGTACAGGCAGCGACCTGTTTGCCAGTATCGGACTCGATTTGAAATACGGCTTAAAAAGCAATTTGACCCTTGACCTTTCCCTGAATCCCGATTTTGGCCAGGTCGAGGTCGATCCGGCCGAGGTCAACCTCTCGGTGTTTGAAACATACTATTCTGAAAAAAGGCCGTTTTTCATCGAAGGTTCGAATATTTTCGCTTTCGGCTACGGCGGCGCCAACAGCAATTTCGGATTCAACTGGGGCAATCCCGAATTCTTCTACAGCCGCCGCGTCGGCCGGCCGCCGCAGGGCTGGGTCGACGGCGACAACTATGTCCGCTATCCGGAAATGACCACGATCCTGGGTGCGGCCAAGCTGAGCGGCAAGGTGGCCGGCAACTGGAACATCGGCTTTCTGAACGCCTTGACCGCGCGCGCCTACGCCGACGTGGACAGCAGGGGCCGCCGTTCAAGCCAGGAGGTGGAGCCGTTCAGCGACTACAGCGTCCTGCGCGTCCAGAAGGAGTTCAACCAGGGGCGGCAGGGACTGGGATTCATGGGCACCGGGGTTTTTCGCGACCTGGATGATCCGGGGTTGCAGGATATTCTGGGCAGTCAAGCTCTGACCCTGGGGGCCGACGGTTGGCTGCAGCTTGGAAAAACTCAGGAGTGGGCCTTGACCGGCTGGTTGGGTGCGACCCGCGTAGCCGGCAGTCACGACTACATTCTCGACCTGCAGCAAGCGCCTTTGCATTATTTCCAGCGTCCCGACGCCGATCACCTGGCGCTCGATCCCGAGGCCACTTCTTTGAACGGCTGGGCCGGGCGCCTGGCCCTGAACCGCCAGAAGGGGAACTGGATCTTCAACGCCGCCCTGGGCGCCATCTCGCCGGGTTTCGAAGCCAATGACCTTGGCTTCCAATGGCGCGGTGATTATATCAACTCCCACCTGGCTATTGGTTACAGTTGGCTCCATCCCGGCAAGGTCTTCCGCAGCGCTACGCTGCTGGGAGCCATGGCCCGGGGCTGGGATTTCGGCGGTAACGCCATCATGAAAAATTATTTTCTCTTTTTGAACGGCAATTTTTTGAACTATTGGGGGGGCGGCCTCGAATTTGGCTTCATAGACGCGGCTTACGACAAGGAATTGAGCCGCGGCGGACCGCTGCTGCGGTTGCCTGCCGCTTACTGGATGGAATTCGATGCCTACAGTGACAGCCGCAAACCGCTGGTGCTCTCTTTGCGAGGGGAAGCGTCGCGGCGCCGGGACGGCAGCCGCGAATTCGCCATCGGCCCGCGATTGCGCTGGAAACCGCGCAGCAACGTCTCGTTGTCGGTTCATCCAGAAGTGGAGTTTATCCGCACCTATCGCCAGTGGGTGGCCAACGTGGACGATCCTTTCCATACCGCCACTTATGGCCGGCGTTATGTTTTCGCCTACCTGAACGAAAAAGTGCTCTCGGCCGAGATCCGTTTGAATTGGATATTTTCTCCGAAGATCAGTTTGCAGGCCTTCCTGCAGCCGCTGATCGCCGTGGGCAAGTACGCCGAGTTCAAAGAGCTGGCGCTGCCGGCGACCTATTCGTTCAACTATTACGGCCGCAACGGTTCGACGATCTTCCAGGACAATGAGGGTTATACGGTTGATCCCGACGGTGCCGGACCGGCCACTGAATTCACTTTCAGCAACCCCGATTTCAACTTCAAGTCACTGCGCGGCACGGTGGTCTTCCGCTGGGAATACCGTCCCGGCTCGACCTTCTATTTTGTGTGGACGCAGAACCGCCAGGATTTCACCAACCCCGGCGACCTCGATTTCGGCCGCGACCTGGGCGACCTTATCTCGGCCCAGGGCGACAACATCTTCATGCTCAAGGCCACTTACCGCTTCAACCTTTAGACAGGCAGCTCCGGAAATACTTCGTTCGTTGGCTTGAAATCGACCGTAAACTTACTTTGTTGTTTTTTCGCTCAGTTAGAGCATGGCTGTTTAAAACTATCCGGATCTTATTGAAAGCGATCTGAAAGATCCAATAATGCCCGCGCCATAGGGTTGAAAAATTCTTCCCCGGGGAAGAGGTCCGGGTCGGGCAGAGCTATTCCGGTCGCTTTGGCGATTCGGGCTGTCTGGGGATAGACATCCCGGAAAAGCGAGGAGAGAAGGTAGGGATCGTTTGACCAAGGGGGCGAAGATGCAGCAATCAGAAGGCGCGAGTAGAGCTGAAAAAATGGAGGCCAGCTCCAAAATGATGAGGATGATATATTGCTTTGCAGAAACACATCTCCGCTGTCCAGGGAATATTGATTCTGTTTGCCCCTGCTTTCTTTGCTGACAAAACCGGATTCCGCCCAGCGCTCCAGGATGACGTAGATGTTCTTTTGGTCGTAAAAGGTTTCCCGGGCGATCTGGTTGGAATTGCCTTCGCCGTTTACCAGGAAAAAAAGGATCAATTCAGCCCTAGCGTTGACACCGAAGATGCCTCGCAGATACAGTTGCAGCAGGGGGGGCTTCTTCAGAAGCGGCGGCGTGAGCGTGCGCTTGGCTCTGGAAGTATTTGTTGTTGTTTTTTTTGAGGAAAGCGTCGTCGAAAGCAGCAATTCGACTTCCTGCCAAATTTCTTTCTTGATCAGTGGTTTCTTTAGGTATTCGTCCGGCTTGATGAATGCAGCGGACATGCGCTTGAGCCTGGCTTGGTTCACCCAATTCTGGAAACAGGCAAGCCAGCGAATGACTGCGGTCCACAACCGTTGATCTTGCTCGGCCGCGATCGCGGTGGCCAAGATAAGTGCTTCCAAGTCAATCAATTGTTTCGTTTCTGGACTGTAGGCCGCGATCCCCAGCGTTCGCCACTGGCGCCACAAGAGCACCAGAAAACCCTCTTGCAGGGATTCCTTAAATTTTGCCGGCGAGTTTTTCATGGCCTTGCTTCTTTAAGAATGAAATAAGAATCTGCTTGAATTCGATCGACACGTCCTGGGTGAGCACCCAGCGGCAGGCTGTGAAAAGTTCGGCTTCTGAAGGGTTCAGCTTGAACAGATCTTCCACATGATAGCCACCGCGGTCCAGGGAAGCGTAAAGCTTGAAGTGGATCTGGTCGACGCGGCTAATGAAATGAATTATCAACCGCTCTCCATAGATTATTTTCTGCAGCCTTTTCGACAGCCCTTCCGGGAGCCCCGTGTCCAACTGCGATTCTGGCCCGAGGTTCAGCCAGCCTTCCGGCAGGTTGAAATCCCGGGCAACTTTTTTGGCCGCTTCGCTGAGCCAGGAGGGGAACTTGCCGATCTGATGTATTCTTCCTCCTTTCAGTGAGCCCAGCACATCAACATCCTTCGTCGTTCTGGTCACCAGGCCCAGGGCGGCCAATGCCGTGCCGCCGCAAACGACCAGGGATATCCCTCTGTCCCCACTGACCGCGAGTTGCTTGTCCAGGGCAGAAAAGATCATTTCTATGTTCTTATTTTCAATCATCAATTAGGATTTTATAACCTTAATATAAGGTTGTCAAGCCCTAATTAAAATATCTTTGAATTTGTTTTCTGTGACCGGGATCGCCGGATCGCTCAGTAGACGTTGCCGATGCCGATAGAAAAAACCATCGAAACACGGGTAGATAAACGATTTCCGGTTTAATGAATTTTAATTTTCAATTTCTCTTTTCATCCACAAATCTTTTTACTAGAATTTTATCGAGACGAATTACCCCAGTGATTGAAATTTATTTTAATTTGGTAAGCCACTAAAGATTAAGGAATATGAAATTCAGAATAGAATGGGTGCAAAATTTATTCAGAAAGAAGTATTTTGGAAAAATGGAAACAGAAAAATAGAAATATCACGACACACAAGTTCAATTGATGAGGGGATAGTTTCATTTACTTCTGTTGGAGATGGGAAACAAGTTCAAAAAGAAAGAGAGAAAGAGATTAAAGAAGCATCAGATATTTTATAGGCTTATCTAAACTTAAAAAGATCGCAAACTGATCTTGGGTATTCTTTACAGGGAAAAAATCTTGACACTACCTCAAATAAGTGAAAGCAAATGCTTTTTTAATTGACAAAATCGGGGAATTGCCATATTATTTTAGCAGAGGGATCAATGCTCGAAAAAGAGTTCAATTTTTTTAAAGAACACAAGAATGAATTGCAAAAAAAATACCTGGGCAAGACCATTGTCATTAAAAATGAAGAAGTGGTCGGGGTGTATCCCTCGGAAGCCGAGGCCTTGCAGGTAGCTTCAAAAAAATTCGCTTTGGGAACTTTCCTTATCCAGAAGATCACCGCCAAGGAAAAAGATTATATCCAGCGCTTTCACTCACGGGTCTGTCTCCGCTGAGTGATGAAGAACAAGACGATCCATCATGCTTTCCGGACCGAATTCCGCGGTAGAATTGTGAGTGAGATCGTCACCCCCGCTTACGTGGAAACTCCCAGCGCCATCGCCCATGCTCTGGCACTGCAAAACAAATAAAGGTTAACGCCATTTGGGACACTGGAGCGACCGATTCGGTGATCACCAGGTCGATCGTCAAGCAGCTTGCTTTGGTTCCCACCGGGAGGACCATCGTCCGCGGCGTGAACAGTGAAATGGAAGTCTTTACTTATTTTGTAAATATAGGTTTGCCGAACCGAGTCATGATCGAGAATGTGAAAGTAACCGAGTGCGAATTGAACAGTCCGGGGATCGATATCTTGATCGGGATGAGCATCATCCAGCTCGGCGATTTGGCTATCGCCAATGGCAAAGGTCATACCATTTTTTCCTTTGCCATGCCTTCTTTTGCCAATCCAGTCGATTTGCTGGATAAGGCCAATGCAATCAATCCGAAGCCAAAAAAGAGATAAAATTTTTTTTGATTGTATTAAAAAAACGATTGATTTATTTTTAATACACGTTGCCGATGCCGATGTGAATGAAGAAATTCTGCTCGGCGGCTTTGCGCAGGTTGAAGGCGAAATCGAGGCGGATGGGGCCGAGCGGGGTGCGGTATTTCAGGCCGAAGCCCAGGGCCCGCTCCATCTTGTTCAGGTTGAAGTCGCTGGACTTGCTGAAAACGTTGCCCACGTCGGCGAAAAAAGTGTAATACAGGTTTTCCATGGGGATGAGCAGGCTGGGCACGGTGACTTCCAGGTTGAACAGCAGCAGGATATTGCCGCCCTCGGGCCGGCCCTCGGGCTCGATAGTGTCCAGGTTGATCGGGCCCAGGCGGTCATTGCGCGTGCCGCGGAAGGAATGGGAACCGCCGGCGAAAAAACGTTCGCTGATCGACATGTCGCCGAAACCGAATCCGTTCTTGACGGAAAAGGAAAATGTGCCTTCGCGCAGGATGGGATAGTGCTTTTGGTAATTCCAAAAGAGTTTTATAAACGTGTAATCCTTTTCGAAAACCGGCAAGCCCAATTTCATTTCGGCGTTGAGAAAATCGCCGTTGCGGGGATTGAACGGGTTATCGCGGTTCTCATTAACGAAAGAAAGTGAGAGGGCGGTTGTGTCGAAAGGTTTGTTCAACTGGTCGACGTTGAACACCACCGGGATGGCCAATTCGGTCAGGGTGGTGCGGTACCACTTTGCTGAGCCCAGGAAATACAGCTTGTCCGAGAATTTCTTTACCAAGGTGGCGCCCAGTCCCCAGCGGTTGAAGCGGTAGCTGGGATAGGTTTCGTCTTCTTCCCAGATCTTGAACGAAGTAGTGATCAAGTTTTTGAAAAAATAGGGGGTGTCAAGGGACAGGATGCCGCGGCGCTCGTTCAAGCCCAGTTGCAGGATGACGGCTACCGAGGAGATGGAGTTGAACAGATTTTTTTCCTGGTACTCCAGAGTGCCGCGCGGACCCCGTCTTTCTTCCCAGCCGAAGCCGAAACCATAGAAACGGCTGCGGTCGGGAGTGACTTTGGCCAGTATGTCGATGGTGCCCTGGTCATTTTCGATCTTGTCCAGCCTGATCTCGGAAAAAATGGCGCTGTTTTCAATTTCAGAGCGGAAGGCGTCGATCTGATTGCGGCTGAATGGCTGGCCTTGGCGCAGGGGGAATCGTTTTTTGATCAGGTTTTTCTGGGGATTGGAAGCACCGATGATGATCAGCTCGCCCATTTTTTTCAATTGCTTTTCGTCAATCTTAATCAGGAGCGATTTTTGTTGTCCCGGCGACAGTTCGTAACTGACGGTCGCTTCATCATAACCGCGATTCCAGTAAAAATTCTGCAGCCGGTCGATGTCTTCGCTGAACTGCCGGGGGACATAGGGGCTGCCGGACTTGCTGCGCATCAGCCGGTAAAGTTCCTGGCTGGGAAAGGTCCGGTTGCCGCTGAATTCGACGTTATCGACAAGGAATTTCCGGCCTTCGTTGATGACAAAATCGATATCGGCGTATTTGCCCCGGAAACTCGGTTCCAGTTGGATCTCGACAGGTGATATCCCCTGGTAGTAATAAAAAAGCTTGAGAACTTCCATATCGGCTATAAGAGAATTGAGCCGCAGCCAGAATAGTTTATGGAAGATCAGGTCATCGGTCTTGATGATCTCCCTGATTTTTTCGTCGCTTACCGACTGGTTGCCGTGCACGGTGATTGTCCCCAGCCGGTAACGGCGGTTTTTTTGGACCGTGAAGACGATTGTTTTGTTCACCCCGTCCGTGCTGATGGCGGAAGTGATGCGGGCGTCGAAGTGACCCTCATTTTTCAGATAGTTCAACAGCCGGGCCCGGCTTTCCTCTTCGGCCCATTTTTCAAAGACCTGACGTTCCCAGATCTCGGAGATCAGGGACATCCTGGCGGCCATGCCCTGAAAAACGAAATTGTACTTGTAGCCGCAAGCGATGTCGATGGTGATATCCAGAAGCGAGCGTTCGCGATCGAGGAAATCTTCCTGAACTTTTATTTCCGGAAAATAATAGAGATTTTTTTTCAGAAGTTTCCTGGTTTTTTCGATTTTTCTGGCGAATTCGCTTTGGATATAGAAGCCGGAGTTTTTAAAGTAACCCGGAATGATCCGCCCTAGTTCATCGTCGTTGACCTGGACCAGCAATTGTCTGATGCGGGCGATCTTGCCCCAAACGATGGCGAATTGGATGGTGCAGTCGGAACGTTTTTTGTCCATAAGGATCCGCGGTGATATCCGGGCGTTGAAATAGCCCTTGGCTTTGAGCAGGGCTTGCAGTTCGTCCACGGCCTTGGCCAATTTGCTCGCTTCGAACAGATCGTTCGTGCGCAGGGAATAAATGGCGGCGCGCAATTCCCGTTTGCCGATGAAGTTGCTTTCACTGAATCGCAAGGCGCGGATGATCGGTTTGTTCTGCAGGATGAAAAAGACGTCCAGCAGGTCGGCATCCCGGATTTGGACCTTGACTTCAATGCCGGCAAACACCCCGGTTTTGAATAAGTTCTCGATGCTTTTCCTGACATTCCGGTAATGGTAGGAGTCGCCGCTGTGTATGCTGATCAGGGCGCGATAAGGGAGCAGACGGGGATCGCTCTTTTGGTCTACGTTCAGCATCAGGATCTGTCCGACCTTTATATTTTCCCAGATCGGAGCGGCGGCCAGCCGCCCTGGTTGCAGCAAAAGCAGGCAAAATACGGCCGGGAGCAATTGCCGACGGAAGATCTTGCGATAGTTCACGGCCATTTCAGCGCCGGGTGCGCAGGCGCAGGTCGAGACTGTAGCGCCCTTCTTCATTTCTCATGGCGATCAGGGAGATGGCCGGGGACAGTTGGTATTGCATGTAGAGGATTTCCTGGCGCGACGTGGACAGGTTGGTGGAGTAGACGACGATCAGATCCTTGGAGATGGTTTTGCCGATGGTCAGCCGCGAAGTGTCCAGTTCCGATTGACCGGAGAGGATGGGATCGATGCGCAGCAGGTTGATGCCCAACAGCTTGTCGGCCCGTTTCTTGATCTCTTCGGTCAGCTTGGTGGTGACCATGGCCGTACTGCCCAGTTGCGAGCTGAGTTCCGCCGAACCCGTTCTTTTAAACCCCTCGCCCAAAGAGACCAGGGCCAGGATATCCTGGGGCGGCAACGGCGGCGAGGAAACCAGTTCGGGTTTGGCGCGTGAGACGCTGCCGCGGATGTCGAAGCGGATGCGGTAATTCTGGATGAACGCTTCCGATTCGACCTGGATCAGCGGATCGATGAAAAAATTGTTTTTGAAAACCAGTTTGGCTTTAAGCAGGTTGAAGGAACGGTCGGAAAAATAGATCTCTCCCTGGCTGCCTTCGCAGGTCCCGCTTAAAATGGGGAAATTGGCATTGCCGGTCAGCCGCAACTTGAATTTGCCTTTGACGCGGCCCAAGGAATTGCTCATCAGGATATTTTCGCTGTTCATCTCAATATCCAGCTGCAGCATTTCCTGGATCTTTGATTCGGCGGTTGACAGTTCCGAGCGGGTGTTAAAGATGAGGCGTTCATCGATCTCTCTTTGCCAATCGACCGACTGGAAGACCAGGGTTCCGGACAGCAGCAATTTTTTCTGTCGGTATTTCAGGGTCAGGTCGGGATCGACTAGGCAGGAGACACGGTCCATGGGATAAAGGCGCAGGTCTTTTCCCTGGAGGTTGAAGGTCATGCTTTGCAAACTGCTGGGGCCGATGACCAGGCGTCCATTGCCTTCCACCGTGCCGCCGCCCATTTCACCGCGCAGCGACTGCAGGATAAAATTCTTATTGACAAAAGTGATTGTTCCCTGAAAATTGTCCAGTGAATGGGAGAAGTTCGGCAAGGAGAGGGTCTGGCCGGAAAAAATGGCCACTCCCCGGCTGTTGATGATGCCGCTGCTGTCCGAATAAATTTGTCCCAATAAACGCATGCTGCCGGCATTGTTTTTCCAGGGAATCAGCAGGTTCAGATCCATCAGGTTCAAATTGAATGACCCGGAATAGCGCGAAGCTTTGCGGCTGATATCGATCGAAAACGGGGAAACGCCGTCCTGGTTGAGCACTTCACCACTGGTGTTCAGGGTGAAATCGGAAAAATCGGTTAATATTTTGGCGCTGCCTTTGACGCTGAATTCGCGGTCGCGGTAAAAATGAATTTTGCTGAATCGGTAGGATAACGCCAGCGGATCTTTAAGGAATTCCCCGCGGCCGTCGATCTCCAGGTCGGCCCGGCCGCTGAATTCTCCGTGCAATCGGGCGACGTCCATGCCGTCGATGCGGCCCTGCAGGTCGAACTTTTTCTGCCCGTAATCGATGCTGACCTCGGCATGGGCCCGGCCGCCCTTGTATTGAAATTCCAAACCGCTCAAGGTTATATTTTGCAGATTGGAGCGCAGGATGCTCTTCATCTGTGTGAGTGCGTATCCCATAAAATTCAGCCGCGGTGCCGTTAGGGAACCGAACAGTTCCGGTCGTGGCAAGGCCCGGCCCGAGCTGTAGGTGAAATCACCGCTGATCCTGCCCCGCAAGTTTAGATCCATGCCCAGGATCTTCATGATCTTTTGCGCTTCGCCTGCCACGTCCCGGAAGCGGATGCTGGTCTTTTGCGCGGCGATGTTCAGTTCGGCCCGGCAGCTCAGGTCGGGTGCGCTGATAAGGAATTCTCCCCGGCTTAGCAGCGGCGTGCTGCGGACTTCGCCCTGCAGCGATGAGATCCCCTGCTGGTTGGCTAGGAAGTTGGCAAGTGTAAAGCGGCTGTCGATCTGCTTGTGGCCCGGCCCTTTGTCCAGATCTAGATGAAACGACCCGCTCCCCCGGCTCAGCTTCCACGGCAGCAGATCGATGTCCAGGTAGTAGGCTGAGTAGGCCGTCATGTTTTCCAGGTTCGCCAATTCGGCGCTAATTTTAATGTTCGTTGTCCTGGCCAGCGAATTGGTCTTGCCGCTGATGCTGACCTGCCCGCCGTTGAACTGCAGCCGCTGTCCGGAAAACGTGGTCTGTTTTATTTTCTTTTCACGCAGGAAATCAATGGTGCCTCTGGCCACGAAGGGCTGGCTGAAAGAATGGGAAGGGCCAGCATCCAGTTCGGCCCGGCCGCGGAGGAATTCACTGTTTATCTGCAAGGCGCCGTTGGTGATGATCCCGGCCAAGGGAGCGTCGCCTTCAATTTCCAATAGGCGGGATATGTACGCGGCCGGAATGTCCCTGACCGCGATATTGGTTTCCCCGCTTTTGCTGCCGATACGTAGCGAGGACCTTGCCAGTGGTGTGTCGAACGCGGCTTCCAGGTCCAGGCTGCGGCTCTGGCTGTTCCAGTTCAAATGTCCGGAGAGGTTGCTGCCGGAATTTTCCATGATCAGGAAGGAAGGCGATGTGAAATCGGTCTTGATCTGCACCTTGTTTTTCACATTCCTGGCGATCTTGGCGTTTACATAGGCCAGGCCCTTGATGGTCAATTCTCCCAACAGCGGGCGCAGGATATTTTCGGGATTGCCCTGGGCGAACGAATTGAAATAGTAGGAACCGTCTTTCAGGATGCGGCCGTTAAGGTTGAAGAGAACCTCCCGGGTCTGCCAGACGAACTGGTTGATCCGCCAGGAAGTCCCCTGCCGGCGGACATCGCCGGTCAGGTTGCCTTCCAGCGTGACCGCTTCACCGCTGACGGGAATGGTGACTTTCAAATGCGGTGAATCCAAGCGCATGGACAGTCCGGCGGTCATGATCCTTGACTGCAAGTTGAAATCGAGCATTTGCACCTGCACGTCCTTGCCCTTGTAGACGAGTTCGCCGTGGCGGATGCTGACGCGGTTGATGGTAAAGGCTGAACCGAGCGCTTTGTCGTCGGTCTTGCTTTTCAGCAATTCGTCGTTGAGAACGAAAAACGGTTTTTCGATCTCAATGCTGATCGCCTTTTTTTTCATGAACAGCGAGGTTGGCGGCAGGTAAACATTGACCGCGGAGAACGAGACCAGGTTTTCGTTTTTGATCGGGAAATTTTTGATATCGCGGATCTCAAGCCCCAGGGGGAAAAGGGAGAGGCGCAGATCACTGAAGCGGATGTCGACGCGGCTGCCGGAAACGATCAAATGGTATATGTAGTATTTGACGGCGTAATAGGCGCCTCCCAAAAAGAAAAGTATAAAAAAAAACTGATTAGGATTTTTATTTTTTTCTTCATCCGTCAGGGCTTGACCTTTTGCCAATCCTTTAAAAAGCGTTCCATGCCGCTGGCGGTCAAGGGGTGGTTGAGCAGCTGGGCCAGGGTGGCAAAGGGGATGGTGGCCACGTCGGCCCCGATCTTGGCCGCCTGCACGAAATGCAGCGGGTGGCGCACCGAGGCAACGATGATCTCGGTGGCAATGTCGTAGTTGTCGTAGATAAGGGCGATGTCCTCGACCAGTGCCATGCCGTCGCCGGAAATGTCGTCGATGCGGCCGACGAAGGGCGACACATAGGTCGCTCCCGCCTTGGCGGCCAGCAGGGCCTGGGAGGGGGAGAAGATCAGGGTGACATTGGTCTTGATGCCGCGGCCAGCCAGGGCCTTGACCACCTGCAGACCTTCCAGGTTGATGGGCACCTTGATGACCACGTTAGCGGCGATGGCCGCGTATTTTTCAGCCTGGGCGATCATTTCTTCGGGTTTGCAGGCCGTGACTTCGACCGAAACCGGTCCGGGGATGACGGCGGTGATCTCTTTGATTAGGGGGATGAATTCCCGCTGTTCCTTGGCGACCAGGCTGGGATTGGTGGTGACGCCATCAATGACGCCGAAGGCCAGACCTTTTTTGATCTCAGTTATGTTGGCCGTGTCCAGAAATATTTTCATGCCTTTTCTCCATGACAAGCACAATAATCATTATAGCAGAAGCTCGGAATTTAACAAAGACAATCAACGCTTTTCACCGTCAAGCCGTCAGCGGCTGCGCCAGTCGGCAAGGTAGCGGCGGGCCGCCTGGGCTTGGGCCGCTGCGGCCGGAACTGCGATCAGGAATTTTTCCATCATGGCCGCGGCTTCGGCGTATTGGCCCTGGCGGGCCAGCAGCAACGCGAAATTGTAATGCAGGTTTGCGTCGGGCGAACGCTGCAGCGCCTTGGTGAAATAGCTGCGGGCTTGTTCGAGATCGTTCAGCTGGGCGTAGGCGATAGCCATGTCGCGGATCAACTGGATGTCATCCGGCTGTTTTTGTTCCAGGCTGCGGTATATTGCCAAGGCCTCGGCAAAGCGGTTGGTCCGGTGCAGGAGGTAAGCCAGCTTGCGGGCGTAGCCATCGTTGTCGGGTTCGTTTTCATGAGCCTGGCGGTAATAAGTTATGGCCTGGGGCGACTTGCCCTGTGTTTCCGCAATGCTTCCCATCTGGGAATAGACGAAGGCTTTTTTGTCGACCAAATCCGTTTTTGTCAATTCCTGCAATTGGGTCATGCCTTGGTCAAGGCGGTTCATTTTTATCAGTAGGCCCGCGTACTCGGTTTTCAGGGTGGCATCGGTCGGGATGCGGATCAAGGCGTCGCGGAACAGGGCCAGGGCCTTGTCACCCTGGCCGTTTTTAAAATAGACATTGGCCAATATGGTGTAAGATCCGGCGTAATCGGGAATGAGTTCGATGGCCTGGAGCAGGCTGGCTGCGGCTGCGCCGGTTTGACCGTTGGCCGCCTGCTCGGCGCCGCGGTTGAATACCTGCCAGCCGGCGATCTTGTCCTTGGGATCGGGCAGCGGACCGGCGCTTTGTGCGGCCGGGGCCGAAGTGATATAGCCAAGTGAGGCCAGGGTATTTTTTTCCGCGTCGGTCATGCGGCGTTGGCCCTGCATGTTACTGCCGCCCAGGCGGCGGGTAAGTTCGTTCAGGCTAGTTTTCATTTTTTGACCCAGAACAGCTGAGCCGGAGACAAGGTTTTTTCTTTCTCCCGGATCTTGCAGCAGATCGTACAATTCGGGCTTGGGCAGATCGAGATATTTGTAGTTTTTCTGGATGATGCCCTGGATCGGGGCGCAATTGAAGGCTTCGTGGGCAAAAAAACTTTCCAGGTACAGGTCCGGTTCGGCCGTGTCCATTTTTTGCATGGCCGGCAGCAGCGACCGGCCCTGGAGCGCGGCAGGGACGGGGATTTGCAAAAAATCAAGAATGGTGGGCATAACATCGGTCAAACCGACTTTCCGCTTCAGGCGCATGTTTTTCGGCAGGCGTTTTAGAGCGTGGAAGATCAGCGGCACGCGCAGGTTCTCTTCGTAGCAGAAAACCTGGTGTCCGGTTTCGCCGTGCTCTCCGAACGCTTCGCCGTGGTCGCCGGCGATGACGACCAGGGTGTCTTCCATTAAGTGTTTTTCTTTGAGCAGGTCGAGGATGGCGCCAATATAATGATCCATATATGCGATCTCACCGTCATAGGGATTGTCGCTGAAAGCGCTGCGGAATGGTTCGGGGGGAGCGTAGGGGGCATGCGGGTCAAAAAAATGGACCCAGGAAAAAAATTTTCCGGCGCCGCGCCCGGTGAACCAGCGGGAAAAAGCGGCGAAGACGGCGGCAGCATCTCTTTCCGATTTGTAGGTCTTGACCCCGCCGCCGGCAAACTCATCATTAAAAACAGTGAAACCCTGGCCGAGACCGAAACGGGAATCCAGGACAAAGGAAGAGACAAAGGCGGAAGTCTGGTAGCCGTTTTGGCCCAGCATCTCGGCCAGGGTAAGCACGGGTTCGGGGAGGAAATAGCTGCCGTTGTTGCGCACCTTGTGGGCCGGGGGATACAAGCCGCTGAGCATGGTGCAGTGGGCCGGCAGGGTCAGGGGCACCGGGCTGTAAGCGGCTTCGCAGCTGACCCCTGCCGCGGCCAGGCGGTCCAGGTTCGGTGTTTGGGCGGGGGTGTAGCCGGAGCAGCCCAGGCGGTCGGCGCGGGTCGTGTCCAGGGTAATGAGCAGGACATTGCTCTGGGGATCCCTCTTTACTTCCTGGGGGCGGCGGTAGAATATAAAAAAAGCAATGATTAGAACGATCACGAGCAGCAGAAAAAACATTTTCCGGGTAAGTGGCTGGCGGGGAATGATTTTATTTTGAGTTTTGGCCATTGTATTTCACCCTTGAAAATCATTATAGTTTTTGGCGGCTGTGAAGTCAAGAATATGGCGCGGCCAGGCGGGAGGCTATTCAAATAATTGAATTCGCTCACTCGCTAAATCCAAATATTTGAATTTCGGCCCCGGCTTCCGCTTGTCAATGCCTGTATTAAGGGCATGCTGCAAATGGCATGGTTATTGCTTAGATAAAGTGTCTCTAAAATTTTAGGAGGTACGAATGAAAAAACTCGTGCTACTTTTTGCAGCCCTGGCACTGATCAGTTCAGTCGCCGTGGCCCAAGTGCAACTGGCCGACATTTACGGTACGGTTGTGCTTCCTGACGGTTCCTCCATTCCCGGCGTGACGATCACCCTCACCAGTGACGTCGGCGGCAAGATTACGGCGGTCACTTCCGAGGTAGGCAACTTCAGGTTCCTGAAATTGTCTCCCGGCAACTACGAGCTGAAGTTCGAGCTCGAAGGTTTCAAGACCGTTATCCGCAAGGGCATCCGCCTGTCCCTCGGCAAGAACGTCACCCTGACCGTGCCCATGGAAACGACCACCATCCAGGAAGAGGTGATCGTTACCGCCAAGGCCGGCGTGGTCGATACCCGCAAGACCACCGTGGGCATGAACGTTTCCAAGGAAATGATCCAATCGCTGCCTACCGCCCGCAACCCCTTCACTGTCATGGCGCTGGCTCCGGGTATGATGATGGATCGCGTCGACATCGGCGGTGCCGAGTCCGGCCAGCAGTCCAGCTTCACATCCGGCGGCGCTGACGGCGACGACACCACCTGGAACGTGGACGGCGCCAACATCACCGACAACTCCGCCATCGGCGCGGCCCCCGCCTACCTGAACATGAACGCTTACGAAGAGATGCAGATCACCGTGGGCGCCAACGACATCACGGCCCAGACCGGCGGCGTGCAGTTGAACTTCGTTTCCAAGCGCGCCGGCAACCGCTTTGCCGGTGACTTCCACCTGTACGTGCAGGACAAGGCCTGGGAAATGAAGCAGGACCTGACACCCTACCAGACCCGCAAGAACTTCGTCATCCCGGGCATCAACCGCCTTTTCCAGTACGGCGTGAACTTCGGCGGCCCGGTCCTCAAGGATCATATCTTCTTCATGGGTTCCTACGCTATTCAGGACATCCACGCCCGGAAAATCACCAATGACGAAGATGCCACCTGGCTGCTCTCCGGCTACGCCAAGCTGAACTTCCAGTTCGGCAACACCAGCGGCGACCTGAACCTCTCCCACGATGCCAAAAAGAAGTGGGGCCGCACGGTCCTCTCCTCGGCCCAGCAGAACAACGGCTCGCTGTTCGACCAGGACGGCCCGGGCTGGGTCTATTACGGCGCCATCCAGCAGATCATGGGCAACCTGATGCTCGACGCCAAGGTGGCCTACACCGACGGCGGCTTCGTCCTCGACCCCCGCGGCGGCACGATCAATGCTGACGGCGACCACGTGGGCGCCGAATGGCTCTATATTTTCTCGCCTAATCAATGGCTGAACAACTGCTACCATTACATCACCAACCGCAACCAGCTGAACCTGTCATTGAACGGCAACTACTTCGCCGAGAACATCCTCGGCGGAGACCACGAGATCCGCTTCGGCGTGGATTATGTCAACGCCGACACCACCACCCAGACCCTCTATCCCAACAAGAGGATCGCCGTCAAGTATGGGCAAGGGTATTTGGATGCCTACGGTATGCCCCTCAATATGGGCGAAGTCTGGTTCGTTCCCAACGCCAATTACGACGTCAACTTCAACAGAATGTCGTTCTTTTTGTCTGATACCGCCAGCTTCGGCAAACTGAATGTCAACCTCGGCCTGCGCTACGACAAGGAAAGCGGCGCCCTGAACGGCGGCCTGCAGAAAGCGCTTACCTGGTATGAGCCGGGTTCACCCCATCACAATGAAAAAATCGTGACCGATATCATGGGCGATATGATGGTTCCGGCCATGGACGCGCCGGTGGCCTGGTCGACGATCTCTCCCAGATTTTCGCTGACCTATGACATCAGCGGCGACGGTAAAAATGTCTTGAAGCTGTCCCTGGCCCGCTACGGTTCGCAGAGCGGCAACAGCCTGGCTTCCGCCCTCTTCCCCTACCGCGAGACCGACTTCTACTGGTGGGACGCCAACCTCGACGACATTCCCCAGTACAACGAGGTCTTCAACTGGGCCTACTATTATTATGGTCCCGGCTACTCCGGCAGCTATCAATCCTGGACCAATACCCAACGGATCGATTACAGCAAGGGCATCAGGAAAAATCAATATGACAACAATTACAACACACCGCTGCTCGACGAGCTGACCCTCTCCTTTCAAAAGGCCCTGGGCGAAGACCTCGCCATCGGCGTCACCGGTTTCTACAAGAAGCGCCACAATCTGGGCCGGGAAATCGGCGTCATGCCCAACGACTCGATCGAAACCGCGGCCAACTGGTACGAGAGCGGCACCGTCACGGTTGGCGACACCAAGGTGCCCAGGTGGCTGCGCAAGGTAGTACCGGTCGGTACCTATTTCACCAACTACGAAAATGACTACGAAAAGTACATGGCCGTGGAACTGGTCTTGACCAAGAAGCTGTCCAGCAAGTGGATGGCCGACGCCTCCTTCACCTACCAGGATTGGACAAGCCACATGGACAAGAGCGAACACTTCAACCAGAACAATTTCGACTTCTACAACGAGGCCGTGGTCGCTCCACAATCGGGCGGTTCCGGCTATACCGGCATCTACGTGAACTCGCGCTGGATGTTCAAGCTCTCCGGCCTCTACCAGCTGCCCTGGGGGCTGAACCTGTCGGCGGTCCTGCAATCCCGCGAAGGTTACGTCATCCCCTACAGGGTCCGGGTCTATCTCCCCGGCGGCCTGGGCTATAACTTTTTCTATGAAGGCGGCAAGAAGTTCGGCGATGACCGGCTGCCGAACTTCACTTACCTCAACCTCGGCCTGGAAAAGGTGTTCAAAATTTCCGACACCACCAGCGCCACCCTGTTCGTCGACTGGTACAACGTGACCAACGCGCAGGCCACCCTGAAACTGGAAAACCTGATCGGCGCGTACAAGGACGAGGTCCAGGTGGTCACCAACCCGGGCTGCTTCCAGTTCGGCATCCGCGTCAACTTCTAAACCTGCAACTCCAAACTGGGGTTTGAGCGATCAAACCCGATAAAAGAGACCCCCTCCCCGAACTCGGGGAGGGGGTTTTTTTTTATACTGTTTTGGCTGTGCTATAATAAGCAGCATGAAGAGAAAACCGCTTTTTCTTTTATTGGCAGCATGGGGATTTTTGCTCCTGCCCCTTGTCGCGGCAAGCGGCAAAGCAAGCGAGAAGGCTAGCAATGTCCTGCTGATCACCCTTGACACCACCCGGGCCGACCACATCGGCGTTTATGGGGTGAGGCAGTTGACTCCCAATATCGACCGCCTGGCCGGCCGCGGCTCGGTTTTTACCCGTGCTTTCTCGCATACGCCCATGACCCTGCCCGCTCATGCCAATATCTTTACCGGCCACACGCCTTTGTATCACGGCGTTGCCGATAATAACGGATACTGTCTCGACAAACGCTTTTTCACCCTGGCCGAGCAGTTGCGGGGCCAGGGCTACGCCACGGCCGCTTTTGTAAGTTCTTTTGTGCTGGACCAGACATTCGGATTGGATCAGGGATTCGATCTTTATCGTGAACCCCTGAGCCAGGACACTTTCCTGGCCGCGGAAATCGTCCCCCTGGCGCAGGATTGGATCGCGGGCCGGAAAGGCGAATGGTTTTGCTGGCTGCATTTGTGGGACCCCCATTTTCCCTATGCTCCGCCGGCGCCCTTCGACAAGCTCTACAGCGCCGATCCCTACGCCGGTGAGATCGCCTATGTGGACGCCGAACTTGGCAAATTGTTTTCATTTCTGGAAAAATCGGGCCGCCTGGCTTCCACTCTGATCATCATAACCGCTGATCACGGTGAAGCCCTTGGCGAACATGGTGAATTCGAGCACGGCTTTTTCGCCTACAATTCCACGATCCATATCCCCCTGATCATTTGCCGGCCAGGGGCACAGCCCAGGACCATAAAGACCCTTGTGTCCCATGTTGATATTTTCCCCACTGTTTGCAATATTTTAGGCAGCGCTCCTCCGCCCGGGCTCGCGGGCCGGTCACTGCTGCCCCTGCTCAACGGCGGGACAGAAGCGGAAAGACCGGTCTATATTGAATCCAAAGGTCCCTTTTTAAGCAAAGGCTGGGCGCCCCTGGAGGGGTTCATTAACGGCAAATTGAAATATATCGACCAGCCCATCAAGGAACTTTACGATATCGAACGGGACTTTGCCGAAAGCAAGAACATCATTTCCTCGCGCAAGCTTTCCGATCTGAACCGGCAATTATCGGAATTGAAAAACAAGATGTCGGGAACGGAAACGGCCGCGGCGCGCCTGACCTTGCCGGCGGAAACATTACGGCGGCTGCGCTCATTCGGGTATTTGGCCGGGATCAAGGTTGAGGCCAAAGCGGTTTTCACCCGTGACGATGATTTGAAAACTCTGCTGCCCATCCAGAACAAACTGCGCAGCGCCAACCAATTGTTCAACCAGAAAAAATACCGTGAAGCCCGGGAATTGTACGAGCAGGTGCTCGCCAGCAGACCGGACGACATAGGTTCCTATGCGCATTTGGCCGATACCCTGCATTATCTGCGCCAGCCGCAGGTTGCGGTGGATATCCTGCGCCAGGGGCTGCAAAGGAAGCCGGACAGTATGGAATTGAAGTCGAAATTGGGCGTTTTTTTAACCGAAATAAACCGCAGTGCTGAAGCCGTGGTTTTACTCAAAGAGGTTCTGGCCGCTGATGCGGCCGATTCGGCCAATTGGAATTACCTGGGGGTCGCTTTTTTCCGCATGAAAAATTTCGGCAAGGCTTATGAGGCTTACGAAAAAGCCCTGGCCCTGGATCCGCAAAATGCCATGGTTTACGCCAACCTGGGCGCCTTGTTCCTGGCCCGCTATGTGGCGGCCAAAGACGAGACCCTGCGTGAAAAGGCTGTCGGCGCTTTCAACAAGGCCATTGAGTTGGATGCAAAATCGGTCGCGGCCTACAACGGCAGGGGCGCCGCCCGCAAATTTACCGGGCAGGTTGAAGCGGCGCTCGCGGATTGGCAGAAAGTTTTAGAGTTACAACCCGATTTTATAGATGCCTATTTCAATATCGCGGTCACATTGATTGCCGCGGGACGAAAAGCCGAGGCCAACGATTACCTGCAGCGGCTGCAGACGCAATTCCTTCAGTTGCTTTCTGTTTCAGACCGCGCCGTGTTGCGGCGCCTGCTTGCCGCAGCGGCCGGGCAATGACCGGGGCCGCCTTTGAGCCCTTGGCAGGGAAAACGGAGTTGAATCAAGCATGAGCAAAAGAAAATTATTGGTCATCCTGCTGTTGCTGCTGGCCGCCAGCGGTCTTTTTTTCCTGCAGCGCCGCGGCGGAACCCGGACGGCATGGAATGTTCTCATCATCACCCTGGACACGACCCGGGCCGACCATATCGGGGCCTATGGCTACAAAACGGCGCAAACGCCAAACATCGATCTCCTGGCCAGGCAGGGGATCCGCTTTGAGAATGGCTACGCCCCCGTGCCTTTGACCCTGCCCTCGCACGCCGCCCTTTTCACCGGCCGCTACCCAATCGCCAACAATGTGCGCAACAACGGCAGTTATTTTCTGCCGGAAAACGAAATCACCCTGGCCGAAGTTCTGCAAGACCGGGGCTACGACACGCGGGCGGTGGTCGCCTCATTTGTCCTGTTATCCAAATTCGGGGTCAACCAGGGCTTTTCACTCTACGACGACAGCCTGGACACCCACGAAATGATCCGTCACTACAAGTCTGAGATCCCGGCCGAGCAGGTCTTTGAAAAATTCAGCGCCTGGCTGGGCCAGAACGATGGGCGGAGATTTTTTTACTGGCTCCATTTTTACGATCCCCACACCCCTTACCGGCCGCCGCTGGAATTCGCCAAACGTTATCCTGCAAACCCGAAAGGATTGTACGACGGTGAGATCGCCTATACCGACGTCTGGGTCGGCCGTGTCATCCAGTCCTTGCGCGAACGCGGACTGCTGGAGCGCACCCTGGTGGTCATCGCCGGTGACCACGGCGAAGCCTTCGGCGAACATGTGGAACAGGGCCACGGCATCTTTTGCTACGAGGAGGCCCTGAAGGTGCCGCTGATCTTTTACGCTCCCAAACTTTTTGGCAAGGCCAGGACGGTGGCTGCCAGGGTGGGACTGGTCGATGTCATGCCCACGGTGCTGGACCTGCTGGGTTTCGAGATTCCGCGGGCGGTACAGGGACGCAGCTTCCGCTCCCTGCTCAAAGGTGGCTCCGAGAAAGAGGAGCGGATAATTTACTTCGAAAGCCTGTACGGCCGTGAGGAGATGAATTGGGCGCCGCTGACCGGGCTCTTGCACCAGGATTACAAGTACGTGTCGCTGCCCGATCCCGAGTTGTACGATCTGGGCGTCGACCCCGCTGAAAAACTGAATTTGTTTTTGAGAAAAAACTTGCTTGCCCGCAACTTGGACAAGCGCCTGGCCAAGTTCATTGCCGACCATTCCCAGAGCAGTGGCGAGACGCGCCGCGAACTGAGCGCCGGCGACAAGGAGCAGCTGCAGGCGCTGGGTTACATTTCGGCCTTTTCCAGCCAGGCAGCCACGGCGCTCGATCCCAAGCAAGGGGTGCTGATCGACGCGCGCCTGAGGGAGATCAGCCAGTTGATCGGCCAGAAAAAGATAGCGGCAGCTGAAAGCGACTTGCAGCGATTGCTGGCCGAAAACCCCGGGCTGAAGATGCCGCACGTATACAACCTGAAATACAAGATATACATGTCCAAGCGCAACTACAACGCGGCCTTGAATTGCCTGCGACAGGCGATCGACGATTTCCCGGATGTCGAAAACTTCAAACAGATCCTGGCCCTGGCCTTGTTCGACATGAAAAAGTACGACCGGGCCGAAAGCCGCTGCCGCGAGATCCTGGACAAAAATCCGCGCAATACCCGGGTCACGATCCTGCTGGGAGAGATCAGGGAGAAGCAGAACCGCACTGCTGAGGCGGTCGAATATTTCGCCCAGGCGCTGGACATCGAACCGCAGAACGTGTCCCTGCGCATCAAGTACGCTGAATTGCTGATCACCATCCAAAAGTACGCGCAGGCCGTGGCTGCTTACAACCAGTTATTGGAAAACGAAGAGGCCGCCGGCCAGCCCGAACTGCTTATGAAGGTGGCGCTGCTGAACACGCGTTACGGGAGCATGGCCGATGCCGAGCAGATGCTGGCCCGGGCCGCGGCCATCAAGCCGGAGGGGAAGTTCTTCTTCAATTACGCCCTGGTCCTGGCCAAGAACGGCAAGATCGAGCAGGCATTGGCCAACATGGAAACTGCGGTCAACCGCCATGCCGCTGAACTCAGCTCCGAACAAATAAAGATAGCTGAAAAAGCGCTGGCTGCCTGGAAGGGAAACATCTGATCCCGGCTTTACAATCCTGAAAAAAATTGAATTAAAAAAAGTAGGGACAGGTTTAAAACCTGTCCCTACAGGTAATCTTAGTGAATTATTTTTTCTTTACCGCCGTTCCGCTTGAACTTTGCGAAGAAGATGATGCCGTGCTGCGGGAAGCAGTCGAAGCAGAGGAGCCGGAGCGGTAGGCGCTGCTGGATCTGGATGATTGGCCGCTGCTGGTTGGGGAATAAGATCTCGCGGCAGAGCTGCTTTTGTAGCCAAGGCTTGCGGTTGAGGCCGGCGCCCGGTAACGGGTGTTGGTACCGCGCGCAGAATAGTCAGCACTGCCGCCGCTGGTTTTGCGGCTGGAAAATGGACTGGTCGCATTTGCAGCTAGACCGGGCCTTGACTGGGTTGGGGCCCTGAAGGTCGTATAAGTTGATGAAGTGGTCGCGCTTTTGAGTTTTGATTCATAAACCCGGCTGGAATAGCGGTAGGCAGTGCTGGTGCTTGCAGAATATTTGCTCTGGGTGCGGGCATACGGTGCGGCGGCAGCCGTCTCACCTGTCGAATTTTTGTAACTGTTGTCAGACAAATATCCGGGCTCACCCTTTTTCTTTTTTTTCGTTCCGCTCGAACTGCTGGATGAGGAAGAAGATGAGGCTTTGGCTTTGCTCGAGCTTCCGGATTTGCTGCGGTAACTGGTTTTCCCGGAAGATTTTTCGGCGCTGGAGCCGGAGGAAGAAACACGGGTGCTGGTACCGCTGCGGGAGGCATTGCTGCTCTTGGACCTGAAATAGGTGCCGCTTGCCGATGGGCTGGAACCTTCAGTGCTCTTTTTCCTGTAGGCGCTGCCAGTTTTGTTGCCGTCGGCGGCAGGGTTGTATTTGTAGACAGCGGCCTTGCCGTTTGCGGAAGCAGGGCTGGTGACCCGGTACTTTTCTCCGGAAACAATGCCGTTCTGCTTATAGGTCACGGCTTTGCCATTGGCGTTGATCACCGTGACCTTATTCAGGGCCGGCCGGTCGCTGGGCGCTGTGCCCCGGTAGGCGATGGTCTGGCCGGCGTTCTGTCCCAGCGAGCCTTTTTTCAGGGCCACGCGCTGCGCGTTGGCGGCCGAGAGTTCGTTTTTGCGGATGATGATGGTGGAACGCGAATGGTGCGGGATGCCGCGGCGGTAATCGTAATTGCGGTCCCAACGGTTGTTGATGATGACGACCGGCCGGTTCCACCAGCTGAGAGGGGACCAGCCGTAATAATGGTCGTTGCCGAACCAGGAGACCCAGGCCGGCGACCAATGGTAGCCGGGGAGCCAGTGCCAGCCGAAAGAATAACTCCAATGCCAGCGGCCATAGTGGTGGGTGAACCAGCCGCAGGTGTCGTAGGATATCCAGGTGTAACCGTAATAAGGATTCCACACCCAGCGTCCGTTGGCGTAAGGCATCCAGTTGGCATGGGTATTGTAAGGTATCCAGGCATAGGAGTTGAACTCGGACATGTAGGACCAGCGTCCGGAACGGGACATTTCGTATTCGGTATCTTCGTAGCCGTTCTGCAGATATCTGGAGGTGCCGTAGCGGGCATAGCTCAGCTTGCTGTTCTGGGCTTCATTCCAGAGGTCAAAATCGTCTTTTTCCGAAGCGTAGAAATAATAGGGCCTCTCCTCGATATCGCCGCCGGACATGACGATCTTCTGGTTTTCCCTGACGTTGCGGCTGCTTTCCTGGCCGGCCACTTCGGCGATGCCCTCCATGACAAGCACTTCGGTCTGGGCGTTCTCGCTGACGTTGACGCGGTAAACCCCTTTGTCCAGAATAAAGATGCCGCAGTCCGGCGTTTGAATTTCAATGTCTTTTTCGTTGTCCAGGTTTTCAATGTCCAGATAGATGCTACCCCGTTCCACACGCACGTTCAGGTCGGTTTTGCGCAGTTGGGGAATCTTTTCCAGCACGATGATGCTGTCTGCGTCCAGGCGCAGGTAGTTCAACCGGCCCAGGTAAATTCCCAGCCGGCCTGCCGTTGTGCCCACCGTATCTTTTTCAAACAGGGGCAGGTTGGCGGTGGCTTCTTCGTTGCCTTCTTCATAGGAACGCTGGACAAAACCTTCGCCATCCACGTTCTTGATGCGGATGACCTTGGCGTTGTCATAATATTTGACTTCATTGGCCGTGTCGTCGGACCAGCAGGCGCCTGACAGCAGCAACATGCTCACAAGGGTAATTAGTGTCTTTTTCATGTTGACCTCCTCAATTTTAAGAAAGCATTTTATTTGCCAACTCTAGAGATACCGATCTGTCCTGTTTTTGTGACATGTGGCGCCAAAAAAGCGGAATTCGGGACAGCAATTTAGGTCTGCGATTGGCGGTTGAAGAGAGTAGTTAAATGGAGCAAGCGACGGCCGATCTCCGGGGTAAGGGCTCCGGGAGTCAAGCGCCAGCGCCAATTGCCCTCCCCCCGGCCCGGGGTATTCATGCGCAAGTGTTCGTCGTATCCCAAAATATCCTGAACCGGGAACATGGCCAGGCCGGCGATCGATTGCATGGCCAGGCGGATGAAGTGCCAGTGAAATTCGTCACGGTGGCCGAGGTTCATATAGTCCAGGATGGCTAGTTTCGTTTCTTCGCTGGTTTCACGGCCGTAAAACCAGCCGTTGCTGGTGTTGTTGTCGTGGGTGCCGGTATAAACCAGACAGTTGGCGTGGCTGAAATTGTGGGGCAGGTAAGGATTGCCGCGCTGGCCGTCAAAGGCGAACTGCAGGATCTTCATGCCCGGGAAGCCCAGGCGGTCGCGCAGGGCCTCCACCTCGGGTGTGAGTTCGCCCAGGTCTTCGGCGATCAGGGGCAGATCTCCCAGTTCGTTTTTCACGGCAGCAAAGAAAGCCGCTCCCGGACCCGGCTGCCATTGGCCGTCGACCGCGGTCTGGGCGGAGGCCGGGATGGCCCAGTAGGTATCAAAGCCGCGGAAATGGTCTATGCGCAAGACGTCGACCAGCTGCAGCAAGTGGTGGATGCGGGCCGTCCACCAGGCCATGGTGCCGGGATGCAGTTCTCCACCCTGCCGCCAGCGGAAAAGCGGGTTTCCCCAGCGCTGGCCGCTGGAACTGAAATAGTCGGGCGGCACGCCGGCCACTACGGCCGGCAAACCGCTGGCGCGGTCCAACTGGAATATTTCGGGGTGGGACCAGGCATCGGCGCTTTCAAAATTGACGTAGAAAGGAATATCGCCGATGATCTTGATGCCGCGGCTGTTGGCGTATTTTTTAAGCGCCCGCCACTGCTCAAAAAAAACAAACTGTTCGAACTGCCGTAGCAAGACCGCATCCTGCATTTTATTTTGCCAGTGAGCAACGGCGGCTGCCTGCCGGCGGGCGATAGCGGTGGGCCAGGAGATCCACTGAAATGTCTGGAAGTGGTCGGCCAGAGCCCGGAACAGGGAGTAGTCCTCGAGCCAGTGCTTTTGCTCGCTACGAAAACGTGTAAAAGCGCCGGCGGCAGCCTGGCTGTCTTTTTTAAAAAAATGTCGGGCCGCCTTGGCCAGCAATTCCGTTTTTCTGGCGGCGGTGTTTTGCAGGTCGCAAAAATCCGTTCCAGGATCATCTTGGCATTCCCGCAGTTCCGCTGCCGAGATCCAACCCTGGGAGTGAAGTGTCTTGGGGCTGATCAACATTTCGTTGCCGGCGAATGCCGATGGCGAAGAATAGGGGGAAAAATGCCAATGGGAACATACCGGTCCCAAAGGCAGGACCTGCCAGTAGGACTGGCCGCTGGCGCTCAGGAAATTGACAAAATCGGCTGCCTCTTCTCCCATGGTACCGCAACCGTAGGGGCCGGGCAGGGAAGTGACATGGAGCAGCAGGCCGCTGGTGCGCTTAATGGCCATGGGTGCCTCCTTTCATTTTCAGGGACAGATTCAATTGCCGGTGCTCAACTGAATTCTTCAAGTTCTTTTTCAATATTATCATTGTATATGATGGTGCGATTGCGCCCCGACTCCTTGGCAAAATATAATGATTTATCGGCATGGTTCAAAATCTCTTCAGCGGTCAGTCCGTGTTCGGGGTAGGTGGCCAGGCCGATGGAAATTGTGATCTTATTATGCGGCTGGGTCTCGGCGCCGGGGAACGGCTGTTTTTCAACACTTTCGCGCAGCCTTTCCGCGGCCAGGTAGGCCCCGACCTTGTCGGTCTGGGGCAGGATGATGACGAATTCATCGCCGCCGTACTTGGCCAGCAGGTCGGTGGAGCGAAATTTTTTTTTCATTATGGCGCCTATGGCTCTCAAGGTCTCGGAACCGCGCAGGTGGCCGTTGCTGTCATTGAAATTCTTGAAATGGTCAACATCGAAAATGATCAATGAATAACTCAGGTTGTAGCGCTGTGATTTTTTGTTCTCCAGGTCCATGAGCTCAAAGAAATGCATCTGGTTGTACAGGCCTGTCAGTCCGTCGCTTATGGAAAGCTCCCTGGTCTGCTGCAGCAGATTCTTGAGCAGTTCTTCGTTGTTGCGCAGGTTTTTGGAAAGGTAGCCGGAGACGAAAAAGGCGAAGATGAACATGAAGTCGAAAGCCAGCATGCTCATGAGCTGCTGGCTGGAAAAAAAACCTTCGCTATTCTGCAGCAAGCCGATGGCCAGGAGCAGGAATATGGCCTTCAGGGTGTTGCGGAAAGCCTTGTGGTAATCGATCAGGAAAGTGGAGATCATGATGTAGACAATGAACATGGCGATGATCGGGCTGTTGAGGGCGCCGGAAAAAAACACGGTCAAGGCCAGGGCCACCAGGTCAAAATCGAGCTGCAGTGAAACCAGGTGCAGCAGCTTATTGTAATCAGGCAGGCGGTCGGCCAATTTTTCTTTTTTACGGATATCCAGCATGAAAAGAAAATTCACCATGACCGGCAGCAGGAAAACCAGCAGCGCGTCACGGGAACTGATCAGCGAGCGCTGGGCCAGAAACCGGTAGGCCAGGAAAAAGGTAACGATGAAAATGGGGTAAATCCAGCGGATGCGGACCAGCCAGTGGTTTTTCCCGAACATGTGTTTCAGAGCCAGGATATCGGGGTGTAGAAGCTCGGGCTGAGGGGTTTCCTGATTTTCCATGCCTATAAAATATTTTTTTTTGCTATAAAAGTCAAATTTTCAGTTGCAGTTGTCGCATTAAAATATTAAAATGTTTTTTCTTTGATATTTATTTAAGGAGGAGAAGCTTGTATAAAAGAACGCGCTTCTATGATTTTACCTATTACAATTTTATCGGCTCCTGGGCTTGGATTCTCCATCGGCTCGCCGGCCTGGCGCTTATTTTTTACCTGTGCCTGCATATCTGGGTCATCAACAGCCTGACCCATGGTGAGGCCGCCTTCAACAATGTGATGGCCTTCCTGAACGGGGTTCCCTTCAAGCTTCTGGAAACCGGATTGTGGGGAGTCATCCTGTTTCATGCCTTCAACGGCGTGCGCATCGTGATCATCGATTTTTTCAAGGGCTCCCTGGTGCATAAAAAGTTGTTCATCGTGCTGATCGCCGTGGCTTTTATCCTGTGGGCGCTGGGTTCGTACTTGATTCTGCAACATGTGCAGTGGAGGGCAGGATGAACAAGGATTTCAAGCAAACTTCCCGGTCGGGTTCGCTTCCCTGGCTGTTACAGCGCATTTCCGCGGTCATTCTTTTTGTCCTGCTGCTGCTGCATTTCATCACCTATCATTTCCTGTCCAAGGGCCGGGCCGTGAACTATCAGGAGATCGTGGCCAAGGCCGGCAGCTGGTGGTTCCCGCTGCTGCAGTTCGCCTTCCTGCTCACGGCGTTGTATCATGGCCTTAACGGGGTCTGGTCGGTTTTGGAAGACTACACGGCCAACAAATTCTGGCGCCTGGTCTGGTACGGACTTTTGCTTACGGTCGGAGCGGTGCTTTTGTTCGTCGGCACCCTGACCATCATCAAGCTCTACACCCTGCCGGTCGCGTAAAGGAGTGACACCATGAAAATCGATGAAGCAAGGAATTACCATAAAATTGACACCGTGATCGTCGGGGCCGGCCTGGCCGGTCTGCGCGCCGCCCTGGAAGTCGCCAAGAGCGGCTTGGCGGCGGCAGTGATCAGCAAGGTATATCCGACCCGCTCCCATTCGGGCGGCGCCCAGGGGGGCATTGCCGCCGCCCTGGCCAACGTGAGTGAAGATTCGCTGGAATCGCACATGTTCGACACCATCAAGGGCAGCGACTACCTGGCCGACCAGGATATTATCGAGCGCTTCGTCAACGAGGCGCTCAAAACCGTGTACGAGTTCGAACATATGGGCGTCCCCTTCTCACGCACCGAAGACGGCCGCATCAACCAGCGCCCCTTCGGCGGCCATTCCTCGCCGCGCGCCTGTTTCGCCCAGGATGTCACCGGCCACGTGCTGCTGCACACTCTCTACGAGCAGTGCCTGCAGCACAACGTCCTCTTTTTCAACGAATTTCAGGTGTTGTCGCTGCTGGTCAGCGAGGACGTGTCCAGGGGGCTGGTGGCCTGGGATATCCGTAGCGGCGGCTTGCATATTTTTCAGGCCCGCGCTGTTTTGCTGGCCACCGGCGGCTACGGCCGGGCCTGGAAGGTCACTTCCAACGCCCATGCCAACACCGGTGACGGCGTGGCCCTGGTGCTCGAAGCGGGTCTGCCGCTGGAAGACATGGAATTCGTCCAGTTCCACCCGACCGGACTCTACAAGCACGGCATTCTGCTCTCCGAAGCCGCCCGCGGCGAGGGCGCTTACATCCTCAATGACAAGGGCGAACGCTTCATGAAAACTTATGCGGCGGCCAAAATGGAGCTGGCGCCGCGCGACGTGGTCTCGCGGGCCGAACAGACCGAGATCAATGAGGGCCGCGGCATTGGCGGCAAGGATTATGTCTACCTTGACCTGCGCCACCTGGGCAGGGAGAAGATCCTGGAGCGCTTGCCTCAGATCTATGACTTGGCCTTGAATTACCTGAAGGTCGACGGCATAAAGGAAGCCGTGCCCATTCAGCCCACGGCCCATTATTCCATGGGCGGCATCCCGGCCAATGTGCGTACCGAAGTGATCAAGGATGCCGCGGGCACGGTTGTCAAGGGCCTGTACACGGCCGGCGAGACCTCCTGCCTGTCATTGCACGGCGCCAACCGTTTGGGCACCAATTCCCTGCAGGACGCGGCCACCTTCGGCCGCATCGCCGGCATCCACATGACCGAGTTCTGCCGGGGAAACAGTTTCGCCGGGCTTCCGGCCAAGCCGCTGGAGGTTGCCCAGGGCAAGATTGACCGGCTGTGGAACGGGCAGGGCAAGGAAAGGCACGCCCCGATCCGCGAGAAGCTGCAGGAGAACATGACCAAGTATCTCGGCGTTTTCCGCAACCAGGATGACATGCTGAAAATGCTGGTCATGATCAAGGAGCTGCAGGAACGCTACCGGCAGGTGACCGTGGACGACCATGGTGACGCCTTCAACCTTGACCTGATCGAGGCCCTGGAACTGGAGAACCTGCTCAGTTTTTCGGAAGTGATCGTCGAGGGGGCCCTGGCGCGCCAGGAATCGCGCGGCGCCCATTTCCGCAGCGATTTCCCCAAGCGCAACGACGGCGAGTGGCTGAAGCACACGCTGGCCTGGCGCCGCGACGGCAAGATCGTTCTGGATTTCAGCAAGGGGGTGGTCATTTACCCGCAGTACCAGCCCCAGGAAAGGAAATACTAAGGAGGATGCAGAAATGGCCATGATTGATATCAGCGCTAAAATATTGAGATACCAGCCGGGAAAAGACGAGAAGCCGCACTGGCAGGTGTTCGACATCGCGGTCGAAGATGAATCCACCATTCTCGACGTGCTCAACGAGATTCACTGGCAGCATGACGGCACCCTGGCCTACCGCCGCTCCTGCCGCAGTTCCATCTGCGGATCCTGCGCTATGAAGGTCAACGGCCGCAACGTGCTGGCCTGCGAAACGCCCATCCACCGCTTCGGCCGCAAACTGAAGATCGAGCCCTTGTCCGGGTTCGACATCATCAAGGATTTGGCGGTCGACCTGGATCCTTTCTTCGCCAAACTGAAGCGCATCAAGCCTTACCTGCTCCTGGACAAACCGCTGCCCGACAAGGAATTCGTCCAGTCGCCCGCCCAACTGGAAGCGATCGGCGAATCGACCCTGTGCATCCTTTGCGCCGCCTGCAGCGCTGCCTGCCCCAGTTCATGGCCCAACAGCGAGTATCTGGGCCCGGCCGCCCTGCTCAAGGCCTACCGCTTCATTTTCGACAGCCGCGACGATGGCGCCGACCAGCGTATTGAGATCGTCAACGATAAAAACGGCGTCTGGCGCTGCCACACCATCTTCAACTGTATGGAGGCCTGCCCCAAGAAGATAAAGATCACCGAATACCTGTCGCGCCTGAAGGTCAAGGTGGTCGAGAACTCGTTGTAAACCTGTTTTCATGTAGGGGCGGGTTTTGAAACCCGCCCTTTTCAGATTGGCAGTTCAGGTAAGGGAGGGCTTGAAACCCTCCCCTACATGATAAAAAAGCCAAATATTTTATGGAGGAATATATGATTAAGACCATTCGTTTTGCCTTGCTCATTTTCATTTTCAGCATGGGTTTTGTTCTGATCGGCGATCAGATACCCGATCCCGAAACCGATAGCACGGTTCCGGAGCTGATCGATTTCCATGACATTATTTATCCCATCTGGCACACCGCCTTCCCGGCCAAGGATTATAATGCCCTGCGCGGTTTTCTGCCCGAGATCGAGGCCGGGATGGCCAGGATCAACGCCGCCGCCCTGCCTGGCATTTTGCGCGAAAAGAAACAGGCCTGGGAAAGCGGCCTGGCCGAGTTCAACTGGGCCGTGGACGCCTACAAGAAAGCCGCCGCCGGCAGCGACGACCAGGCGCTCCTCGATGCCGCAGAACTGCTGCACATGCGCTTCGAGATGCAGGTGCGCGCTATCCGCCCGGTGGCCAGGGAAGTCGACGCCTACCACAAGGTCCTCTATGTCGTCTACCATAAGTACCTGCCCGAAAAGAAATATGCCGAAATAGGCAATGTGGCCGCCGACATGGTGGCCAAGGCCGAAGCCGTCACCAAGGCCACGCTCTCCAAGCGCCTGGCCGCCAAGATCGAGGCTTTCCAGGCCGCAGCCGCCAAATTGCTCGCCGAGACCAAGGCTCTGGAAGCGGCCGGAAAAGCGGGCCTCGAAAAGGATATCCCTCAATTGGTGGAGAAAGTACACAGCGCCTACCAGGCTCTGGAAAAGGTGTTTAATTGATTTTTCGTAGGGGTGGTTAGCAGCACAAACTATCCGCCGACTTTGGCGGATGATCGGTACTGTCTGTCCCGAAGGGGTATGAGTTTTGAACATATTGCCGGCCATTGATATAAATGTTGACAATTTGATATAATTGATATATATGATATAACATGAGGCGAATATGAATACGCAAATGTTGATCAGGATCGACGGCGAAACCAAGGAAAAGCTCGGCCGGCTGGCCCGCAGGCAGGGAAAAAGCTACAGCCAGATGGTCAGGGAAATTCTGGGCGATTATGTCCGGGAAAGGGATATCGAAGGCTACGTCGACGACCTTTGGCAGCGTATCGGACTTAGACTGAAAGCAAAAAAAGTCAAAGCAACCGATGTGGCCGCGGCCGTTCGGGCGGTGCGCCGGCAAGAGCATGAAAGCCGTCATTGACACCAATGTTTTTGTTTCTTCGTTTTTCGGCGGCAAACCGAAGCAGATCATCGATTTGTGGAAAAAGGGCCGGAGCAGCCTGTGCCTTTCAGCCGACATCCTCGATGAGTATGTCCGGGTGCTGCAGCATTTGGGTTTGGAGTCCGGTACGGAGCTGGAAGAATTGCTCAAGCTTTTGGCTTCGAGCCAGAACATTGAATTCACCCGCAAAACACCGCGCTTGAAGGTTGTCAAAAAAGACCCCGACGACGACAAGTTCATAGAATGCGCCGTCGCCTTGAAGGCCGACCTGATCGTCAGCGGTGACAAGGCCTTGCAGGCTATCAGCGAATACCGCGGCATCCCCATTCTCTCCCCGGCAGACTTCTTGACAAAAATTGCATCCGGAAAGGAATAGTAACAGCAACTGCGTGAAGGCCTGCCCAAAGAAGATCAAAATCAGCGAATACCTGTCGTGCCTGAAGGCACGCGTGGGTGAGAATTCGCGATATTGCAAAATATCCAGGGAACAAGATGCAGGGGTTCAATACGAATTCCTTCGAGATTAATTGCACCCCTACCAACGGCGGGGGAAACCCACGGCCTTTGTGCCTGGGCCGTTATGATTTCAGTTGCTCAAGGAATGCGCGAGGGGAAGAAACTGTCACATTCTTGCCAATTGGATATTGGCCTTCTATGGGACAAATAATCCAGGCCGCATCGATTGCAAGAGTTTCAATTGCGTTATAAAATCCTTTGCTTACTGTCGGCGCTACCGATGCCTTGAACTCCAAGGCATAGCGATTTTTTCCATTTTCAATGACCAGATCGATTTCATCCCCGGACGATGACCGGTAAAAATAAGTCTCCCATCCTGGCAGTTCAGAAACAATATTTTCCAAGGCAAATCCCTCCCATGATGCTCCAAAAGCAGGATGTCCGAACAGGTCATCGTAATTTTTTATATGCAACAAGGCGTGCAGCAAACCGGAATCGCGAATATATATTTTGGGAGATTTGATTATTCTTTTTTTTGTATTTTTTTCATAAGGTTTTATTATCCTTAACAAAAAGGTTTCGGACAGGATTTCCAAATAATGCTGAACAGTATGATGGGATACTCCCAGCGCCTCGCCTAGCTTTGATCGATTAAGGATTTGACCATGCATATGGGCGCACATGCTGAATATTCTTTCAATCCCCTTATTGGGAATATTGAAACCAAAAAGAGGAATGTCTCTTTCAGTAAATGTCTTGATGAAATCATTTCTCCACTCCAAGCTCTCCAAATCATTTTCTGCCAAATAGCTTCTCGGAAAACCTCCCCGCAACCATAAGGACCTGATTTTTGTCATATTCTTTTTAGCGGCGATTTCAGGAATCAGGAACGGGGTCAATTCAAGATAAGTTATTCTGCCAGCCAAAGATTCCGAACTTTGTTTCAACAATTTTGCTGACGCCGATCCTAGAATAATGAATTGACCTTTTTTGCCATTGGCATCCACCAGACTTCTTATCAGTGGAAATATTTCAGGCATCCTCTGGATTTCATCCAGACAAATGAGCATGTCTTTATTCAGGGTGAAATATGACTCGGCATCTCTTAATTTATTCAAATCCGATGGTCTTTCAAGATCCAAATACAAGGAATTATCTCTTTTTTTCAGGATGTTCTTGATGAGTGTCGATTTGCCGCTTTGCCGCGGACCAATGACAGCTATAACCGGTACGGTCTTCAGTTTTCTGATGATGGTCGATTCCAAATCTCTCTTGATATATTTCATGTCCATATTTTAGCGTAAAGCATATATGCAAGTCAAATTAATTTCATGTAAATTGGAAATGACATTTCCAATTTGCAAGAAAGTTAAAGCAGTCGAGAATTCTTTGTAGATTTATTTTTACGTAGGGGAGGGTTCGCGCCCCCTTCAGGGGGTCAAACCCTCCCGCGAGGATAGAATATGGAGAAACGGGCGGGTTTTAAACCCGTCCCTACTTTTAGCAGGATGCTAAAAACCTTTCAGCAGCTCTATTTGGACGTTTAAAGGCCGGGCCAGGGTCTGGAAATGATTGTCCAGGGTGAGCACCGTCAGGGCATGGGTCTTGGCCAGAGAGGCGATCAGCAGGTCGGAGAGGGGCATGGTGATCCCTTTCTTGCGCAAGGCAGCCCCCATTTTCCCGGCTGCGGCGAATATTTCGCGGGTCGCTTCCAGAAAGGGCAGTCCGAGAAAGCAATCTTCCAAAAATCGCTGCTCCTTTTCAGTGCCTATTCCGGTCAGCAATTCGGCCAATATGATTCCCGACACGTCGGCCCGGTTTTCGTCCAGAAGTTTTTCCAGCCGTTTTTTGATTGCGGTTTTCTCCCCGCGCAGGAACTCGACCCATACCGAGGTGTCCACCAGGTAGTTACTCATCCAGTTCTTTCCGCCTGAGGTCCCTTACATTCATATCGATGGCGATCTTCCCCCATGCCCCTTTCAGCTTCTGCCGCCGTAGCCGGTCCAGCATCTCGCGCAGGGCCTTGTCGATGATCTCTGTCTTGCACTTCACTCCCGAGAGTCTGGATATCTCCCCCAGCATGTCTTCGGAAATATTAAGCGTTGTCCTCATCTGCATCTCCAATCTGTATTGTAATTGCATATAAATAAAATGTCAAAACCACGGGGAATCTGCCTATTGTTTTTTCGTAGGGGAGGGTTTTAAACCCTCCCGCTCGAGTTTGGCCTTTTTCTAAGTAAAAAATAAAAAAAGATTAGATGGGCTATTGATTTCAATAAGATTTCTATGCGATAATAAATCTAGTTTATAAACTAGAAAAGGAGGTTCGCATGGGATACCCCACAAAAGTCCAACTAATCAATCGCGCTCACAATGAGCAGTGGTACGTTAATTTCCCGACAGCACTGGCTCGAGCCATGGAATTTGAGCGTGGAGAAGTGGTTGAATGGATCATTGATGACAAAGAGCACCTCAAACTCAAACGCACCAGGAAGCAAACCAAAGAAACTAAAAAAAAACCTCAGACCGATTAATCCAACAATGGGAGTACCTATGGCAGAAGGCTCAATGTGGTT
>JAHIKI010000084.1 GCA_018897435.1 Acidobacteriota bacterium | reverse complement strand
TGGCTCAAAGAAATATAAAATAACGCTATGATTTTTCAAATCACTGCTTTTTGTCGTATGCAACAAAAATCGCCCCGTATTTTTGTTCCTATAGAGTCGGCTCCCACGAAAAAATCAGGCTTGTGAGAAATGCGGGTTAGCCGCGAAATTCCGTTGGCTGGGACTCGCTGAGCACCCAACGGAAGCACGTCATTTCCAACAACTTTACTACCAACTACTCGTATTAGCCGAAGACTTTCTCACACGCATCTTAAGCAAATTGAAACTGAAGCAATGAGGAAGAACCGATGTTTAGGAAGCCATAGGGGTTCGGTCTCCAGGTTCCAGAAATCATCATTGCCCCTTCCCAGCAAGGCCATTTTTCTTAATTTTTTCTACACTCTTGCCACAGGCTTTCGAAATAATTTTAATTTAGCTAAAAAATCTTTACTGCTTAAGGCAAATATGCTAATCAATAATCATGATGGTGTTAGAAAAGCATATTTCGTATAATTATAGTTGGTAGAGGACTAAAAATATGAGCGATAATTCAGATAAATTAATAACAACTGAAATCAAAAGACGCAAGGTTACTTATTACCTAACATCTGAGGAAGATTTGCATAATGTAAAAAATAATAGCTTGCTCGGCGATATTTTCTCCATATTGGCCTCAGTTACAGCTGGTGGAATCATCTCGGTTATTTTGACAAGAGCAACGGGAATACAATTAGGACAACAAACAACTAATGTGCTTGATATACTATTGAAAGTTTTTATCTGCGGGTCAGTAATTTTTGCCTGTTTCGCCGTCTATTTCCATTGTCAGTCATTCATAACAATTAAGAAAATAAAAGGCTCGGGCGCAGTTAAATCATTGATAAATGCTGATCAAGAAGAAGTTATTGAGGCTAAAAAAACTGGGAAAGAAAATATCCCAAAAGAGCCAAGACTTAAAATCATTAAAGCTGAATATTGGACACAAAAAGTGAGATTAGACGTGACTGAGGAGCTTAGAAAATTGATCGTTAATTATAAATTAGAAACTATTGCATCTAACGCCATTAAAAGTGATCCTGACATCAATACTGTAAAAAAACTGACAATTGAATATAAATTCGACGGTATTACAATAACAAAGGAATTCACAGAGGGCGACAAAGTAATAATCCCATGAAAAATAGAGCCCTAGGAGTCAGATCTCCAGATTCCAGAAATCATCATCGTTTGTATCATAACTTCCTGTCAGAAAATTAAAGACCTATAAGGAATAGGTTCGGTAGGGACAGGTCGCGACCTGTCCCTACTGAAGATGAAAAGGGGGTCAGAGCTAAGGAAGTTCGGTCTCCAGGTTCCGGAAATCATTATCTCCTTTCGTTCCATCAATGCCATTTTTCTTGTTTCTTTATCCACCCTTGTCATCAGCCGAAGCTGTTTTAGTGTTGAAAATTTCATGGCATTGAAAAAAAACAAATACTGATCTGATATGATTTTTATTGTAGGGGCGGATCCCCGTATCCGCCCTTCTTTTCATGTTCTTGATAAAATATCTTCAAGTAAAGGGCAAACACGGGGGTTTGCCCCTACGGGACAGACAAATCGGATCCGTAGGATAAACGGATGATTTGAATTGCCCCTACGGAAGATTATTAGGATTTGAGGACAGGGGAATCTTACTCGATGCTTGACTTTGTCAGCGGCGCATAAGGGACTTGAAATGAGGGTTTATTGCTATCCCTCTTCAGTTACGCCAGCGATCTTTTCCTTCCCAAGGATCCATTTTTCATTTGGCTGCCAGTTTTTTTTGAATGATTTTACATCCTGGGAGACGATGGCCGAGAGGAGTGGTTCAAAAAAAGCAATGAGGCATTCGCCAACTTCGGAAAAATCCAGAGGAATATTTGTTAAACTGTTTCTCTTTATAAATGCCAGCCATTGAGCCGCTTTGTTTTCATAGAATTCTGTTGTGAGCGCCAGGGGTAATTCAGGAAACAGAGCCGTGCCCCGTTGTTTGCAGGTGGCTTGGATAGCTCTGATTACGACACTTCCTTTTAAAGGGAATGTCCCGGCAATGACTCAAAGATCGTAAAAATCTTTCAATTGTTTTCATTGTGGACATTTAACAGCCGTTGCTTAACCGAAGCAGCCATGTCGCGGATATCTCTTTTTGTCATCAACTGATCGCCTGAATGTAGGGCTTGATGATGGAGATGACCCGGCAGGCTTCGGCCGTGCGCAGGATTTCGTCCCGGCTGGATTTTTTTTGTTGCAATGATCCTTTCAGTGCTTCCAGGGCGATATCCATGCCGATCTTGTTTCGATAACGAAAACAATCGACCACGGTCCGGGCCGGGCCGGTGATTTTCATTGGCGAGCCCTCGACTTCCATTGTTTCGATTCCGTAGGTCATGCATTTTTTTGAAAAGCGGACCACACGGATGGGAAGGCCAGTGGCCTTGGGCAACCTGGATTTGCGATCGATGGCGATCCAGACCTGATGGGGTTCCTGGGTGCCAATCTCGTGCAGGCGTAGCGCCGAAAGCAGGCAGACGACACCATTGGGGATCGCCTTGATAGCCGCTGCCAGGGTATAATGCTCGCCCGGTTCGGCGTCCGCCCAGCGGTAAATGCCGCGAGCCACGTGCTTGGCCTCTCCGCGCCGGATTAGTCCCTGAAGTTTTCCCCGTGTCAAACCTGTTGATTCCAAATCACGGGCACGAAAAAAAATCTCTTTTTCCTTTTTTTTCATGTTTCAACTATAAAACAAAATGTCGGCACTTGCAACAACTAGCCGACGTTTTGCATTATTATGGGCATTGGTGTCAGGATGTGAATTGGCAGGTTTTTGTTTGCGGAGATTGCGAGCTTCAACCCCCAAAGTCAACACCGTCCTTAATCCCCCTATCCTTCTCCATCTGCCGCGGCAAACAACTAGGCAAGCAGGCGTTGAGATTCCCGCAGACCGGATTCGCTAAAGGCAACCGATTTTGTTTTGCCGACAGGATTGGAAATGATGCCTTTTTTGTGCAGTCGATCCATGGCATCCCAATCGAACGATTTCCAGGCCCTAAAATCGTCATGCAGGCCAAGGTGCAACAAGGCCAGGACAACCCGATCGATTTTCTCCGTATCGAGTTTCATGAAAAACCTCCTTGTGTCGGATCTATTGTAGCATGTGTGGAAAATATGAAGAATAAAACAGGGTGAATAGGGAAGATGCTTGGTTTTGGCCGACGGACGGCGTACAATAACCCCTGGAGGGAGTTCATGGCCATATACGACGACAGCGTGATCTGTCCCTGCGGTAGCGGCCGCAAGCTGGCGGAATGCTGCCGGGTAATCCTGGCAGATTCATCCGCCAAAACCGGACGGTTTTCGAACATGGCCGGGGCGCTCGGCGAAGAAATCAACAGGCGCCTGGCCGGCAAGAAGTTTTCCGGGGATAAGGAGATGCAGGAGGCGATCAATGCGATCGTCAATGAGCGCAACCGGAAGCCGCTGGCCGATTTCTGCGGACTCTCGCCCAGAGAAATGGATGCCATGTGCCGCCGCCCCTTTGCTTCACCTTGGCTTGTTCGCTTTGCCGATCGAATCGATCCACCGCCCCAAGCCCCGATTCTCGTTCTTTATGAAGCTCTGGCTGAAGCCTGTGCCGGTTCCGGGCTCAAGGCCACAGCCATGGGGAACCTGCCGCGGAGCTTTGTGCGTGAAGCGGCTCGCCTGTACTGGCGGCCGGACCAGCAGGCTGAGATCGCCCGTTTCCTCGGCACATTCAACGAGGAGCGCTTTCATGACCTGAACGACACACGAACCATCGTTGCGTCCGCCGGCTTGCTGCGCAAACTTCATGGTCGCTTTCTTTTGACTCAAAAGGCGAAAGAGCTGGCCGCCCAGGGAACGGATGCCATCTACCGCTTTCTTTTTATCTTTTATTGTGACCGCTTCAACTGGGCATACCGCGACTATGAGGATGAGTTGCCCATCATCCAGGATTCTTTCCTGTTCACGCTGTACATGCTGCAGCGTTACGGGGGCAAGTACCTGCCCTTTTCCTATTACCAAAAAAAATTCGTAACCGCTTTTCCCCGAATTATTGAGGAATGCTCAGCGACTCCCTATACTTCGGCTGAAAAAAGAGCACATTTTGCCTACAGCCGGCGTGCTTTGCAGCGCTTTGCCTGGTTCTTCGGCCTGGCTGAGGTGAAAAGCAATGAGGACAATCCCTATTTTTGGGGTGCCGAAATCCGCAAGAGCCCTTTGCTGGAGCGCTTCGTCATCTTCACGCCGCCGGCCAACGCGGGGTGAAACGAAGGACTAGGGGAAAGAATGGGGGTTTAAGAAGCCATAGGGGTCCGCTTTCCAGCTTTCAGAAATCATTATCACCTATCATCCCAGCTTCCCTACCGGCGAATTAAAGACCTATTAGGAATAGGTTCAGTAGTGACAGGTCGCGATCCCCACAAGGGGGACACGCCTTTCACTACTTTTTAATTCTTTCTCCACCATCGCCACCAGCATTCGCCGTTCCATGATCGAATATATCGTAGCAATCACGAAACGGTAGGGGCGAAAAATTTCTCGCCCCTACGTCTGATCTGATAAGATCCATTTTTTTTGTAGGGGCGGATCCGCCGGCGTTTCGCCTGGCGGATATCCGCCTTTCGTTTCATGATCTTGATAAAATATCTAAACGGAACGGGCAAGCACGGGGGCTTGCCCCTACAAAAGGGGGAATCTTACTCGGTGCTTGATTTCTTGACTTTATCAGCGGAGCATGAGGGGCTTGAAATGACAGTTTTTGCTATCCCTCTTCATCTGCTGCGGCAAACAACTCTTAAGCCATAGGTGTTCGGTTTTCAGGTTCCAGAAATCATCATCGCCCCTCATCCCAGCAAAGCTATTTTTCTTATTTCTTTCTCCGCTCTCGCCAGCAGCTTTAGAAATGATTCCGTCATCGATCTCTGTTCTCGGGGAAAATCCGCAGGATCTGCAACAGGGGCAGAGCCGTGACATTGTTACCAAGGGGATAGGTATCACGGCCCGGGTAAACGACATAGCCCTGACGGCATTGCAGGTCCTGAAAGGCGACATGAAAACCCTTGCTCGGCGCCGGCGCGGCTGAGAATTTGATCTCCACAGCGATTGGCTTGTGCCCGGAACAACAGAGTAAAAGGTCGATTTCGGCCCCGGCTGCAGTCCGGAAAAAATATGCTTCCCAGCGCGGCGGCAGCAGACCGACGATCTGCTCAATGGCAAACCCTTCCCACGAATGTCCAATCATTGGACGGCCCTGGAGCTCGTCCAGAGAAGCGACGCCCAGGAGCGAATGCAGCAAGCCGGAATCGCGGATGTATACCTTCGGGGCTTTGACCAGCCTTTTTTTCAAATTAGTAAAAAAAGGCCGCAGCTGGCGCACCAGGAATGTTTCCTCCAGGATGGCGAGATAGTGACGAACCGTCGGCGCGGAAACGCCCAGGCTATTGGCAATCTGGCTGGCATTCCACAGCTGTCCATGGTGATGGGCGATCATGCTCCAGAAATTCCGCAGTTGCCCGGCCGGAACGCGTATGCCCAACTGGGGGATATCCCTTTCCAGGTAGGTGCTGATGAAGGCCTCGCGCCAGTTCAGGCTGGACTCCATATCCGTAGCCAGAAAACTCTCCGGGTAGCCGCCCCTGAGCCAGAGCGAATTGAGTTTGGTCTCCTTGCTACCGATTTCGGCAAGATGGAACGGTGAGAGTTCGTGGTACACCACTCTTCCGGCCAGACTCTCCGATGATTTTTTCAGCAGATCGAGCGAAGCCGAGCCCAGGATAAGAAACCGCCCCGGAACCCTGTTTTGGTCGACCATAGCGCGAATGACAGGAAACAGGTCGGGTTGTCTTTGGATTTCGTCGATGATGACCAGCGTATTGCCATGCTGGCCGAAAAACAGTTCCGGCTCCCTCAGTTTGTTCTGATCGGAGGGAAGTTCGAGATCAAGATAGACCACATTCACGTTTTTCTTTTGGATCAGTTTGGCCAGCGTGGTCTTTCCCGTCTGGCGCGAGCCGACGATGCCCACGACCGAAAATTTGGCCAAAGAAGCGACAACCTTGTTTTGCAGATTTCGTTTAATCATCCTTGTATATTAAAACATTATATTTCAATTTGCAAGGATGTTTGTTGCCAATAAAAGAAGCCCCAGGGGTCTCCAGGTTCCAGAAATCATCATAAACCCTTTTCCCAGCAATGCCATTTTTCTTAATTCTTTCTCCACCCTCGCTACCAGCTTTCAAAGTAATTTTAATTTGGATAAAAAATCTTTGCTGGAAAAGTATCTTTCGTATGATTTTAGTTATATGTAAATATAAATCAACAACACCAAAAATGAGGATAAGACATGACTAAAGAACTTAATGTTCGCTGGGGGTGGCTTAAGGGAATGTATATTTATACTATCATTGGCGCAGGCGGATTAGGGTTGGGAATAATAATTATACCCGAGGTTATGCGATCTATATTCGGCTGGCTAAGTCAAGATCCAATTGTTTTCGGTGTTTTTGGTTGCGCCTTCCTTTCATTCGCGCTTTTGTCAATCTTGGGCCTGCAGTCTCCTCTGAAATTCGCCCCTATTTTGTTGCTTCAGTTGTGTTACAAGGTCGTCTGGTTCATTGGCGTTATTCTTCCTATTCTATTTAGGGGCAAATTTCCGACTTACGCAATATTGTATGTAGTGATTTTCGCCACCTATATCATTGGAGACCTGATAGCGATTCCGTTCTCATATGTTTTCGCCAAACAATCAGATAAGTAGAGCAAGTTTAAAATCAGGCTCTGAATTATCATAATAAGAAAACTCATAAGACGAGTCACTTAAGCCGACCCGGAATAAGCTTTGTGCGTTTTCACGCCAGCGTTTGGGGCCGGGCGGCTTACCTCAGTCGTTCTATGCATAGTAGCCATTGCATTTGCTACTTGGATTTATTAAGAATTTCAAGTGCAGGCAACTTCTAAAAAAACAGAAAAAACGGCAACAGTACAAAAAACAACAGAATTCTTTTTTGCCAAGGAGAAACTTGCCGCTTCTGCCAATGCCAAAATCCAAGAACCATGGCGGCCAAAAAAACAATGGCCAGTGCCGCGGCGAAAAATCGGGCGGAGGCTTCGGAATTTTCAAAATTCACAAGCTTGAAAAGCCAGCCGAAAGGAACGTTCACAAACAGGTTTTGATAATCGAAAAGGAAAAACATTTCGACATAATAAATACATCCGGCAAGCATGACCGGTCCAAAGCGGATAACGGCGACAGCGATCAGCAAAAGCGGCAGAAAAAAGTAGATCAAATAAGGTGTTTTCAGATAGCGCGATGATTCCAGCGCTTTGACCACGAACGAGCCGGGGAGAGGCATGGCATTTGCCTCGGGATCCCTGATTTTTTTAGCCAAAAAACCATGCCATGCCTGGCCAACGATGGCATCACCGAAATATTTGACCGCGATCTTCTGGCCCTGCTGCAGTAAAAACACCGAGCCAGGGAAAAAAGAGACACGACTTGATCCGGGCGGCACGGCCATTACCACCGGACCCAAGTCGACAAAATCTTCCTTCTGCTTGTTGTTCCAAACCATAAAAATCGCCGGATGCAACCAATCAAAAAAAGCAAAAATCCTCCCGGATGGAGCAGCATTCCGTAAAAGCTGTACGGCCGCGATCTTTTTTTTATTGAAAGGGGAAAAACCGATAAAGGTGTATTCCGGAGTTTGAAAAGCCGGGCCATCAGCCAGTTCCTTCTTGATCACCGTCCATTGCAAAAACAAATTCAAAAAGTGGATGAGCAGCAATAAAATCAGCAGCAAGGGGATGAAGGCTCCAGGGAACCAGGTGTGCCGAGGTTTTTTTTCCTGGTAAAGCGAACCTATGTCAGGGTTATCAGTTTTCACAAATCACGAACCGCAAGCAGCCCGGATTACAACCCCAAGAGCCCTTTTTTGAATTTTTCTCCGGGTCCCGGCTTCTTGCCGATCCAGCAGGAAAAAAGGGCGTCGGCAAAGGCCTTGTCACCCAGTGTCCCCTTTATTGTCCCCTTGATTTTGACTTCGGTCCCCACACCGGGCTGGTAGGTGAAAACCAGCTTTTCGCCATCTTTTAAATCTTCCATCAAGGAAGCCAGCGTGTCGAACTGTTTTTTCAATTCCGGCGAATGGTCGGGGGTGTTCGCTTCCAAGCCATCAAACCAGGCTTCATTGATTTTGCCGGCGTCCACGCTGCGCACAAAATGCATGACCGTGCAGCGCGGTCCATCGGCCGCCAGGATCTTTTCACTGTTGTTTTCTTTGGCAGGCAGATAAAGCCCGGCCACATAAACTTTGAATATGACTTTTTTACGCAAGGCCAGGCCGTTGAGGACCATTTGCTGACCATTTACATCCAAAGTATCGGGAAGTGTTACCCCGGCCAGGGTGCCGGCCACAACGGGAGTGACAAATAAAAAAACAAGGAACAATCCGAGCAAAGCATGTCGCGTCATTTTTTTCCTCCTCAAATGAAAGCATTCAATCATAGTATGTTGAAAATAAATTGTCAAAGAATTAAAAGTGGGACATTTTCAAGTAGATCAGAATTTGTATATAATAAAAGCCGCAGGGAGGCGCGCATGAACAATGAGCGGTTCACTATAAAAGCTAATCAGGCAATTCAGGACAGCGTCCTGCTGGCCTCGGAGCTAGGCAACCAGGAGATCACCCCGCTGCACCTGACCCAAAGCATTCTGGCCGTTCCTGAAAACATGGTCAGCGAAACCATAAAAAAAATCGGTGTTGACATTGCCAAGCTCACTGCCGCCATCAACTTGGAATTGAATTCCCTGCCCAAGGTCCAGGGCGCCGAATCCTATCTGAACAAAGCCATGAAAAAGGTTATGGCCCAGGCCGCTCCCATAGCCGGCCAATTTCGTGACGAATATGTATCAAGCGAACACCTGATCCTGGCGATCATGGAGCTTAACGAGGCCGCCGCCAGGATCCTGAACCGTTTTGGGATCAACAAAGATGTTTTTTTAAACGCCCTGATGGAAATCCGCGGCACCCAGACCATAACCGATCCCAGTCCGGAAGAGAAGTTCCAGGCCTTGAAGCGTTACGGCCGTGACCTGGTGCAGCTGGCACGGGAAGGGAAATTGGACCCGGTCATCGGACGTGACGAAGAAATCCGCCGCGTGATGCAGGTGCTGGTACGCCGCACCAAGAACAACCCGGTCCTGATCGGCGAAGCCGGCGTGGGCAAAACAGCCATTGCCGAAGGATTAGCTTTGCGGATTATTCAGGGTGACGTTCCGGAAATGCTTAAAGATAAAAAAATAATCACCTTGGATGTCGGTTCGCTTCTGGCCGGGGCCAAGTACCGGGGTGAATTCGAGGAGCGGTTGAAAGCCGTAATTAAAGAAGTAACCGAGTCGGATGGCCAAATCATCCTTTTTATCGATGAGCTGCATACCATCATCGGTGCCGGAGCAGCTGAAGGGTCCGTAGACGCTTCCAATATGCTCAAACCCGCCCTGGCCCGCGGCCAGTTACGGGCGATCGGCGCCACAACCCTGAACGAATACAAAAAATACATTGAAAAGGACCCGGCCCTGGAAAGGCGCTTCCAGCCTGTACTAATCAAGGAACCCTCGGTGGAGGAAACCATTTCCATACTCAGGGGTCTGAAGGAAAAGTACGAAATTCACCACGGCATCAAGATCACCGACGCAGCCCTGATCGCCGCAGCCACCCTGTCCCATCGCTATATTACCGACCGTTTCCTCCCCGACAAAGCCATTGACCTTATCGATGAATCCTCGGCAAAACTGCGCATCGAAATGGATTCGCTGCCCGAGGAACTGGATGAATTGGAACGCCGGATTACCCAACTTGAAATCGAGCGCCAGGCTTTGAAAAAAGAGGACAGCCGGGACGCAAAAGAGAAGTTGAAGGCGTTGCTGGACGATCTCGACTCGCTGAAGATCAAACGCGACAAGATACGCGGCCATTGGCAAAAGGAAAAAGACCTGCTGCACCGGCTGCGCGACCTGAAAGAAGAAGCCGACAAGCTTCGTCTCCAGCAGCAGGACGCCGAAAGGCGCAACGATTACGAACTTGCCTCGCAGATCCAGTATGGCAAACTGCCCGAAAACGGCAAAGAGAGCGAGACAGTCCAGAAAAAGCTTTCCCTGCTGCAAAAGGAAAAGAAGATCCTGACCGAGGAGATCACCGAGGAGGATATCGCCGAAGTCGTCTCCAAGTGGACGGGCATTCCGGTCAGCAAGCTGCTGGGCGGCGAGAAACAGAAGCTGCTCGAAATGGAAACCATATTGAAAAAGCGGGTGGTCGGCCAGGATGAAGCCGTGGAAGCGGTTTCGCGCATATTGCGCCGCTCCCGGGCCGGGCTGCAGGACCCACACCGCCCCCTGGGCTCCTTTATTTTCCTGGGGCCCACCGGGGTGGGCAAGACCGAACTGGCCAAAACGTTGAGCGACTTCATTTTCAACAGCGAAAAGGCCATGGTGCGCGTCGACATGTCCGAATACATGGAAAAGCATTCTGTGGCCAAATTGATCGGCGCCCCTCCCGGTTATATCGGTTATGATGAGGGCGGCCAGCTGACCGAGACGATCAAAAGAAAGCCTTATTCTTTGATCCTGCTCGACGAGATCGAAAAAGCGCACAGCGATGTGTTCAATATCCTGCTGCAGATACTGGAAGACGGCCGGCTGACCGACGGCAAGGGCAAAACCGTCAATTTCACCAACACCATCATCATCATGACCTCCAACCTGGGCTCGGAGATCATCCAGGCACATAGAGATTACCAGGAAATGAAGAGCAAATTGAACGAATTGCTTTTCCAATATTTCAAACCGGAATTTTTGAACCGCATCGACGAGATCATCACCTTCAAGTCCCTGACACCCGAGAACATCCAGGAGATCGCCAAACTGCAGATCGAACACCTGCGCCGGCTGCTGGCCACCCAGAAGATCGCCATGACCATTTCGCAGGCGGCCCTGACCCGGCTGGCCGAGACCGGTTTTCATCCCTCGCTGGGCGCCAGGCCGCTGCGCCGCGTCATTCAGCAGGAGATCCAGGACAAGCTTTCCATCATGATCCTGGAAGGCCGGCTGCTGCCCAATTCAACCGTGCATATCGAATTTAAAAAAGAAAAATTCGAGTTCAACTGAGGGCGGCCAACTGCTAAATGGGGCGCTGTTTAAATTTAATTGTTACAAAGTAAACTATTTACAAGAATCGGCCAAACATGATAAAATATGGTTTAGCCAAAGTAACTACAAAAAGGAGGTATGCGCTATGGCTGACAAATCATTCAACGCTTTCAAAATGGCCCAGCAACAATTCGATAATGTTGCCGAGAAACTGGACCTGGATCAGGCAACCAGAGACCTGTTGAGAAACCCGCTGAGAGAATATCACTTTTCCATCCCGGTCAAAATGGACGACGGGACGGTCAAGATCTTTCAAGGTTTCCGCGTGCAGCACAACGATTCCCGCGGTCCCTGCAAGGGCGGCATCCGCTTCCACCCCCAGGAGACCATTGATACGGTCAAAGCCCTGGCCACCTGGATGACCTGGAAGTGCGCCGTGGTCGACATTCCGCTCGGCGGCGGCAAGGGCGGGGTTATTTGCGATCCCCACAACCTGTCCATGCGCGAGCAGGAGCAGATCTGCCGCGGCTGGGTCAGGCAAATCGCCCGTAATGTCGGCCCGCTGCTGGATATCCCGGCTCCCGATGTCATGACCAATGCCCAGCACATGATCTGGATGATGGACGAATATGAAAAACTGACCGGAGCCAAATACCCCGGCTTCATCACCGGCAAACCGGTCGGCATGGGCGGCTCCCTGGGCCGCACCGAAGCCACCGGATTCGGTGTCGTTTACACCCTGCGCGAAGCCCTGAATGAATTGGGCATAGACATCAAGACCACCAGCGCTTCTTTCCAGGGATTCGGCAATGTTTCGCAATACGCCGTCAAGCTGTACCAGGAATACGGCGGCAAAGCGGTTTGCGTTTCCTGCTGGGACCAGAAGGAAAACAAGTCCTATTCATTCATAAAAAAAAGCGGCATCGATCTTGACCAGCTGCTCAGCATCACCGACAAGTTCGGCGGCATCGACAAGGGCAAAGCCATGGAGCTGGGCTACGAAGTGGCCGACGCCGAAGCCTGGATTCAGCAGGAAGTAGACATTCTTATCCCTTGCGCCCTGGAGAATCAGATCAATGCCGAAACGGTCGAAAGAATCTCTGCCAAAGTGAAAATAATCGCCGAAGGGGCCAATGGCCCGACCACTCCCGAAGCCGACCAGATTTTAAAGAAGAGAAACATTTTTATCATCCCCGATTTCCTGGCCAATGCTGGCGGGGTCACCTGCAGCTATTTTGAACAGGTCCAGTGCAACATGAACTACTTCTGGACCAAGGAAGAGGTCCTGAGCAAGCTGGACAACATCATGACCTCGGCTTTCCACGCGGTGTACGGCTTGGCCGTGAAGAAAAAAGTTTTCATGCGCGACGCTGCCTACATGATCGCCGTTTCCCGCGTCGCCGAAGCATGCAAGCTGAGAGGCTGGGTATAATTAATTGTTAGGTTAAGCAGGGGTGTGGCAAAAGCACCCCCTGTTTCTTTAGGGGCAAGGGAGGCAATTAAAATGGCGGATCAGCAAAATTCGATCGACAAATTACTCAACGATATGCGGGAAAGGGCCAAGGAATTGAATTGTCTTTACCAGATCGAAGAACTGCTGACCAAGACCCACTTGCCCCTGGATGAGATCTTCACCCAAATCATCCAAACCATCCCTTCCGGATACCAATTTTCAGATATTTGCCAGGTCAAAATAATTTACGATGGCATAACCCAGCAAAGTCCGAATTTTCAACCTTCCACGCGAATCCAAAGCGTCCCCATCAAAGTCGAAGACAGTATCGCCGGCAGTATTGAGGTTTCATATACAAAAGAGGTCCCGCAAACGGAAAACAGTTATTTCCTCAAAGATGAACACAAACTGCTCAACACCATCGCTGAGCGCATCGGCCGCACCATCCTGCATTTGAAACTGGAACAGGTTTCCAAGGACTGGAAAACGGCGCAAAAAGACCTCAGTGAAAAAAACAAGAAAGAGTGGATGGTGATCATTGATCTGTTACGCAATACCGACCAGAATCTCTATTTCCACTTGGGCCGGAAAATGATCTATTATCTCTTCTGGAACGGCGTAAAGGAAGCCAAAGAATTGCTGAAGACGCTGAGCAGGGACCAGGTTGCTAGCCAGACCGAAATGAGCGACGATGTCAACCGGCCCAGTCAAAAGAAATCACAATTGGAAACGCTGGCCCTGGGGGACGAAACTTTTAAAATCGCCGCCAAATATCTCAGCGAACAGGAAATACTGACCCGCCTGCAGAAATGGATCCAAGAAGAGAAGGCCAGTTTTCTGATAAGAACCATCAACAACATCGATCTGCCTTTGGCCGACATCATCAACGTCATAACCCAATTCCACTATATTACCGGGGGCAATTACGACCTGTCGGAACCCACGGAAAAAGGGCTGCGCGTATCGCTTATCCGCCGCTTTTTTTCGGATCAATTGGAATTCATCACCATGGCCAAAAACCACATTGAGGTGCGCCATTATTACGACTTAATTCAAAAGATCATATACCCTCTTAACGGTTACGGACGCTTGGGCGGAAAAAGCGCCGGTTTGTTTCTGGCCCAGCAAATATTGACCAAGCCAGGCGAGCATTCAGAGGCTCTGGCAAATCTGAAATTTCCCAAAACCTGGTACATCTCCACCGACACTACCCAGCACTTTCTTGATTACAACAATTTAGAGGAGGTGGTCGAACAAAAATACAAGGAAATCGACCAGATCCGCCTCGAATATCAAAATGTGATCCAACTTTTAAAGAACTCTCATTTCCCGCCCGAAATAATAAAGGGCTTGTCGGTCGCCCTGGATGACCTGGGCGACAAGCCCTTGATCGTACGCAGTTCAAGTCTCCTTGAAGACCGCATGGGAACCGCTTTTTCCGGCAAGTACAAAAGCCTTTTCCTGGCCAATCAGGGAAGCAAGGGTGAAAAACTGGAGGCTTTGACCGATGCCATCGCCGAGGTCTACGCGTCCATATTTAGTCCCGATCCGATCGAATACCGCGTGGAAAGGGGTCTCCTGGATTTCCATGAAGAAATGGGCATCATGATCCAGGAAGTGGTGGGAGAAAAGGTCGGTGACTACTTTTTCCCGGCTTTTGCCGGGGTCGCCTTCAGCAACAATGAGTTCCGCTGGTCGCCGCGGATCAAGAGAGAAGATGGTCTGGCCCGGATCGTTCCCGGCCTGGGCACCCGGGCCGTGGACCGGGTAAGCGACGATTACCCGATATTGATATCCCCAGGAATTCCCAACCTGCGCGTCAACGTTACCGCCGAAGATACCATGCGCTATTCTCCCAAGCGCATCGATGTCATCAACCTGAAAACCTGCACTTTTGAAACCAAGGAAATCCCGGCCCTGCTGAAGGAATGCGGCAGCGAATACCCCAATATCAACAAAATTGTCTCCATTTACGAAGATGACCATATTTATCCCCCTTCGGCCATCAACCTCGATTTCGACAAGCAAAATCTGTTCGTTACTTTCGAAGGCCTGATCTCCCGCACTCCGTTTGTCAAACAACTGCAGACCATGCTTACAACATTGCAGGAGAAAATGGGTACCCCGGTGGATATCGAGTTCGCCTCGGATGGAAAAAATCTGTATCTGCTCCAATGCCGGCCGCAAAGTTCAACGGCCGGGAACGTGGCCAGCCCCATACCCAAGGATATCGCCCAGGAACGCATTGTTTTTTCGGCCAACCGCTACATTTCCAACGGCAAATTGCCGGACATCACGCATATTGTTTATGTCGATCCCGAAAAGTACAGCCAATTGGAAAAAAACGAGGAGATGCTGGAGATCGGGCGGGCGGTCGGCAAACTCAACAGTTTGCTTCCCAAGCGTCAGTTCATACTGATGGGACCGGGCCGCTGGGGCAGCCGCGGTGACATCAAATTGGGAGTTCCGGTTACATATTCAGATTTCAACAATACCGCTGCTTTAATTGAAATAGCGCGAAAAAAGGGCAACTATGTACCGGAATTGTCATTCGGCACCCATTTTTTCCAGGACCTGGTTGAAGCATCGATACGTTACATCCCCTTATATCCCGATGATCCGGGCATAGAATTCAATGAAAAATTTCTCCTTGATTCACAAAACTATTTGCCCGATATCCTGCCTGAATTTGCCGCCCTGGCCGATACGATCCATGTAATCGACGTTCCCCAGATCACGGGCGGGAAGGTTTTGCGAGTATTAATGAACGCTGACCTTGGGGAGGCTCTTGGTTTCCTGGCTACACCGGACTCGGTTTCCGATCTTGCCCAAGACAAAAAGGGGCCTGTTGAAGCCGCCAGCGACGATCATTGGCACTGGCGCCTGCGCATGGCCGAAAGAATGGCCGATCAAGTGGATGGTACTCGTTTTGGCGTCAAGGCCATGTACGTGTTCGGCAGCACCAAGAACGCCACGGCCGGCCCCGGGAGCGACATCGATCTCCTGATCCATTTTCAGGGTTCTGAAAAGCAAAAGCAGCAGCTGATTCTATGGCTGGAAGGCTGGAGCCTGTGTCTTGCCGAAATTAATTTTTCCCGGACCGGATACCAGTCCGACGGTTTGCTCGATTACCACCTGTTGACCGATGAGGATATTGCCAAAAAAACCAGCTACGCGGTAAAAATCGGGGCGGTCACCGATGCGGCCCGGCCCTTGACCCTTAAAGCACAATAAGCGAATAATATCAGAGCAGCCTGCGAATCGCTTGGCTGGGATCCTGGGGATCAAAAAAAACGACTGCCAATTCAGGCCCATCGTGGGCCGCTGAAAAGCAAAATGTCCGGCCGATCTTTTCCTGCCAGGATCCGGTCAAGCGGGCCGATTCGTGCACATGACCGTGCAGGGTAACCAGGGGCTGACGGGCTTCGATGAAGCGCCTGATGGCAATACTGCCCACATGGACATCCAAGGGTGCGTTGTCGACCTGGCGGCCGTCTAGCGCCGCCCGGTCCAGGCGGGTTTGGTATGGGGGGGAGTGAAAAAGAAAAATGGCCCGGTCCAAAGGGTCGTTGCCAAGGAGTTTTTCCAGGTCTTCGAGAATGGTGGGGAACCCTTCTTCCTCGGGAACAGCGATGCTGAACCGACCTTCCTCGGGAGGGATGCAGCCCGGGTCGACGAAACGGGAGACATCGTA
>JAHIKI010000083.1 GCA_018897435.1 Acidobacteriota bacterium | reverse complement strand
TTCGCCCCAGCTCTTGAAAAAGTATCGGTTGTGAGTTACACTCTGTCTGCATCGGTTGCTCCTGTATATTGCTCGCAAAAGCTTATTATATCAGGGTTCCGCAGCCGATGCACCTTTATTTTTGTGAGATATCCGGGTTAGCTCAGTGCATGCCGAATGTTTTTTAGCTTGAATCCCACTTATACCAAAGGCAGGAGTTTATGTCAAAGGCGATTGGGGGAGAGATTTTCTTCTTTTTACATCGAACATCGAACTTCATCCATATTGCATTTGAAATTTCCGATTGGCTCATTTACAATGGAACATCGGCTACGAGCCCGAAGGAGAAATTCATGCCCTTGCGATCGATCAACCCCGCCACGGGAGAGTTGCTGGAAAGTTATGAAGAACACACCGCGGACCAGGTTGAAATATCTGTAGTAAGGGCCTACCAGGCATTCGGCGCATGGCGGCAGAGCGGATTCGCCGAACGCACCCAGCTGCTGCTGGGTGCGGCCGAACTGCTGCGCTCGCAAATGAAAGCTTTGGCCGATCTGATGAGCAGGGAGATGGGCAAACCCATCCTGCAGGCACAGGCGGAAATTGAAAAATGCGCCCTGGTCTGCGTATATTACGCCGAGAACGCTGAAGCCATGCTCGCTCCCGAAAATATAGCGACCGACGCCCATGCCGCTTATGTCCGTTTCGATCCCTTGGGAACGGTACTGGCGGTCATGCCCTGGAATTTCCCCTTCTGGCAGGTTTTCCGTTTTGCCGCTCCGGCTTTGATGGCAGGAAACGTCTGTCTGCTCAAGCACGCCGCTAACGTGCAGGGCTGTGCCGCGGCCATCGAAGAAATTTTCCGCCGCGCCGGTTTTCCCGAGCAAGCCTTTACCACCCTGCACATCGGCTCAGCCCAGGTCGAGGCGCTGGTCGCCCATCCTCTGGTGCGGGCCGTGACCTTGACCGGCAGTGACCGGGCCGGCAGGGAAGTGGCCGCTGCGGCCGGCAGGAACCTGAAAAAAGTCGTCCTGGAACTGGGCGGCAGCGATCCTTTCATCGTCCTGGCCGACGCTCAGCTGAAACCCTGCGTGGCCGCGGCCGTCAGTTCGCGCATGATCAACAATGGTCAGAGCTGCATCGCCGCCAAGCGCTTCATCGTCGTGGACGTCATATGCGACCGTTTTAAAAGCGAATTTGTTGCCGCCGTTTCCGCGCTGAAGACCGGCGACCCCTTCGACAAAAGCAATGACCTGGGACCCTTGGCCCGGGAAGACCTGCTGCTTGAGCTTGAGCGCCAGGTCGCCGAATCGGTCCGCTGCGGTGCCCGTGTCCTAACCGGGGGCGGACGCCTGGGGACGGGCCCGGGCTTCTATTTCCAACCGACGATCCTGGCCGCTGTGGCGCCCGGAATGCCGGCTTACGAAGAAGAATTGTTCGGACCCGTGGCTGCCCTGATCAGCGCCCGTGACGACGAAGACGCCTTGCGCATCGCCAATGATACTGCTTTCGGCCTGGGTGCTTCCGTATGGACCCAGGATCATTCACAGGCGGAAAAATTGGCGGCGCGCATCGAGGCCGGCACGGTTTATATCAACGGCATGGTTAAGTCCGATCCGCGCCTGCCGTTCGGGGGTATCAAAATGTCTGGTTTTGGCCGCGAACTGTCCAGCTATGGCATCAAGGAATTTGTGAATATCAAGACCGTGGTGATTAGTTAAATTAATGATTTCATCGGGGTTTGGGGTAGGGGCACGGCGCGCCGTGCCCTTACGATTCGCCATAAAAGGTATTTTCAAATCGACTGAAAAGATATATAATGCTGCCAGAACCCCAAGGAGGAATCCCGATGAAAAAAACGATTTTCGTGATTTTTCTTATTTTCATTTTTGCTATGGTCGCATTCGCCGGAGTGGAATGGCGGGCCAGGACCTTGACCCAGACCGCGGCCAAGGGACAGAGCAATACGATCGTCACTCAGGTCTATGCCGCCGGCGGCAACGTCAAGCAGGTGTTCGAGAGCGTGGCCTACGAGAATGAAATGTTCCAGAAGGGCTCGTACTGGCTGTTCAAGGCCGATGATAGCGCCCTCTATCTGGTCAACCCCGCCGAAAAGACCTACTCGCGGCTGCCCCTGAACGCCATCATGCAAATGGCCGGCGTGGTGGGCAAGCTGGTCAAGATCAAGATCAAGAACCCGGTGCTCAACAGCGAAAAGCTCGGAATGGAAACGATCCTGGGCTTGCCCTGCCAGCACAGCAAGCTGCTCATGGAATACGACATGGAAGTGAAGATCGCCATCATCAAGAGCAAGAGTCATGAGAAGATCGAAAAAGAGGTATGGTCCACTCCCAAGTTCAAAGGCATGGCCGAAGTGGCCGAAGCCTTCCGCTTCCGGGACTTCAAGACCGGCATGGAAGACCTGGACAACCTGATCGAAACGCAGATGAAGGCCGAGGCCGAGTTGGGGTTTCCCTTAAAAATGATCACGGTGAACACCTCCATCGACAAGAAGGGCAGGGCCAAGGAAAAGAGCCGCACCACCATGGAAGTCCTCTCACTGGGCAGCAAGAATTTCCCAGCTTCATTCTTTGAAATTCCGGCCGGTTACGAAGAGAAGCCGCTGGGGTTCGGGGGCGAGAAAGAATAGAACTCGGTATACGGTTTACGGTATACGGTTGACGGCAAGGCACTAAAACGAACTTTGTATACCATAAACGATTAACGGTAGAAGATAAAAGCAAAAAATACTGTATTTATTTCGTTTTGGTTTTTTACCGTAGACCGTACACCGTCTACCGTCCACCAAGTACTATTCAGACTAAGGCTGCAGCTAGAACGATTGAATAGTACTTGGAATCGTCGTCGTCGGCCCGGGAAGTCAGGATGGCCGGGAAGGGAGCCCCGGTGACCACCGCGGCCAGCATACCCTTGGCCAGCAGGGTGGTGGCCTTGTAAAAAATGTTGCCGGCCTCGATATTGGGCATGATCAGGATGTCGGCGTAGCCTTCCACCGGCGATGTCAAGCCTTTGATTTCCAGGGCGTGCTTGGAAATAGCCACGTCCAGGGCCAGGGGGCCGTCAACGATTGCACCCTTGATCTGTTTGCGTTCGGCCATCTTGGCAATGACCGCGGCTTCCAAGGTGCAGGGCATCTTGTCCGAGACCTTTTCGTTGGCCGTAAGAATAGCCACTTTGGGATTTTCGATGCCCAGCTTGGCGGCGATCTTGATGTTATAATTGATCATCTGCACTTTCTGGTTCAGGTCGGGGTAGGGGATCATGGCCACGTCGGAGACCAGCAGCAGCTTGTCGTAGGTCGGTATTTCCAGGATCGCCGTATGCGACAGGACGCCGTCCTTAGCCACCAGGTTGTATTCCTTGTTCAGGATTGGTTTCAAATAATATGGCGTGGAAATCAGGCCTTTCATCAGCAGGTCGGCTTTGCCGTCGATGATCATGCGCACAGCCCTGTCGCCACTCTTTTTTTCGTCGGGCTCATTTACGATCTCGAACAGGCCGGGATCGATCTTCAATTTGGCGCATATGGCGCGGATGACTTTTTCATCGCCGATCAGGATGGCGTCGATGATCTTTTCTTCCACGGCGCGCCGGGTTGCCAGGATGGTGTCTTCATCCTGGCCGAAAGCCACGGCCATTTTGTAATTTTTCTTTGCTTTGACCAGGTTTTCGATTTCACTCAGCTTTCGCATCGGGTTCATTTCATTCCTCCTGTATATTTCCAATGTTTCAGGGCTTCTTCTCCAGATAACACGCGCAGCGCCCCCTGGGCCAATGCCTTCATTTCATCTTCTCCGGGCAGGACGATCAGTTGGGCCAGGAATTCGACGCGGCGGCGAATGAGTTCGACGAAATACTGGTCGTAGGCGATGCCGCCGGTCAGAACGATGGCATCGATTTTCCCTTCCAACACCGGGGCCAGCGAGCCGATCTCCTTGGCCACGTTGTAGGCCATGGCTTCGAAGATCAGAGAGGCGTCGCGGTCGCCGGCCTTGACCATTTCTTCCACTTTTCTCATGTCATTGATTTTGAGATGGGCGACGATGCCGCCTTTGCCGGTGATCATTTTCTTTAGCGTGAGTAGGTCGTATTTTCCGGATGTGGCCAATTGGATCAAACTCCAGCTGGGCAGCGAACCGGCACGCTCGGGTGCGAAAGGCCCGTCGCCGTTCAGGGCGTTGTTGACATCGATCACCTTGCCGTTGAGATGGGCCCCTATGGAAATGCCGCCACCCAAGTGGGCGACGATCAATCGGCAATTTTGGTAGGACCGTCCGAGCTTTTTGGCCGCCTCGTGGGCCGCCGCTTTCTGGTTCAGGGCGTGAAAAATGCTGACGCGGCGGATCTCCGGTAAACCGGTGATCCTGGCGATATCCGCCATTTCATCCACCACCACCGGGTCGACAATAAAGGCGTCGACCGGGACGATCATGGCGATATCGCTGGCCAATAACGCCCCCAGGTTGGAAGCGTGCTCCATTTTGTTATTTTTTAAAAAATCGATCATTTCATCGTTGACCTGGTAGGTACCGGAGGCCATGGGGCTCAACAATCCGCCCCGGCCGACCACGGCCGCCAGCAGGTTGACGTCAAAAGCATTCTTCTTTAAAAAATCGAGGATAACTTTTTCCCGGAAATGGTGCTGGTCCATGATCCTGGGAAATGGTGCCAATTCATCAGCCGAGTGCGAAATATTCTGGCTCAGCATTTTTTCTTCACCAAGAAATATCGCGATCTTGGTTGAGGTTGATCCAGGGTTGATTGCCAGGATATATTTGTTTGCCATCACTGAATTTACCTCAAAAACGAGTTTTTTGCAAGGGGGGAATCCTTTATTTCGTATATTTTTTGAGCAATTTCTGCCCTTCGACCTTGTCTTTTTCGGTTTCCGGGATCAACTGCGGATCGGGTTCCATGCTTAAAAGTTCTTGCAATGTCTGGACAGCCAACTTTTCCTCGTCCAAAGCCCAGTAGGTCTCGGCCAGAAACAGCAGGTTCACCGAATTTTTTGGGGCGATCTGCCGGCACTTTTCCAGGTTCAGGCGCGACTTCTTATTACTGCCGCCGAAAAGGCCGGGCACTTTGAAATACAAGCGCCCGAGGACGCAGTAGGCGCCGCCGTTTTCGTAGCTGCCGTCGATGGCTATGGCTTTGTTCATTTCCGAGATGATGCTGCCTTTCAGGAACAGCGATTTAAGCACACCCCGGGTTTCGCCGTACATGCCGGTATGCACACCCAGCCAATAGTGGCCTGCGACGTCGTTGGGCCTGAGCGCGATAGCTTTTTTGCAGATATCCATGGCTTGCTTGAATATCTTCAGTTTTTCTTTGTTGTCGGTGGAATTGTCGCCGACATAATACATAATCTTTGCATTTTTCCACAGGGCTTCATAATGATCGGGTGCTTGGCGCAGGGCTTCCTGGTATTTGGCCAGCGATTGTGCGGCCAGAAGCGGATCCTGTCGCAGCGCGTACAATGCGTCTCCTTCAGCGATAAGCTCTTCCGGGGTCTGTGCAGGCGCTTGCGTTCCAAGTAACGCCAGAGTCATAAGAGCCATCAATGTTTTTTTGATCATGCGTCCTCCAAAATAGATTTTATCATAAGGGCAAGATGTTGGAAACAGCTTCATGACTTCGACGTGTCCAGGTCTTCCTGCTGCTTCATAAGTTCTTCCCAAAGGCGGAAGAGTTCCTCAAGGCGGTGTTTGGCGTGGTTCAACTCCTGCATCAGCGGCTTGATGCGGACCGATTCCTGCAACAATTCCGGATCGCACAACAGCTCTTGGTTCCGGGTTTTGATGGTTTCCAGTTCCAATATCTCCGCTTCCAGTTTATGAAGTTTCCGGGCAATTCCCTTTTTGATCTTTCCGCGCTGGTTCCTCGCTTCGGCTTCCAGGCGGCGCAGTTCCCGGGATTTTCCCGTTTTTTTAAAGCCGGGAAGGGACGATCCCGTCTCTGCCCCCGCTGCGTCCGCGGAACCTGTTTCTACAAGCTCAAATTGCGCGGCGACAGCCCTTTCCGCGTCTCGCTTCTCTATGAAATAAGAGTAATTGCCTATGTATTCATGCAGGCTCCCGTCGCGGATCTCGAAAACGCGCCGCACCAGGTGGTCCAGAAAATAGCGGTCGTGGGAAACCAGGATGATGGTCCCGGAATAGTGCAGCAAGGCGTTTTGAAAAATGTCCTTGGTCTTGACGTCCAGGTGGTTGGTCGGCTCGTCCAGGATCAGGCAATTGCTGTTGCGCAGCAGGATCTTGACCAGGGCCAGGCGGCTTTTTTCTCCGCCCGAAAGCACGGCCACTGGTTTGTGGATGTCGTCTCCGGAGAAAAGGAAGGCGCCAAGCAAGTTCCTCATTTCCAGGTCGCTGGCTTGGCTTTCGACATCACGTACCTCCTGCCAGACCGTGCGTCTGTAGGCTACATTCTGCTGGCTTTCCTGGGAAAAGAAAGCCGGCTTCACCTGAAAACCCCATTGCACGGACCCTTGGCTGGGATTTTCCCTCTGGGCCAGGATACGGGCCAGAGTGGATTTTCCGGCGCCATTGACACCAAGAAGGGCGATCTTTTCGCCGCGGCTGACCGTGAAATTGATATTCGAAAAAACTGTTAGTTTTCCATAATTTTTACCCAATTCCCTGACGGTAAGAACCTCCTTGCCGCTGCGTTTTGCTTCCGGAAAGCGGAAATTGACCTTTCTCGTCTTTTCGCCTTCGGGGACCAGGTCAAATTTTTCCAATTGCTTGATGCGGCTTTGGACTTCGGAAGCCTTGCTGGCTTTGGCACGAAAACGGTCAATATAGGCCTGGATGCGTTTGATCTCGGCTTTTTGCAGCTCACGCCGCTTTTGCTGGGCGGCTGCTCTCTTCTCTTTTTCCTTGAGGTAATGTGAATAATTCCCCTTGTAAATGGTGATCTTGCCCCGATTGAGTTCGGCGATCTGGCTGATCATCTTGTCCAGGAACATGTGGTCATGGGAAATGGCCATCAAGGTGCCGCCGTAATTTCTCAGGTAATTTTCAAGCCATTCCATGCTTTCGGTGTCCAGGTGGTTGGTAGGCTCGTCCAGGAGCATGATGTCCGGTTCGGACAGCAGGATGACAGCCAGGAATATCCTCATTTTCCAGCCGCCGGAAAAATCGCAGCAGTTTTTTTCATCAGCGCCGGAATGGAAACCCAAGCCTTTGAGGATGCGCCGGGCCCGGGCTTCAAAGCCGTAGCCGTCCCGGACCAGGAACGCTTCAGCCGCTGCGTCGTATTTTTTCAGATCGGCGGCAAAGCCGGCCTCGCGGTGGTCGCCGCCGGCGATCTTGTCCTGGTAATTCTGGATGTTTTTTTCCAGCAGTTCATGGCCAGTTTTCCGTTTCAGGTACTCCATGACCGGCAGGGGTTCCAGCTCGACCATGTCCTGGGGCAGGTAGCCGATGCGCCTGTTCTTGGCGATCTCGATCATCCCGTCGTCCAGGGAGGTTCCACCTTTGATGGCCCTGAACAGTGTGGTTTTGCCGGCGCCGTTGTCGCCGACCAGGCCGATGCGGCTCCTTTCCGTGATCAGCCAGGAAATTCTCTCGAAAATAATTTTGTCGTTGTATGTCAGGCCGATGTTCTGCAGGCTGATCATGCTGGGCTGCGCTCCTTAATGAAATCCCGTTTTGTTGGCTTGCGGTTGAAAGCATTTTTAAAATCAAACCCGATTTTCAGCGGCAGGCGTCGATTTAAAAATTTCTATATCTTGTCAGTGAGTACCTTGGCGTCCTGGACGAATTCGGTGATCTTGTTTTCCCTAATCAAATCAGCCAGGATTTGGTTGAGCCGCTCCAAAAGGTCGATGTCGCCTTTTTTCACGGCGATGGCTGAGCCCAGGGGCACGGAGTCGGTACTGCACTCCAGGTTTATCAGGTCCTTGTTTATGGAAACGTAGGCATCGGCCACTGGCTTTTCCAAAATGACGGCGTCGAGCTTCTGCTGGCGCAGGGCGTTGATTAACTCGGTGATGCTCTCGTGAAAGAAAAAGGTGGCACCGTCGATCGATTTGCGGGCCATGTCTTCCTGGATCGACCCTTTCTGCGTTCCTACCACCTTGCCGCGCAGGTCTTCCAACAGTTTGATCCTGTCCTTGTCCGCGGCCCGGATCAACATGTTCTGGATGGCCTGGTAATAGGGGATGGAAAAATCGGCGACCTGCTTGCGGCTTGCGGTGGGACTCAGCCCGGCCAGAGCCAGGTCGATGCGCTCGGCGATCAACTCATCGAACAGTTTGCTGAAAACAATGTCCCGGATCTCCAGCTTGACATTCAAGTTGGCGGCGATGGCTTCGGCGATGTCGATATCGATGCCGACCATCTCGCTTTCAAGTTCGGGGAGCAGGTGGAATTCGTAGGGCGGATAATCGCTGCTGGTGCCGACCACGATCTTGCCGGCGGCCTTGATCTTTTCCAGCTTGCCGGTTTCTTTTTTGATCTCCTGGGTCTGCATTCCGCATCCAGTTTGCCAGAAGACGCAGAGCAGGCAGAGAACCAGGAAAGGGCCCAATAAGGTTCTGTTAAACCGGAATATTTTATTTGACATCCTGACCTCCCTAAAATGATTTGTAATAACCATAACAAATCGCTTTTTTTTTGTCAAATTGCCTGCATGTTTCTCATTCTCGGGCCGGAACAGAGGCGTGGCTGTGATTTGACAACCCCGGTGAATAATGATATTTTCGCTTCAAGCGGGCGCGAAAGTGGTGGAATTGGCAGACACGTCAGACTTAGGATCTGATGCCGCGAGGCCTGGGGGTTCGAGTCCCCCCTTTCGCAAATTCATTATCCCGACCGACAAAGGACATGTCAAATGAACAATATCCGGGCACGCCGGAGACAAGTGAAAAACCAGTTTTATTTCTCCATTATTTTGCTGCTGGCCTTTTCTGCTTGCGCGATCATGACCGAACCGCAAGCCCGGAATGTCCTGCGCCGACAGATAGTCGGCCTGGCCCAAAACCTGGCAGGTATCCCCTACGTGCACGGCGGCAGCGACATCGACGGCTTTGACTGCAGCGGCCTGGTTTTCTACGTTTACGATTGTTTTGGCATCCGCTTGCCGCGCAGTGCCCGCGAACAGGCCCGGATCAAAAGCACCATCAAGTTGAAATACGCCGCTGCGGGGGATATTTTGGTTTTTAAACTGAAAAAAATTTGGCATTCGGCTATCTACATCGGCAAAAATCGCTTTGTCCATGCTCCCAATGCGGCTGGCTGGGTCAGGTTTGAGACGCTGAACGAATACTGGCGGTCGCATTTGCATACCGTGGTAGCGGTTTTGCCAAGCGGACGTTGACCGGGAGGAAGTATGGCGGATATTGTTCTGGAAGCACTGGATATTGAGAAGAGTTTCACCCAACCAGACAAAAAAAAGCTGGTCATTTTGCAGAACCTCAATCTGCGCGTGGAGCAGGGGAGCGTAGTGGCCATCACCGGTGCCTCGGGTTCCGGGAAAAGCACTCTGCTGCACCTGCTGGGTTCCCTGGATTCTCCCGACCGCGGCCAGGTGCGCTTTGCCGGACAGGACATCGGCGCTTTCAACCGCAAGCGGCTGGCCGTTTATCGCAACCGCGACATCGGCTTCGTTTTTCAATTCCATTACCTGATGCCCGAACTGACGGTCAGTGAAAATGTGGCATCACCCGCATTGATCCAACAGTTTAATCGTGAACCGGCTTTTGCCGCCGCTCAAAGGCTGCTTGGCGAAGTCGGCCTGCATGACAAACTCGAAGCCATGCCTTACCAGTTGTCCGGGGGCGAGAAGCAGCGCGCGGCTATCGCCCGCAGCCTGGTCAACAGTCCGCGGCTGCTGCTGGCAGACGAGCCCACCGGCAGTTTGGATTGGAAAACCGGGGAAAGTGTATTTGCCGTGTTTAAGCGCATGATCCGTGAACGCGGACTCAGCTCCGTCATCGCCACCCACAACCCGCAGCTGGCGGCATTGACCGACAGGAGATATCTTTTGCACGGGGGCCAGCTCGAGGAGATATAAGATCAGTGACAAGTAACAAGTGACTAGTGATTAGAAAGAGAAAGAATTAATAGCAATAGATCGATATATTGTGGTTCTTCGTCACTCGTTACTCGTCACTTGTCTCTTAGTAATCGGCTTGACATTCATTCATTCAAAATTTATTATTGAACTATGAAAAATGTACTGGCTGTGATACTGGGAGGCGGCCGGGGCACCCGGCTGTATCCCCTGACCAAGTTCCGGGCCAAACCGGCGGTCCCAATCGGCGGAAAATTTCGCCTCATCGACATTCCCATATCCAACTGCCTGCATTGGAACATCAGGAAAATCATGGTTTTGACCCAATTCAATACCGCTTCCCTGCATCGTCATATCTCGCAATCTTACCGTTTCGATGGCTTTTCGGATGGTTTTTTGCAAATACTCGCCGCCCAACAGACCATCGAGGATTCTAACTGGTATCAGGGCACGGCCGATGCCGTGCGCAAAAACTTACATTATATCAAGCACCAAAAAGTCGAACACGTGGTGGTGCTCTCCGGCGACCAGTTGTACCGCATCAATCTGCTTGATTTCATGAATTATCATAAGGAAAAAAATGCCGATATTACTATCGCCGTCAAACCGGTTTTGCGGGAACAAGCCGGGGATTTCGGCATTTTGCAGATCAACGACCATCTGCGTATTGTAAAATTTGTGGAAAAACCCAAGGAAAATGCCCAGCTTGATGAACTGTTCACGCCGAACACCTACCTGGACATCAAGGAGAATAATCTGAATTATATCGCTTCCATGGGCATTTACATCTTTAAAAAGGATGTTTTGATCGATCTTCTGGAACACAATGTCAAGGAGGACTTCGGGCGCGAGGTCATCCCCGACGCCCTGGCCGAAAGCCAGGTGTTCGCTTATGTGTTTACCGACTACTGGGAAGACATCGGAACCATCAAGGCCTTTTTCGAAGCCAACCTGGATTTCGCCAACCCTATCCCGCATTTCGATTTTTACAATGAAAACACCCCGATCTTCACCCGCAAACGTTTTTTGCCCGGCAGCAAGATAGAACACTGCGACGTCCATTACTCACTGATCTCCGACGGTTCGATCATTGAAGGCAGCAAATTGAGCAACACCATCATCGGCACACGCTCGCTTATTCGCGCCAATACCTACCTGGAAAGGGTGGTCATGATGGGTGCCGATTTCTATGAGAGTTTAGAAGAGAAAGCGGAGAATACCAAGCGCCGGCGCTGCCATGTCGGTGTAGGGCAGAATTGCAACATCCGCAATGCCATATTGGACAAGAATGTGCGCATCGGCGACCAGGTGCGCATATTGAACGAAAAAGGTCTGATGAATTTCTCCCATGACCGATATAACATCGTGGATGGCATCACCGTTATTCCCAAAGACATGGAAATCCCCGATGGCTTTGTCATCTGATGAGACGCTGCCGCTGCGACGGTGTGTTTTCTGAATATTCGAACTGAAAAATATTTTATGGAGGCCACATGAAGAGAGTGCTGTTTCTCCTGCTGGTTTGTATCTTCAGCCTGAACGCCGCGGAATTGGAAAAATTGACTTCTGAACAGGTTTATCTCAACAAGGGCGATGCGCTGCTGCGGACCCTGCCGGTCATATCCGGCTGGTTCGATGACGCCCGATTCCTTGAAACACGCGCAGGGAAAGTATTCCTGGTCAATGCCCGCAGCGGCCGATCGCAGGTCCTGCTTGACCCCCAGGCGCTCAAAATGAAGAGGCCGGCGAACCTGAACTTTCTCAAACCCGACGACCATACTGCCGATTATTCCCAACTGGCATTTCTCGACGCGGACGATATTTATTTATTCCAAAAAAAATCGGGAACCATCCGCCGCATCACCGCCACGGCGGCGGCTGAAGAAAATCCCACCTTTTCTCCTGATGGCCGTTTCCTGGCCTATACGGCAGGCGGCAACCTGTTCGTCTGCGACACAGTCGCTGGCGTTCCCGGACAATTGACCTTTGACGGCAGCGAGGAGATCCTCAATGGCTACGCCTCCTGGGTCTATTATGAGGAGATTCTGGGCCGAAGCAGCCGCTACCGGGCCTTCAACTGGAGCCCCGACGGCAGCAGGATCGCTTTCCTGCGTTTTGACCAGAGTCGGGTGCCGCAGTTCCCGCTCTTCGATGCCGCCGGGACCTATGGCCGCCTGGAAATGCAACGCTATCCCAAACCCGGTTTTCCCAATCCGGTTGTAAAAATAGGCGTGATCGACCTGGCCGGCCGTCATACGGACTGGATCGCTTTCCCGGCGAAAGTCGACCATTACCTTACATTTCTGGATTGGACCCCGGACGGAAAAAGTTTTTTTCTGCAGTGGCTGAATCGCGGTCAGGATGAATTGCACGTCTATGAATACACACTAACCGATAAAAAACTGCGCCGGGTCTATCGCGAAAAACAAAAGGCCTGGGTAGATTTCCTGGGTTCCGGTGATTTTCAACCATTGGCGGGCGGAGGTTTTCTGCTGCTCAGCAGCAAGAGCGGCTGGAATCACCTGTACCGTGTGTACGCCAACGGCATGGAAAAGATGATCACCAGCGGCAAGTGGTCAGTGAGCCGGATCGAATTCGTGGATGAAAAAAAAAGGCTGGCATTTGTCAGCGCCGACAAGGAGGATTCGACCCGGACCGATCTTTACCGGGTGTCCTTCATTGGCGCCTCCCCCCAGCGCCTGACTAGGCTCGACGGCACTCACGGCGTGACCTTTTCCAAGGCGGGTTCTTATTTTCTCGACCGCTTTTCGTCCCTGCAGCAACCAGCAATATTGCGACTGTGTACCCGCGACGGCGGCGTGCTGCGCCGCTTGGGCGAAAGCGCCACTCCCGCTTTGCGGCGCGTCGCCCTGGGCAAGGTGGAGATGTTCAAAATCCCGACCGCCGACGGCCTGCAATTACCGGCCGTCTGGTACCTGCCTCCCGATTTTAATGCCGAAAAACAATATCCGGTCGTATTGTCCGTTTACGGCGGCCCGGGCCGCCGTTCGGCAAAAGACGTTTTCCCCCGCCGCCTGGATGATTATTTCCTGGCCCAGCAGGGGATCATCGTGCTGAAAGTAGATCACCGCGGTTCGGGCCATTTCGGCAAGCAAGGGATGGCAGCCATGCACCGCTGCCTGGGAAAATGGGAGATCGCCGATTACAGCAGCGCGACCGCTTATCTGCGCGGTTTGCCTTTTGTCGACGGTAAAAAGATCGGCATTAGCGGCGGCAGCTACGGCGGCTATGTCGCCGCCCTGGCCCTGGCCGCGGCTCCCGATTCGTTCGCCTGCGGCATTGCTGACTTCGCGGTCAGCGACTGGTCCCTGTACGACTCGGTCTACACCGAAAAATTTATGGACCTGCCGACGGAGAATCCCGAAGGTTACCGTCAAGCCTCGGTGCTTACGCATCTGCCGACCTACCGCGGCGGCCTGCGTTTGACCCACGGCAGCATGGACGACAACGTCCACATGCAGAACACCTTGCTATTGCTGAACGGCTTGTTGGACCTGGGGAAAACAGCCGAACTCATGGTTTATCCGGGCGAGCGCCACGGCGTACGCGGCATCAAAGCGACCGAATTCAGAAAAGCGGCCCTCGATTTCTGGCTGAGGAAATTCTTTCCCGAACGTTGCGCTGCGCCGGGCGCGGAGACGGTTCCCGATAAATCGTAAAAATCATGATCCGGCTCCAGTCCATTGACAGTTGCCCCCTCTGCCAAAGTCCGCAAATCTCGCTTTTTATAAAAGGGACGGTTGCTCCGCAAAAGATCAGCGCCGCTGATTTCAAGATCACCGACAGCCACTACGGCTTGCGCTGGACATTTTTTTCCTGCCGGCGCTGCGGTTTTGTTTTTGCCAATCCGTGCCCGGCCCAAGAAACCATCGCCGAGTTTTACGCGAACTTGGCCGACGAAGAGTATAGCCAGGAAAACGAGGGCCGCGGCCGGAATTTTTCGACTATTTTAAAGAGACTGCTCCCGCACGCGCTACCTGGCTCTCTGCTTCTGGATGTCGGAGCGGCCAGCGGCATTTTTTTGAACTTGGCCCGGGCAGCGGGCTATCGGGTTGAGGGCATCGAACCATCCGTGGCGCTGGTCGCTGACGCCGAGAGGCTATACGGCCTGAAATTGTTTTGCGGTACGGTGGAGCAATTCAGCGCCAACGAAAAATTCACGGTCATCACTTTGCTCGACGTGCTGGAACATGTAACCAATCCCGATACTTTTTTAAAGGTTCTGAGCGGTTTTCTGGCTCCGGGCGCCATGCTGGTCATTGTCACTCCCGATATAGGCAGCCTGGCGGCCAGGATTATGGGCGGCCGCTGGTGGCATTACCGTGTCGCCCATCTCAATTTTTTCAACAGCCGTTCCCTGGTTTGGCTTTTGGAAAAACACGGTTTTGAGATCGTCTTGCGCAAAAGGTTCGCCTGGAATTTTTCCGCCTACTACCTGTTGACCCGTTTGCTGCCCTTCTTGAAAATAAAGGCTTTACAAACACGGCTGAAAAAGCTACACTTGAAACTACAACTGTTGGATTCCTGGGAAATCTATGCCAAAAAGAAAGAAAAGTAGCCTGTATATCGCTTCGCTGCGGCTGGACCGCTGGCCCCGCAGCACGGCAATCATCATAGGTTCCGCTGCCGTTTTTTTGGTCCATCCCGACTGGCTGCGCAGCGCCCTGTCCCCGTTTCTACCGCTGAAGATCATTCTAGCATTCGTTTTGACCTGGATGGTTTCCACGGCCAATTACATCATCAACGAGATCACCGACGCGCCTTTTGACGCCTTTCATCCGGGGAAAAAACACCGCCCGTTGGTCGGCAACGAGATCAGCGTTCCATTGCTGCTCACTTGCTGGGCTTTGCTTGCGGCAAGCGCCTTGGGGATTGCGTATTTCAAGTTTCGCCTGCCTTTCGTTTTCAGCCTAGCCGCCCTACTGCTGGCCGGAATTCTATATAATGTGCAGCCGCTGCGCTGCAAAGATATCCCTTATCTCGATTCCACGCTGGAATCGGCGAACAATCCGATCCGTTTCCTGATAGGCTGGTATGTGCTGGAGGCCGGATTCCCGCCGCTAAGCTTGCTGGCGGCGTGGTGGGCTTTCGGTAATTTCCTGATGGTCGGCAAGAGGGTTGCCGAAAAAAAATTTCTGACTGCCGAGGAATCGTCGGCCTACCGCCTGTCGCTCAGCCGCTACAGCATCAGCGGCTTGATATCCTTCATGGCCGCCAACGCCCTGCTTTTTCTGGCCATGTTCATTATTTTCTCACTGCAGTTGAACTTGAAAACATTTTTATTCGCCCTGCCATTCATTGTTTTCTACCTGATCTTTTTCATTTACAAATCCGTCCAGGACCGTGATGCGGCGGAGGAACCTGAAAAAATGCTGAAGAATCCCTACTTTGCACTTTACACCTTGTTTTTGCTGGTTGTTTTTTTAATCGCCTTTTGGTTGAGGTGAAACCATGGAAATCGATATCATATTGAAGATCCTGCTGGCGGCTATGCTGGGTGGGATCATTGGTTTGGAAAGGGAGCTGTCGCACAAGGAAGCCGGCCTGCGCACCAACATACTGATCGCCATCGGCAGTGCGCTAATCACCATTCTCTCCTTTAAGATCGCCGCTTTGAGCAAGACCGCAGATCCCGCCCGTTTGACGGCGCAGATCGTTTCCGGCATTGGTTTCCTGGGGGCAGGGGCCATCATCCAGGCCCGTTTCGCCGTTCACGGCCTGACCACCGCGGCCACCATCTGGACCGTGGCCGCCATCGGCATCGCCGTGGGCAGCGGTTTTTACCTGGTGGCCTTCCTGGTTACGATTTTTGTGGTCCTGGTGCTGACCGTGTTCAAATTTCTGCAGGCCTACCTGGAAAAGCAGAAGCAGAATTACATCTACTTGATCAGCACTGAAGAAAAAGCGTCCCTGCTGGTCGATGTCCGCCAGGTGCTGACCGAACTGAACATCCGTTATTCCAGTGCCCGCTTGAATCGCAAGGAAAGTGGTTATGAATTTGAGATCATTTTCAATACTTCGGAAAACAAAAATCGTGATTTCATCGAAAAGATCATGCTCATCAAGGGGGTAAAGGAAATCCTTTCCGAGAACCTATGACCACCCTGCTACTGGCCACCTGTAACCAGGGCAAAAAACGTGAAATAGAAAATTTCCTCAAAGCTGGCCTAGTAAATATCCGTTTGCTTTCCTTTGCCGATATGAATATAACTGCTGAAGTCAGCGAGACTGGGGCCACTTTTGCCGAAAATGCCCGTTTGAAAGCCGATTATTACAGCCAGCTCACCGGCCTGGGTACTCTGGGTGATGATTCGGGACTGGAGGTCATAGCTCTGGACGGTCGCCCCGGCGTGCTTTCCGCTCGTTATGCCGGGGAAGGCGCCAATGATGATGCGCGCATCCAAAAACTGTTGGCTGCAATGCAGGGCATCGTTGATCGCCGGGCCCGGTTCGTTTCCGCCGTCTGCATTTCCCGCAATGGTTCAGCGCTTGCCACTTTCAGCGGCCAGGTCGAAGGAGAAATTATTTTTGCCAAGAGGGGAGAGGGCGGTTTCGGCTACGATCCGCTCTTTTTTTATCCGCCTCTTGGCAAAACATTCGCCGAGCTGACCCTGGAAGAAAAGAACCGCATCTCCCACCGCGCCCTGGCTCTTGAGCAACTAAAAAAATTTCTTTTACATGGAGGGTTGGCTCTATGAAAGCCGCTACTGAAGCTTCGAGTTCGCAAGGAAATCGCCGCGGTCGGAAATCCAAAAAAAAAGAACTGTATTTCACTAAGACAAACATGGTGCCGAAAGCAAAGACAATGCTGCGCTATGTGAAAATGCTTATCCCGCAGCGTCATCTTTCTTTCAGTCCGCTGGAATCCGCCTTGCTTATTCTGGACACGCAAAAATATTTTTTTGATCGTTCTTCTCACGCCTTCATCCCCAGCGCTCCGGCCATCGTTGCCAATATCAGCAGGCTATGCCAAACTTACGCTGCAATGAAGCTGCCGGTTATTTTCACCCGCCATTTGAATTCAGCCCGGGACGCGGGATTGATGGCCACGTGGTGGAAAAAACTGATCAAGAAAGATGATCCCTTGAGCGGGATCATCCCGGACCTCTATGACGAAAACCAGGTGGTCATAAAAAAAACCAGATATGACGCGTTCATGGATTCACCTTTAGATGAAATGCTCAGAAAACGGCATGTCAAGCAGTTGGTCATCGGCGGCGTCATGGCCAATGTTTGCTGCGAATCAACTGCCCGTTCCGCTTTTCAAAAGGGTTATGAAGTGTTTTTTTTGGTTGACGGTACCGCGGCCTACAATGAACGTTTCCACTTGGCTTCCCTGTTGAACCTCGGATTTGCTTTCGCGGAATTGGCTTTGACCGAAAGCATTTGCCGCAAAATGCACGGATAAGATGAGGGTTGCAAGAGTAGCCGTAATCGGTGCCGGGCCGGCGGGAATGGCTGCGGCCATTCAGCTCAAGCGCTACGGCATATCCCCCTTGCTTTTTGAAAAGAACCAAATCGGCGGGCTGCTGCTGAATGCCAACCGTGTGGACAACTATCCTGGTTTTCCACGGGGCATTTCCGGTCCCGAACTGGTGTATTTGTTCCGCAAGCAACTGAAGGGGATGTCTATTGATGTGACCATTGCTAAAGTGGAAGAACTGGATTTCAAGAAAAACGAATTCCGCTTTTCCACCAATGACCGGGAATATTCGAGCAAGATGGTGTTGCTTGCTTCCGGGACCGAGGCCATGATTCCTGAAGAATTATCCGCTCTTGCGGAATGGAACAGAAAAATTTTCAGCGAAATTCGGAGTTTGCGCGGCAAGCAAAACAAAAAAATTGCCATCATTGGCGCTGGTGACGCGGCTTTTGATTATGCTTTGAGTCTGGCCCGGAAGAATGAAGTGATCATTCTCAATCGCAGCGCGAATAGAAAATGTTCTCCCGAACTTTGGCGTGAAGCCCTGAAATCATCAGGTATTTCTTATTTGAACAATGTCAGGATTTCAAGGGTCGGCTTCGAAAAGCGCAGGCAGGTGGTGATTGACTACCGGCAGCAATTGAGAAACGGCGCTCTCGAAGTTGATTTCCTGGTTGCGGCCTGCGGCAGAAGAATGCAACTTGATTGCCTGTCAAAAAATCTTTCGCGCCTCAGGGTTCAACTTGAACAAAACGGCTTGCTGTATTTTGCCGGCGACGTTGCGAACGGATCGTTCCGGCAAGTGGGAATTGCCGTCGGCGACGGCATAAGGGCGGCAATGAAGATGGTGCAGAAACTTTCGGGGGCTAGAATTTGAAAATCATAAGTGCAACCGGCCGAGAGGATATTGCCATGGTGTATATCGCCGCTATGGAAGGGGGAAGAAAGGTGGAATTCGTCGAGTCTCTCCAGCCCCCTCTGCCTCGCGAAACGAAATGGGTATTGATCGTTTCCACACTTTTCGGCTGCACCGTCGGCTGCCGGATGTGCGATGCCGGAAGTGATTATCGTGGCAAACTTACAGCTGCTGAAATATTAAAGCAGATTGATTATCTTGTCAATAAAAGATTCCCCGGTCGCCTCCCGGATGTCAAGAAACTGAAAATTCAATTTGCCAGGATGGGGGAGCCGTCTTTCAATCCTGCCGTGCTCGATGTCTTGAAGGCTTTGCCCGGTCTTTTCCCCATCCCGGGACTGATCGCTTCGCTGTCAACAATCGCTCCCGAAAACAGCGGGGATTTTTTCAATAAGCTTCTGGAACTCAGAAAAAAAGAATATCAAGGACGTGATTTTCAGCTGCAGTTTTCGATCCACTCCAGTGATGAAAAAAATCGCGATTGGCTGATGCCGGTCGCGAAATGGAATCTTGCCAAAATTGCCGGCTATGGCAACCTTTTTTATGAAAAAAACCTGAGAAAAATCACTTTGAATTTTGCCTTGAGCAAGGACATTCCCCTGGACCCAAGTAAAATTGGCGCCATTTTCGATCCGGCCGTTTTTTTGATCAAAATGACCCCCCTCAATCCGACTTACCGGGCCCAGGCCAAGGGGCTGCGGACCGGTCTCGATCAATTGAGTGGAGTTGCCGGTAAAAAGATCGTTGCCGGGTTCAAAGCCCTCGGTTTTGAAGTCCTGGTGAGTATCGGTGAACTGGAAGAGAACCTTATCGGCAGCAATTGCGGTCAATATTTACAACAGCACCTGCGATCCTCATCCAGGCTGAACAACGGTTATACTTACGATATCCAGTGAAATGATTTGATTATTTGGGGACAGTCCCTAACGATGTAATTTTATTCATTTATTGTTGACAAAAAGGAACAATTACATTAGTATAATTATACGGAAGAAAAGGAGTATATTAATGATCACATATGCCCGCAATGAAATATTTTCCGCTACCGAAGCGGCCAAGCGTTTCGGCGCCATTTTAGAGAAATTCCAGAAAAAATCCTTGGCCCGGGCCGCGGTTTCCAAAAACAACCGCATCGAGGCGGTGATCCTGCCGGTCGAAGCCTATGAGGAAATGAAGGAAATTTACGAATGGATCGAGATGATGGATATCGCCGAAGCGGTGGACAAAAGAAAAAATTCCGTTAAAACGCATTCTTTAAAGGACGTCTTGCTGGAAAATAAAATTGACTACGAAGCCCTTTAGCGTCCTGCTGATCGCTGAAGCCCGCGCCGATTTCCAGCGTCTGGACAAGGGGCGGAAGCTCAAGGTGGCCAAGCTGCTCAAACAGTTGGAGAGCAATCCCTACAAGGGTGAGCACTTGGGCAACAAGGCGGGGATCAACCTGACCGGTTATTACAAGTTGTACGCTGATAAAAAGAAAATCCGTATCGTTTACACGGTCATTGAAAAAGAAATCGTGGTCAAGGTGATCGCCATCGGGCCGCGCAAGGAGATGATCGTTTACCGCGAGGCGATCCTGCGCCTCGGCAAAGAAAAATAATCCATTATTATGAAACGTTGTGTTATTTTTATTTAAAAAATCTCCCGGATATATTATCATGGTGCATTGAGGAGGACGAATGAACCTGGAAACCATCATCCGCGATGTGCCAGATTTTCCCAAGCAAGGGATCATTTTCAAAGACATCACCACCTTGCTGCAGGACGGCGCAGCTTTCCGCCTGGCTCTGAACCAGATGCTGAAGAAATACCTGGATGCCAGGATCGACAAGGTGCTGGGAATAGAAGCGCGCGGCTTCATATTCGCCGGCGTGCTGGCCTACAAGCTGGGCTGTGGTTTCGTCCCGGCCCGCAAACCGGGAAAACTGCCCTTCCGCACCATCCGCGAGGAATACACCCTGGAATACGGCAGCAGCGCCCTGGAGATCCACGAAGACAGCATCAAACCCGGCGAAAAAGTCCTTATCGTAGACGATCTGCTGGCCACGGGCGGCACGGCTTTGGCCGCAGCCTTACTGGCGGAAAAACTGGGCGGCGAGGTTGCCGGCATCGAATTCCTGATCGAGCTCGGCTTTTTAAAGGGGCGGGACAAAATCGCGAAATACCCGGTCAGCAGCCTGATCACATACTGAAAATGCTTACAACGTTGCTGCTGTTGCTACAGATCACCCAGCACTACCTGGTCATGCAGCCGCTGCAGGAAGCCATCCAGCACGGCCGTTTCAACGCTTTGATACCAATTTGCCGGCAGCGTGTCGTCCTCAATCTGGAAGAGCCGCTCGCCCTGCAGGGCACCATGAGCAAAGAGCAGTTCATCGAGGAATTTTCATCTCGCTTTTCCTCGCTGGAAGCTGAGAAAATCGAGTGGTCTTCCATCCAGGCCGAAGAAAATATCGCCGTGCAATCATTGAACTTGATTTTAAAAAAACGCTTTTCCGGAGCCAAGGTTTTTTACAAATTGATCCTTTTCATGAGCGCTGATCCCTTTCATGAACCGAAAGAAAAAGAATGGAAACTCTATTATCTGCGCGGCTTAAAAATATAATCCTCGGCGCGCTGTCCGCAATGCTGGCCGGCGCCATCCTGGTGATTTCGATCTTCATTCCCGGCAGCTGGTCGCCCGCGAAAATTCAGTCCCGGGTCGAAAAGAATTACGAACGCATGGAAACCGTTCTGGCTGAGGAAGTAAAAAAATGCGTTTTGCGCTCGGAAACGCTGCGCGGCCCTTTCCTGGCCGGGACGCTTACTGCCGGCGATCTGAATAAAAAGGAAGCGCTGATCCTTGAAAAGAACGGTATCATAACCGACTATATCGGGGAGATATACTTTTTCAAGCCCGTCAACTTGTCCCAGGGTGAGTGGCGGCTGATCAAGAAAAACCAGGATGTATATTTCCTGCGCCGCCTGGGTCCGCGGGCGTTCTATGTGAGTTTTTTTATGGACATGCGCGCCAACCCGATCCTGGGGAATAAGGATTATCCTTATCCAGTTTTTGACCTGAAATATTCCAATGCCCCGCTGCCGGATGGCGCCAGTGATTTTTCCTATGACCAGGCGCAAGATCGTTTTTACTACACCCGCTTGCTCAAGCCCAGCCAAAATCAACTCATTCTCACCCTGGTGTTTTCACGGGCGACTTTTGTCAAGCAAGCGCTCCACACAAAAAAAACGCTCATTTACGGACTGTTTTTTTTGCTGTTTTTAATCGTATTTCTGGCTTTTGCCCAAGCCAAGTTATTCCATTCCGTGGTCAGGCTTCTGGCCCTGGCCGGGATGGCTTTTGCGCTTTGGTGGGGCATGGCCTGGCTGGCTCAGAAAAACATCTATTTCCCGCGTTCGCCCCTGGTCGTGAGCTCTGTTTTTCAATTGCTCGTTCTGCTCGCATTTCTGTTGGCGGCCTGTTGGTTTTGCCGTAAATATATCCGCTTAAAAAGCAATATCTTAGCCCTGATCGTATTTAATGGCTTGGCCCTGGCGGCTTTTTATGCCGCCGACCGGGTTTTGCGCAACGTGAATTTTCCCTTTGGCGATTTCGCTTTGAACCCTGATTATCTCGGCCTACTGGCCTTGCTCAGCGTCCTGCATTTCATGCCGCTGCTGGCGGCCGCGCATTTCCTGAAAGCAACTAACTGGGGGCGTTCATGGCCGTTCATCGGGCTGCAGGCGCTGGCGCTGATCCTGTGTGCCCTCTTTGCTCCCTTGGCCATCTTCAGCTTCTTTCCTCTGGCCCTGATCTTTGCCGGCATGCTGCTGGGGCCGCGCCGTTTCTGGCTGCGGGCCACCGTGCCGCTGCTGCTGGCATTTGCGGTCGGCAATTGGCTGGCGCAGTACTCCTATCTTGAAAAACAGGACTTTATCCGGGAGAACCTGAAGACCATTTTTTCCAGCCAGAGCCATTACGCCAAACTGGTTGCCCGCGAGATCGTTTATGAGCTCAATTCACTGGAAATGCCGTTTTCCGCCCAATTCGACAAAAACAAGCGCAATGAATTGGCTGAATGCTGGAAAAACACTCTGGCGGCACGGGAAAGCATCGCTTCCGGGATATACGTGGTGGACGCGGGCGGTAATGTGCTCCACTCTTTTTCCTACCAGATCCCTTACATTCAATTGAACAAGGAAAATATTTTCCCGTTCTGGCACGTGGAGAACGTGGGAGCCGTTCTGTTCGGGAAAAAAGTAAGCCTGGCCGTGGCCACGATCAACGTGTTTCAGCAGGAGCGCTACCTGGGCTATATCATGGTCCAGGTGCTCAATTCCGCCGATCTGATCCTGAAAAGCCGGGACCAGGTGTCCCTGCTTACTCTGGACCGCAAGATCAAGGATGCCGGGATCGGCTACATCAAGCTGGATGAAAATCGGCGCATCATGGAAAATCCGACCAATATCAATGCCGAAAACCTGGCTGCGCTTTTAAAATACAATGACGCCTGGGTCCGATTTTCTGCCATGGATATCGACTACAGCGGTTATGTTTTCAATAACGATACGGAAATGGTCATCATCTTTTTTCCGGAAAACACATTCTTCAAATCCTTTTCCGAATACATCAAGATCTTGATTTTCCTGCTGCTTTTAATGGCCTTTTTCAATAGCCGGGCCTTTAAAAAATTCCCATGGCGCTCATTTTTCGGCTCATTTTCAGTTAAAGTATTCGCCATACTTGTTCTTCTCTCCATTCTTACTGCCGCGGTGTTTACCTTGTTTGCGTTGAATTTTAATTTTCTCTCCCTGGAAACACAACGCGACCAGGCGATCTTTGATCGCGGTCGCTCGGCTCTGAATATTATTAACAATCTCCTGGGCGAAAGCGGCGAAATAACCCAAAATCACATGTTCCTGCTGGAAAAAATACTGGAAAACAACATCAGTGTCTATGAAAACGGGATACTGCTCTTTACCTCTGACCACAGGAAGATCATCAGGTCACAATTGCCGATCTACCTGAATTCCGGGATCCGCAACATCCTGCAACAAAATAACCAGCAGTTCCAGCTGCAAAAAAAAGAAAAATTTCTGGACCTGTATTTCAAGACGAGCGGGAATTACATTTTTGACATCGAATTTCCTTTCAACAGCGCCGACTTGCTGCGGGCCCGGACTTATTACATCGACTTCATGGTGACGATATTTTTCATTCTGATTGTTATAGGCATGGCCGCAGCATTTTTTTTCCGCAACAAGATCCTGGCACCGATCCACCGCTTGAACCGCGGCATGGCTGATGTCCAGCAGGGAAATTTGCGGCCCCTGGCCGAGATTCCGGTTGAAACAGAATTGCGCGAGCTTTATCAGGGTTTCAATTCCATGCTGGAAGGGATACAGGAGCAGAAAAAGAATGTTTCCGAGATCTCAAAAATGAAAACCCTGGTCCAGTTGGGACGCAGGGTGGCCCACGAAGTCAAAAATCCGCTGACACCGATCCGGCTGTCGGCCGAACAGATCCTGCGTTCCCTGCAGGATAAGGATGGGATCGACAAACCGGTGCTCGCCAACGCCATCCGCTTTATCATTGAAGAGACCGAGCACCTGCGCCGGGTGGCGTACGGATTTTTGAACTTGTCGAAGCTGGATGAATTGAAAACTGAAGCCTTCACGCTCAATGACCTGATCGCTGAAGCGATCTCCCACATGCGTTCCATTTATCCCCAGGTCCGGTTTACCGTGGATAAAACCGGGGCGGCGATCGAAGTTGTCGCCGACCGCCAGAAGATCAAGCAAGTGATCGACAATGTGTTGACCAACGCCCTGGAAGCTGTAGCCGGCAAGGATGGCGAGATTGGGGTATCCCTGGCGCAGGAAGGGGAAGAGGTGGAGGTACGCATCTGCGACAACGGTACCGGGATCAGCGCTGAGGAACTGGAGCGGATCGCCAAGGAAGAATTTTCTTCCAAGGACCTGGGGACCGGGCTGGGCCTGGTCATTGCCCGCCGTTTTCTGGAACTGCACCGGGGCAGTTTGGCTATCCATTCCTCTGCGGATGCGGGCACGACCATCATCATGAGGTTCGCCAAGCATGTACAACAGGCCTGATCCGTTGCTTCCCGGCGATGGCGTCGGCATTTTCCTGCCAGCTTCTCCGGTCAAGGAACCCTACCGCAGCCAGGGACTGCAAGCCCTGAGGGAAATGGGGCTCTGTCCCAGGGAAGTGGACGAGGTCCTTTCCGGGAATGATTTTTTGGCACGGCCGCCGCAAAGGACCATGGCCGATCTGCAGGAATTTTTCTCTGACCCCGAAATCAAGGCTGTCTGGGCCGGGCGCGGTGGCTACGGCTCCAATTGTCTTCTGCCGCTGCTGGACCGGCTGGTGATCGCTGAGCCGAAGATCGTCGTGGCTTCATCCGACGCCAGTTACCTTCTATGGCAGCTGCTGGAACGGCGGCAAATGGTCGTTTTCTATGGTCCGATGGTATACGGGGGGCTGGCCAAAGGTGAATACGACCGCGGGCAGATCTTGGCAGCGCTTAGCGGCAACCAGCCGCCCCTGCGCTTCTCGGGTAGCATACTGTGTCCGGGTCAGGCCAGGGGATTACTCGGCGGCGGCTGTTTGTCCAATTTCGTTTCATTGCTCGGGACCCCGTACTTGCCGACGCTGAAAAACAAGATCCTTTTGCTTGAGGATGTCAATGAAAGACCATACCGCCTGGACAGGATGCTATGGCAGTGCGAGCAGGCCGGGGTGTTCCGCCGCATACGGGCCCTGCTATTGGGAGAATTTCCGAATTGTTTCAAAGACGCCGGGGAAAAAGAAATGTTTTACGGGCGCTGGCGGGAAAAATTGAAAGGCTTGGGCATCCCCGTTCTTTTTGACATGCCCTTCGGCCATGCCAGGTCCGCCCAGGTGCTGCCGCTGGGCGTGAAAGCCGAAATTGATACGGAAGCGCATTCAGGAATGCTCCGTTGTGAGATCGGAGTAAAATGGTAAAAAAGGTTTTTCTTTGCGGCATCGCTGGAACCGGCATGAGCGCCCTGGCCGGCCTTTTCAAACAGCAGGGCTATGAAGTGTACGGATCGGACAACCGCTTTTATCCGCCGGTCGACCGGCTACTCGCTGACCTCAATATTACCCTGTTCCAGGGTTTTTCCGCCCAGAACATTCCCGCCAACGTCGATTTTTGCGTTATCGGCAATGTCATTAGCCGCGGCAATCCCGAAGCCGAACATATTCTTGACCAGGGCCTGGAGTATTTTTCGATGGCCGAAGCCCTGCAGCGGTTTTTCATCAAGGGCAAACGGTCTCTGGTGGTCGCCGGCAGCCACGGCAAGACCACTACTGCTTCGTTCGTTGCCCACCTGCTGACCGTCGCCGGCCTGCGTCCCGGTTTTTTTATCGGCGGCAAACCTGTCAATTTCGCCGCCAACCACCAGCTGGCTGCCGGGGACCTTTTTGTCAGCGAAGGCGATGAATATGAAAGCGCATTTTTTGATCGCTCGGCCAAGTTCTTTAAATACCGCCCCGACTTGCTGCTCATCACCGCCCTGGAGCATGATCATATCGATTTTTACCGGACCGCCGAATCTTATCTGCAGAGTTTCAAAAATCTGGTCAACCAGGTTCCGGGCCGGGGCCGGATCATTGTCAATGGCGATTACGAGATGGCCCGCCAGGCGGTCAGCTGCTCTTTTACTCCGGTCATTTCCTACGGCCGCGCCGGAGCGGATTATGAAATCAACGATGTGCGGCCGCAACGGGGCGGTTACGATTTCGAGCTTGAGAGCGGCGGCCGCAGGCGCAATTTTCATTCGCCACTGGCCGGGCCCTACAATGTTTGGAATTTGACGGCCGGGATCATTCTCGCACACGAGCTTGGCCTGGCGGAGGCGACGGTGGCCAAAGCACTGGCCACATTCGCCGGAGTGGAGCGCCGGTTATCGCCCCTCGGTCGGCTGCAGAACACGGTTTTCATCGAGGATTTCGCGCACCATCCCACGGCCATCGCCCAGGTCCTTGAAGGTTTACGGGACGCCTATCCGGGTTGGAGGATCGTGGTTTTATTCGAACCGCGCTCCTGGAGTTTGCGGAGAAATTTTTTTCAAGACAGGCTGCCGGCCAGTTTGGGCCAGGCCGACGAGATCGTCATCAAGGATGTTTATGAAAAGGAAAAAATTCCGCTTGCAGAGAGACTGGATATCGCTGCCCTTCGGGCCGAACTGGAGGCAATGGGGAAAAAAGTTCATGTTTTTGCCAATTATGAAGAAATCAAACGCTTGGTAAGCGAGCTGGATTTTTCGCTTAAGCAGGTTGTTATTTTGCTTTCCAACGGCGATGTGGGCGATTTCACCGCCTGGGTGAGAACGCTTTGCGAAATAAAGCGCAATTGACCGGGCATGATGCGCGCGGCCGTGAGCCGGAATCCACACCCATGAAAGCCCGAAATGGCTGTGTCGGTATGCGTGCAGTCGTGGCATTGACAGAAAAAAGCAAAATAGATAAGATAGAAAATCAGCAAGCCAAGGAGGTTCGCTCATGAATATTTCCCGGGAATTGACCGCTAAGGAAAAATTGAAGCCGCTGTTTGACGATCCCCTGAAATTGTCGTTCGGACGCAATTTCACCGATCACATGTTCAGCATGAACTATTCCGGTTCGGGTTGGCACAATCCCAGCATCAAACCCTTTCAGCCTTTGGTTTTGTCGCCTGCGGCCAATGTCTTCCACTACAGCCAGGAGGTTTTCGAAGGCCAGAAGGCCTATAAATCCAAAAAAAATGAAATACTTTTGTTCAGGCCCCAGGAAAACGCCCGGCGCCTGAACCGTTCGCTCCAGCGCCTATGCATGCCCGAAATTCCCGAGGAACTGTTTCTGGAAGCCGAATGCGAATTGCTCAAACTCGAGGAACGCTGGATCCCAACCCAGATGGGGACGAGCCTGTACATGCGGCCGACCGTGATCGGCACCGAAGCCGCGCTGGGGGTCAAACCCTCTAACGAATATCTTTTTTATATCATCCTCTCCCCGGTGGGACCGTATTTCAAGGAGGGTTTCAATCCCATCGGCCTGTGGGTCTCTGACACCTATTCCCGCGCCGGCAGCGGCGGGACCGGTGAAGCCAAGACCGGCGGCAACTATGCCGGCAGCCTGCTGGCCACCCGTGAAGCCACCCAAAAAGGCTACAGCCAGGTCCTCTGGCTTGATGCCGGCGAACACCGTTTCGTCGAGGAAGTCGGGGCCATGAATATTTTCTTTATCCTCGACGGCAAACTGGTCACCCCGGCGCTGGACGGGACCATCTTGCATGGCATTACCCGCAAGTCAGTGCTGGAATTGGCTCCCGAACTGGGTCTCGCGGTTGAAGAGCGGCGCATCGCCATTGAAGAAGTGATTGACGAAATTCATAGCGGGAAATTGACTGAAATTTTCGGCGCCGGTACGGCCGCGGTCATCAGCCCGGTAGGCAAAATAGCGTTTCAGGGACGCGATCACATTATCAATGGCAACCAGACCGGACCCTGGGCGCAAAAATTCTTTGCTACTCTGACCGGAATCCAATACGGCGAAATCGAAGACAAACACGGTTGGGTTTTCAAAGTGAAATAAGGGAAACATACAAAATGGTGGTACGGATTCAAACTAGGGCCGGCCGTGTCACTTTATTTTTAATGCTTTTGTTGTTTTTTTCACTTTCCTGGCTCTGGGCCGAAGAATTGCCGCCGGGGCAAATATTCGATCCGCTGCCGTGTCTGCACGATGCCGGCCAGAGTTACGCGCTGTATCTGCCGACGGCTTACCAGCCCGGGCGCCGCTGGCCGGTCATGTATTGCTTCGATCCCGGCGGCAAAGGATCTATACCTGTTGGCCTTTTCAGGGAAGGGGCCGAGAAATACGGCTGTATTCTGGTAGGCTCCAACAATTCCAGGAACGGCCCCTGGGAGATTATCCTGCAGGCCTCGCGGGCGATCTGGCGCGATTCGCATGCCCGTCTGGCCATCGACGATCAAAGGATTTACTCGGCCGGCTTTTCCGGCGGAGCCCGGGCGGCGTGCGGATTGGGTAAAATGCTGTCCGTTAAATTAAGCGGCGTGATCGCTTGCGGTGGCGGGCTGCCCGCATGGCTCGATCCCAAGGACGTCATTGACGTCCCCTGGTTCGGCACTGCCGGATTGGCTGATTTTAACTATTCGGAAATGCAAGAATTATCAGGGAAATTGGGCGCCCAGGGCACACCGCAACGGCTGGAGATTTTTCCCGGCCGGCATAGTTGGCCGTTGCCGGAACTGGCCACAGCCGCATTGGCTTGGCTTGATTTGCAAGCCATGAAAAGCGGGGCGCTGGACCGGGATGATGAGAAGATCGCCACACTCCTGACTCAGGCGCTGGAAAAAGCCCGCGAACTTGAAAACAAGCAGGAATGGGGGAGTGCCTACAGCCAATATGCATCCATTGCGGCCGATTTCTCGGGATTGGCCGATGTCAATCCCGCCCGTGAAAAAGCGGCCAACTTGCGGAAGACAGGCAGTGTGAAAGATTTTATCAAAAATGAAAGCGACCGGGAAAGCGAGTATGCGAGATCTCTCGTGCGCCTGAAAACGACATACAGCCAGTTGCGGGGCCCATTGCTCGAACCCGGCAAATCCCGAAAAATTGTCAAAGAACTTGCAATTCCCGCGCTGAGAAAAAAAGCCGATTCCAAGGATATGGAACCGGAACACTTCGTTGCCCGGCGGTTGCTGGCGGCATTGTTTAACCAAGCGATCAACGACGGCCAAACCTACCTGGAGCAGAAGGACGGGATTCGGGCTGTCCTCGCTTTTCAGATCGCCGTCGAGATCAATCCCGGCCATCCGTCGGTACTGGCGGCTTTGGCCACGGCCCTGGCCCTCAATGGTGAAAGAAAAAAAGCTTTGAAAACCATCGCCGCAGCGATTCGTGGCGGTTATGACGATCCCGAGGAATTGGAACATGAATCGGCATGGGATGGATTGCGCACTGACCCTGAGTTTTTAAAAATAGTGGCCGCCATGAAGAAATCCCCGGGCTGCGGATAGGTTGAAATGCAAATTTGGTTTGCGTATATTTTGATCAAATAAAAAATGTGGGGCATCAAGCAATGAAAAGACATCTTGATAAAATCGGAATTTTTGTTCTCGCGGGACTTTGGACAGTGAGTTTGGTTTGCGCAGGAACCGAGGAGGAAGTGATGGCTGTTTTTCCCATGTCCGACAAAGGGGAGACCTGCATCCAGGTGCAGGTGGGACAAAAATTCTCGCTGAAGTTCGTCACCAGTCCGGGGACCGGCTACGGTTGGGAACTGGCCGCGCCCCTTGATGAAAAAATGCTGATCATCTTGGAAACCAAAAATGAAGCCCAGGACAGCGGCCTGCTGGGCGCCAGTGAATATGAAATCTGGATATGCCGGGCAGTGACTGCCGGCCGCAGCGAAATCGCCCTGAAATATGTGCGGCCTTGGGAAAAGGACGCGGAGCCGCTAAAAAAACATATTTTTAAAATGGAAATTCAATAGTACACCCGAAAAGGAGACCGGTAATCAGTACGTTTCGCAGACCAGCGACTGGTATTCGGGCTTCTGGTAATTCAGCAATTGCACACCCATGCCACCAGTATACACATAAGATTGCGGATCGCTGTCTTTTTTGCTCCAGCGGATGAATCCGGCCAGGATGATCCTCTGGTTTTTGTCGTCAATTTCGATATTGATCCCTTTGCCGGGGGGGCAGGTATGCAGGGTTTTGATGAAAATTCCCCGTCGTGACATGTCCCCGGTGACGGAATGGAAAGAGGTTCCTTCGTAATAGAATCGAACCGGCAGTTTTTTCTTAATCCGTCTGTCTCTTCTTTTTTCCATGCAACTCTCCTAAAACGGATGATAAATATATGTTCTAAAATCCTAAAAATGTCAATTTTTTTATTTATTTTTTGGCTGTTGCGGCGATTATATTTTCCGGCATAGCCCGCTGAATTCGCAATACCGACAAAAGGGGTTTTTATTGGCATAGAAGACACCACCATTGATGTTCTTCACGACGTGCCCGATAAGCTGGAGTAATTTTTCAACGGCATCGGTGGCGGGAACGATAGAAAAGGTCTGGTGTCTGACGTTGGCGGCGTTTTTTGCGTACAGGACTTCATATTTCAAGTTAGCTTGAACCGGCCCAAAACTGCGGTCGAACAGGTATTTGTATATGACCATCTGCGGCGAATTCCGGGCTTTGCTTGGCGACCATTTGCTGGTGGTAGTCTTGAAATCGGTGATGCTGAAGTCTTCTTCGACCAGATCGATGACCCCTTTCAAAACCACGCTGATCACTGGAATTTCAACGCTCAATTCCTTTTCAACCATCAATGGCTTGATGGCGGGAGCGATGTGACGCACGAAGTATTGCAAAAACGCCTGGCCCCTTTCTTTGGTTTCCCGGGGCGGAGTCTGCCATTTGATCTCTCTTTCCTTGCGGCCGGCGTCGAAAGTCTTGCTGAAAACGGAGACGGCGGCATCTTCATCAAGGGGCATACCGTTTATTTTCAGATTGAAGTATTTTTCGATGGCGGCGTGAAACATTTCGCCCAGGAACACTTTTTCGTTGATGGGCGGCTGGATGCCCTCAATATAAGCGAAATAATATTTTTGCGGGCATTCTTTGTAGGTTCGAATCTGGCTATGAGAAATATAGCCGCGGGGAAGGGGCATCCGCAATGACTATTTTTCGCTGCGTTTGATCAGGGCGTGGAGGCGGGATTTGTAGCGCGACCCGGTGTTTTTATGAATGGTGCCTTTGCTTACGGTCATGTCGATGATGGAGAGGGTCCCGGGTAGCAACTTGATGGCTTCCTCTCTCTCGCCGCCGCTGATTTTTCTTTTCAGGGTCTTGATTTTATTTTTCATTTTAGACCGGTTGATGCGGTTGACCATTCTCTTCTTTTCATCCTGTTTGTGCTTTTTGACGGCCGATTCATGATTTGCCATTTGCAATCCTCCAGAATTAAAATCCATCTTACACAAAAACCGCCGGACTGTCAACCCGCTCTCAAAATTTCTTCTAATCGGGGGTGGGAACTGCGACCGCAGGGGGCTCATCCCAGGAGCCGCTTTTTATTCCCCCCAGGTCCAGGGTGACGAATTTGAAATCATGGATTTGGCATAAGGCCAGCAGGTCGTTATTCCGGGCAATGATTTTATGAAAATTGGCTTCCGTGGTTTCGATGCGCACGCCGTCAACCATGTAACGGACACGCAGCGGATAAATGCCCCATTTCAGCAGATCGTATTCCACACGGCCGATGGCGTCAATCTGGCCGGCGTTCAAGGTAAGATCATAGGGGAAGCGCGTGGCCAGGCAGGTGGAGGAGGTCAAATAGTAATCTTTAATGCCTTGTTTTTTCAATTCTGCGGCAATTTCAGGGCCGGATAAACCGGCATCCTGCAACGGTGATGCGATATCGAGTTTTTCCAGTGCCAGGCGTCCGGGACGGTTCTCACTGAGGTCGGAAACGGTGGACCCGTCTGCTACCATGGCAATACCGAAACGTTTGGCTTCTTTTTTCAAGGCGGTGAACATATATTTTTTACATAAAAAACAGCGCTTCCTGGAATTCTGGTGAATATGGACGTCTTTAAACAGATCGATGTGAATCTCTCGCAAGGTGAAAGGAGATTTATTTTGGAAATAAGCAACCCTTTCCCTGGCTGCTTCCCCGGTGAATGGCGTGTGGACAAAATAGGCAAGAACGTTGGCCGTCCCCAGCGCCTTCAAGGCGGCTTGCAAAAGAAAAAAAGAATCCTTGCCGCCGGAAAACGCCAGCAGCATGTTGCCCTGGCGCTTGAGCCGCTCATGCAGTGAAGCTTTTTTTTCTCGAAAATTCCGTGTCGTGGGCTTCTTCATTTTTTATCGGCATAAGAAACTTTTTTTAAGCCGTGTTCGCTATGATGGCTGATCACATCGGCCATTACGGTTTTCAGGTCCGGATTGCCGTCAATGCGTACCAGGTTGGTCCCGGCCAACTTCAGGTAATTAGCGCGCACTTTTTCAAGGAAATCCTTTTTTTCAAACAGTTTGGCCACACCCTGGCGGCTGCTGCTGATGCGCGCCAGAGCCCGGTCCACGTTCACGTCGATGATGAAAACCAAGTCCGCTTCGGGAGCGAACTGCCTGTTCAAAGCCAGGATGGCCTCCATGTCCAGACCGCGAGCGCCCTGGTAGCAGGCGTTGGAATAATAATAGCGGTCAAGGACCACGGTCTTTCCGGAGCGCAGCGCCGGTAAAATATTGTTTTCCACGTCCCAGCGCCGGTCTTCGAGAAAATATTCCAGTTCCTCATGGACCGATATGCTTTCCTTGTCCTGGGCCAGGCCGCGGATTTTTTCCCCCAGCGGCGAATCGCTAGGTTCGCGCAACCAGATCGCCGGCACGCCGTTTTCCAGCAGGTAGGCGTGAAACATCCGCGACAGCGAGGTTTTGCCCGATCCGTCGATCCCTTCGAATACGATCAACTGCCCCATTTATTTACCGAAACAGGTGCCGACGGCCAGGGCGGTTTTGACCAGGTCGCTTTCCGGGTTGACCCGGCGCGGCTCGGCAACGGCCTCTTTGATCGGGGTGGTTCTGATCTCGTTGCCGCGCAAACCGACCAGGCATCCGAATTCTCTGTTGACCGCAGCCACAACGGCATGGTAGCCGAAGCGGGTGGCCAGGATGCGGTCAAAGGGGGTCGGGCTGCCGCCGCGCTGCACATGGCCCAGGATGGTGTAGCGGCTTTCGATCCCGGTCTTGTCTTCGATCTGGTTGCCGACCTGGGCGGCAATGCCTCCCAGCCGGATCGGGTCGCTGGCGTCGTGCACCTGGCGGGCAACAACCTGTTGCCCGCCCTCGGCCCTGGCCCCTTCCGCGACCACGACCAGGGAGAACCTTTTTCCTTTTCGGGCGCGGTCGTTGATTTTTTCACAGACACTGTCTATAGCAAAAGGGATCTCCGGTATCAGGATGACATCGCCGCCGCCGGCCAGCCCTGCTTCCAGGGCGATCCAGCCCGCATAGCGGCCCATCACTTCAATGACCATGATCCGGTGGTGGGATTCGGCCGTGGAATGCAGCTTGTCGATGGCCGTGGTGGCGATAGTGAGCGCCGTATCAAAGCCGAAGGTGACATCGGTGCCGTTGAGGTCATTGTCAATGGTCTTGGGAATGCCGATGACGGGCAGATGAAATTTTTCATAAAATTGTTGGGCAATGATCTGCGTGCCGTCGCCGCCGACAGCCAGCAGCACGTCGATCCCGTTGCTTTCAACGGTTTTCATGGCCTGCGCCGAAACGTCATGATACTCTTTCCGCACGCCCCGCCAATCATCCGCGTAGCGGAAAGGATTGTCGCGGTTGGAGGTGCCCAGGATGGTCCCGCCCCGGGGCAGTATGCCGGAAACATCGGTCAGTTCGAGTTTGCGAACATGATTGTGGATCAAGCCGGCATAGCCGTCCAGGATGCCGCAGACCTCGAGACCGAATTCCCGCTGCGCGGTATGGACTACGGCGCGGATGACGGCGTTCAGTCCCGGGCAATCGCCGCCCCCGGTCAGAATACCCAACTTCCTAATCTTTTTCATATGGATTCCTCAATGGCCATGATAGCAAATAAAAACATCCCTGCCAATGAAATGTAAGGGGGCAATAAAATATTAAGCGATTTCAAATGCTGGGGTTCAATGCGAGCTCAGGTGTAGTACAGCGTGCCGTGCCCATTTTCATCCGATCTCTTTATCCCCCCGGCTTGCGCCACCCCCCTTATGCAAAGGGGGTTAAGAAACAAGCAATATCGCTCGCTTCCCCTCCCCCCTTACCCAAGGGGGGATGCAGGGGGGATCAGGTATTGTTGCAGGTAGGGCCGGTGTTTTTATAACGATTCTTCAAGCCGATTGAGTTTTGCCTCCAGCATGGCGCCGGCCTGGGCCGGGTCGGCGGCGTTGCTATCGGCATCGAGGCGCAACGGCTGACCGAAAGCGAAATGGATGCGTCCAAAGGGCAGTGGGATCATAAAGCGGTCCCAGCTTTTTTTGAGCACTTTCACCCGTGAACCGCTCCAGCTGATGGGGATGACGTATGCCCCCGTTTTTACCGCCAGCTGCACGGTTCCATCCTTGACTTTCCGGGCCGGGCCCTTGGGACCATCGGCCGTGATCAGCACCGCAGCCTTTTCATTTTGCACGCAGCGCGCCATATGCAGAAACGCCCGGGCGCCTCCCTTTGAAGAAGAACCGCGTATGGGATTCATGCCGAATTCCTTGGCCACGGCCGCCACCAATTCGCCGTCGCTGGACAGGGAGATCAACGGCCTGGCGCCGCTGTTCTTGAATTTGTGGATCACGAACAGGATGTGGCGGTGCCAGAATATATAGATCAGGGGCAGATTATCCTTCTGCAGGGCGGCGACGGTCTCTTGGCCGCTGATCCTGACCCGGCTGCTGAACACGATGACTTGGATCATGGCCTTGGCCAATTTTTTCAGCAGCAGGAGTTTAATCTTTTTTAGTAAGGCCATATTCCTTGATCTTGTCCAGCAGGGTCTTGTAGCTGATCTCGAGGATAACGGCCGCTTGTGAGCGGTTAAAAGCGGTCTCGGCCAGTACCTGGCTGATCTTAAGCTTCTCGGCTAGTTTCTGCGCTCGGGAAGCCACTGCCTTCAAATTGCCGTTGAGACTGAAACTGTCCTGGATGGGAAATGCCTTGCCGGGCAGGATGATCTCCTCGGAGCTGATAACGGGGCCGCGGCTGATGATTACCGCCCGTTCGATGGTGTTCTGCAGTTCACGGACATTGCCCGGCCAAATGTAGGCCAAAAGTTTTTCCCGGGCCGGGGCAGAGAGGTTGAATTCCTTTTTTTTGATCTCCAGCGAAAGTTTTCTGGCAAAATATTCTCCGAGCAGAGTGATGTCATCTATGCGTTCGCGTAAGGGCGGTAATGTTATGGGGAAGCTGGTGATGCGGAAATACAGATCCTGGCGGAAGCGTTTTTCGGCCACGGCATTTTCCAGGTCCTGATTGGAGGCGAAGATGAAGCGGATATCCAAGGGGATTAGCTTGCCGCTGCCCAGACGGGTGATGGTTTTTTCTTCCAGCACGCGCAGGATTTTGCCCTGCAGGTGAATCGGAAAATCGCCGATCTCATCGAAAAAGAAAGTACCGCCCTGCGCCAGTTCAAGCTTGCCGAGCTGGCGCATGTAGGCCCCGGTATAGGAGCCCTTTTCATGGCCGAACAATTCGTTTTCCAAAAGGTTGTCCGGGATAGACGCTGAATTGATGGTGATGAAAGGTTGTGACTGGCGCGGGCTCAGGGTGTGGATGGCGCGGGCGAACAATTCCTTGCCGGTGCCGCTTTCGCCGCACAACAGGACCGTGGTGCTGGTCTGGGCGACCAGTTTGATCTTCTCGGCTTCACGCAGGATTTCGCGACTGCTGCCGATGATGACGGTTTTTCCCAATTCCGACTGCAGCACTTCGCGCAACACCAGGTTCTCGCGGGCGATATGGGTCGTGGCCAGGGCCTTGTCGATCATCAGCAGCAGGTAGTCGGGGTCCACGGGTTTGGCAATGAAGTCGAAGGCGCCTGCCTTGATGGCTTCCACAGCCTTTTCGATCGAGCCGTAAGCGGTCAGGATGATGAAGGGCAGCTGCAGGTTCTTGATCTTTTTAAAAAAGCTCAGCCCGTCCATGTCGGGAAGCTGCAGGTCGGAAACGATCAGGGCGTACTCGTTGTTCTTTAGCAGGGACAGGGCCGAGGAAACATCGGCCGCGGCGTCGATGGCGAAGCCCTGCTCGGCGATAATGCTGGAGAGCATTTCCCTCATCGAGGCGTTGTCTTCCACAATCAGGATTTTGACCATGCCCCATTATCGGCCATCGCCAGCGATAATGTCAAATCAGGCAGATAAAGCCGGGGCAGTCAATCGAGCTTTGCCTTTTTAGAAAAAACGGGGTGCGCTTCAATAGTGGAGTAATATGAATTATTTAGAAACTTTCCGCTGCTGAACGCGAGCGGCGGGCAGATCGGCAGCCCTTTCAGCAAGACATTCGTTGACTACGATTTTCAGGCCTTCAGCCCCTTCAACGAAGCGGGCACGCCTTATCCGGCGAATGCGTACGACAACGTCATCCTGCGGGTGCGGCCTACTTCGGGAGCCGGCCAGGTGGTCTGTTTCGGGGCTTAGGCCAACAACACGTCGAACGACCCGGCGGCTCATGTGGCGGTGCAAGGGCAATAAAATATTATTCAGCAATAGGATAGGGGAGCAGCCCCCCGGGCGGCTCCCATGGATTTCATCCGTTATCCTGAGAGATTGGGGACGCTTGACTTTGTGACTTTGTTGAAATAAGGGAAAGATATCGGCGTCAGGCCCTTTATTTGACATTGGATTTTATAAGATAAGCTCCTGTCCCAGCCATTTTCCAAGCTCCGTATTCAGGTCTTGAATTAATAGATCGGGGCGCACGGTAAAAATTTTGCCAGCTATTTCCGGATCAGCGTTGACAAAGAATTTACGAATATTTTTTGCGGCAGCCCCCAAAGGGGATTTACCCACTAGATGATTTCGACAGTTCACTGTATTGGTCGAAATCATAGTGGGAGCAACAGCGATGAAAATATCTAGTTGATCAATACCAGGCCGTAATTTCAAAATTGCCTATTTAATATCTATGCCACTTTGATGCCGGAATTAATGATTTCATGGTAAAAAAAAGATTCATCTTTGTCACGACTGGAAAATGGATGGATTTCAATCCGGTAGTCGATATTCCTGACCGTCCGGCCTATTTTTTGAATGTCCAAAAAACGGACGCCGGTAAATGCATCAGAAATTAAGGCAATATCAATGTCACTGTATTTTGCAAACGTCCCATTGGCGTATGATCCGAATAAATATGCTTCACTAATAACAATATTTTTCTGTTCAAGGGCTTTGATCAATCTCCTTACAATATTTAAGATTTCAGTTTGTTTTTCATTGTCCATATTAAGCTTATATCATTACTCACTCTTGTCCAAAATAGCTTTTAAAAATTGACCTCCATTTGGGAAGTAGTTAAGATTTTATTGATCAAAAAAATCTAAACCCAAAGGAGGTCAAGTAAATGATACGTCAAGCATCTGTATTTTGTCAACTTCTGCAAGTTTTTCCCAGGATTCATTTCGCGCAATTGGTGAAGAAGCATCGAACCGAGCACTGCAGCAAGGGCTTTTCCAGTTGGACACAGTTTGTGGCCATGCTCTTCTGCCACCTGGCCCAGGCCAAGTCGTTGCGGGAAATTTGCGACGGGTTGCGCAGCTGCGAAGGACGGCTGGTTCATCTGGGGATTGCCAAAAGCCCCAGCCGGTCCACACTGTCCTATGCCAACAAACACCGGAGCTGGGAACTCTACCAGGATTTGTTCTATGAAACGCTGGTGCATTGCCAACTGATTGCTCCGGTCAAGAAATTCCGTTTCAAAAACAAATTGCTTTCCATCGACGCCACGGTGATCGATCTGTGCTTGAGCATGTTTCCCTGGGCGCAATTCCGTACCACCAAGGGAGCGATCAAGCTGCATCTGCTTCTGGATCATGACGGTTACCTGCCCACTTACGTGTGGATAAGGGAAGCGGCGGTGCATGAGATCAACTTTGCGCATTCATTGGATTTACCAGCCGAGTTGATCGTGGTCATAGACATGGGATTCACCGATTATAAACTATATGGGCGCTGGACAAAAAAGGGCATCTGGTTCGTGACCCGCCAAAAGGAGAATGCGGCATACGATAGAATTAAGACCCGGAGGGTTCCGAAAAATAGGAATATCCTTTCCGATGAGATCATCGAATTCAGAGGTTTTTATGCCAGACAGGATTGCCCCGACCGCATGCGGCGGATCGTGGTGCTGGACAAGGACAAAGGGGAAGAGATCGTTCTCCTGACCAACATACTGCATTTCGGCGCCACCACTATCGCCGCCATCTACAAGGACCGCTGGCAGATAGAGATATTCTTCAAGGCCCTGAAGCAGAACCTGAAGGTGAAAACGTTTGTCGGTACGAGCGAGAATGCCCTCAAGATCCAGATTTGGACAGCATTGATCGCCATGCTCCTGCTCAAGTACCTGCAATTCAAATCCAGACACAAATGGTCGCTCTCCAACCTGGTCTTTCTTTTGCAACGAAATCTCTTTACCTAGCGCATTCTTCCTGTCTGCGTGCGGATACGCACAGGCAGATGGGACTGGTTGGATAAACCGTTCGAAACACCGCCCCTCCTGCCCGAATCGGTCCAACCGTTCTTGCCTATACCGGGTCTTGGACAGCATGTCGTTAAATCGTGAACACTTCAAGGAGATAACTTGATCCTGTAAATCGTTTTTTCTTGTCCGAAAGCCTTTACTGCACTTGACTTCTATTTTTATTTTGTGTTATTTTGGACAGCAGTGATTTAAAATATAAAGGGGGAACCATGAAAAATTTGTTTATGTTTGCTTTGATTGGAATATTCCTATTGGCCCTGCCAGCCTTGGCGCAGGTCAAATTGCTGCACGAATTTGCCGGCGCCCCGGATGATGGGGATTTTCCATATGGGTCCTTAATCATTTCCGGATCGACCCTCTATGGCATGACCTATGTTGGTGGTGCCAACAGCAAAGGCACGATATTCAGCATTCAAACAGATGGCAGCGGCTTTACCCTGTTGCACTCATTTGCCGGCGGCACTGAGGATGGAGCAAATCCCTCGGGAGATCTGCTTTTAATTGGCGGAACTCTTTTTGGCATGACGGAAGCTGGCGGTGACAGTGATTACGGCACCATATTCAAGATAGAGTCTACTGGCAGCGGCTTTGCCCTGCTACATGAATTTGCCGGCGGCACTGACGACGGGAGAAGGCCTTCCGGGTCCCTGATCGTTTCCGGTTCGACTCTGTATGGCGCAACTAATGGAGGCGGCGACTTTGATTCGGGCATGATATTCAAGATCCAGACAGATGGCAATGGATATTTAATAATTCTTGAATTTGGCGTAGTAATCCCTGGGTGTAATCCATCGGGTTCCTTGGTCCTTTTTGATTCGACCCTATATGGTACCACCTATTATTGCGGTGCCAGTGGAAAAGGCGCGATATTCAAAGTAGGGATCGATGGGACAGGATCTACACTTTTGCATGAATTTAGTGGCGGAACTGACGATGGAGCATATCCGGTGGATTCCCTGTTCCTTTCCGGATCCACCCTCTATGGGGCCACTGGAGGCCAAGGTTACTCGGATTTGGGTACGATATACAAGATTCAGACAGATGGAAGCGGCTTTACTCAGCTGCATAGATTTGCCGGCGGTGCCGATGATGGGGCCAATCCAAACGGGCCCCTGGTCCTTTCCGGCTCGGCCCTCATTGGCATGTCATTTAAAGGTGGCACTGATGCGGGGACGATTTTCAAGCTTCAGACCGATGGCAGCGGTTTTTCCCTTTTGCATAGATTCGGTGCTAGGGCTGATGGAATTTGGCCATCCGGATCCCTGCTCCTTTCAGACACTACTCTTTATGGGATGACCCTTTATGGTGGCGACAACGATAATGGCGTGATCTTTTCCCTGTCACTCATGGTCACCTCGCCCAATGGTGGGGAGAGCTGGATGGTGGGCACGCCGCACGACATCACCTGGCAGCCGGGCATCACGACAAACAACGTCAACATCGACTACTCGACCGACAGCGGCGTCAACTGGAACCCAGTGGCGACCAATGAAGCCAACGATGGCAGCTATGCCTGGACCGTCCCCGATGCGATCTCCGGCAATTGTTTGGTGCGGGTGCAGGAAGCAGACGGCAGCCCATCCGACCAGAGTGATGCGACCTTTTCCATCATAGCCTATGTAGCCGAGTCCGTATCCACTCCTTCCGCGCCATCTGGTCGGACTACGGGTGGACTGAATTCGGGCTATACTTTTTCCACTGACGGTTCTTCTTCGAGCTGGGGAGACACGGTGCAGTACAAGTTCGACTGGGGCGACGGCAGCGACTCGGGCTGGCTGGCGGTGGGAACGACGAGCGCGCAGCACAGTTGGGCGGCGATTGGCTCCTACAACATCATGGCCATGGCGCGCTGCGCCACACATACGAATGTCGTATCGGCATGGTCAGCGGTCCATGCCATTGCCATATCCAGTGGATCTGGGGGCAATTGCAACCTGCTGCACGAATTCGCCGGCGGAGACGGGCAGATTCCAGAGGGATCCCTTATCTTGTCCGCTTCAACACTATATGGCCTAACTTCCTATGGCGGAACCTATGATGGGGGCATGCTGTTTAAATTACAAACCGATGGCAGCGCGTTTACCCAAATGAAGAGCTTCTTTGGAGATGAGTATGATAGATATGAGCCAAGGTCACTTCTTCTTTCTGGTACCACTCTATATGGAGCGACCTATATCGGGGGGATGTATTGGTCGGGCTCTATATTTAAGATCGAGGCCGATGGCAGCGGTTATATCGACATACTCCACATGGGAGGAGGGGGGGTTGAGCTAATGGCCCCATGTGACCTCGTCCTTTCGGGCACGACCCTCTATGGCGTCGCCCAGTTGGACGGAGTCAACTACCTGGGAGGAATTTTCAAGGTGGAGACTGATGGCACGGGCTTTACCATATTGCATTCATTTACCACTGGTGAATATTATTATGGCAATACTGGTCGGATCATCGTTTCAGGATCGACAATTTTTGGCGTCGTTTATTCAAATTATGATTATAAGGGTAGGATATTCACGATCCAGACCGACGGCACGGGGTTCACTGTGCTGCATGAGTTTACCGCCGGGGTGAACGATGGAATGATGCCGAGCGGGAAATTAGTCCTTTCCGGATCGACCCTTTTCGGCACTACCATGTATGGAGGCGACAGTGATAAGGGCACGCTGTACGCGATCCAAACGGATGGCAGCGGATTCACTTTGTTGCATGAATTTACCGGCGGCTCCACTGACGGATCGCGTCCAAGGGGAACGATGTACCTTTCCGGTTCGACGCTTTACGGGCTGACCAGCCAAGGCGGTACCCACAACCTGGGCACGTTGTTCAGGATGCAGACCGACGGCTCTGGCTATGAGTTACTGCATGAGTTTGCCGGCGGAACGGGCGACGGGGCATATCCTCTAGGCAGCTTGATCCTTTCCGACTCGACTCTCTATGGAATGACTTACGGCGGTGGTGACAATGATTTGGGGGTAGTTTATTCCTTGCAGGTCTCTACTAGCACTTCCATCACTGTCACCGCGCCCAACGGTGGCGAGAGCTGGACAGTTGGCTCAAGCCACGATATCACCTGGTCTTCGACCGGCGTCATTGACAATGTCAACATCGAATACTCGACCGACAACGGCTTCAGCTGGAATCCGGTGGCGTCCAACGAGGCCAACGACGGCAGCTATGCATGGACCATCCCCGACGCTCAGTCCTCGAACTGCCTAGTGAGGGTGGGGGACACCGACGGTGACCCGAGCGACCCGAGCGACGCGATCTTTACCATCGCGGTGCCCGATTCCATCACTGTCACCGCTCCCAATGGTGGGGAGACATGGACGGCGGGCAGCACGCAGGAGATCACCTGGACGTCGACGGGCACTATCGCCAACGTGAATATCGATTATTCAACCGACAATGGCTCCAACTGGACCCCGGTGGCCGCTGGGACGGAGAATGACGGCAGCTACAGCTGGACGGTGCCGAGCACGCCCTCGGTCAACTGCCTGGTTCGGGTGCGCGACGCTCTAGACAACGACCCGAGCGACAGCAGCGACGCGGTGTTTACCATCGCGCCTGCGTCAGCAGAAACCGTTTCCGCTCCAAGCACACCCAGTGGTCCAACCACCGGCACCATCAGCACCAGTTATGACTTCTCAACCGGCGGTTCGACCTCCAATTTGGAGCATGCGCTGCAGTACAAGTTCGACTGGGACGACGGCACGGATTCGGGCTGGCTGGCTGTGGGAACTACGACGGCGTCGCACAGCTGGGCGGTCAACGGCACCTACGACGTGCGGGCCATGGCTCGCTGCGCCGACCATCCCACGGTAGAGTCAATCTGGTCCGCTACTCTTGCGGTAATAATCTCTGATGGCGTCACGACGGGCCCTTACAACTCCCCGGCGCAGTACAAGGTGCTGCCCGAGGTGATCTGGTCGGCGGCCACCGGCGGCGGCACCTGGATCTCCAACGTGCAGGTGACCGACGTCAGCGGCGGTTCGCAAGTATCGGTGTATTACAACGCTGCGTCGGGGCGGCGGGGTCCGTTCCTGCTGTGGGACAACAGCGGCGGCGGTGCTCTCAGCAGCGTCAAGTACACCAACCTGCTGCAGACCATCGACGGGTTGGACAGTGGGGCGTTCACTTATTATGGGACGGTGGGGGCGGTGG
>JAHIKI010000082.1 GCA_018897435.1 Acidobacteriota bacterium | reverse complement strand
TGGTACCCAAACATGCAGACTGCTGTGTTATACGCTCAACACTAGGGGTTCCCGTTGCCTAACAACATAAATCTTCCTGAAAAAAGGCCAAACTCGAGTATCCGGTGAAACTACTTCACCGGATTGCCGTCGCTGTCGATCACGAAGATATCCGCAATGCCGAGCTCGCGGATCCTGGGTTCGATCACGGCCCGGTCGCCGACCACCAGCCACTGCACGCTCTCGGGATGGATCACCTTGCGGGCGGCGCGGTTCAAATCCTCTATTTCCAACTGCCGCACCCGCTGGGGATACTGTTTATAATAATCGTCGCTCAAGCCGAAGCGCACCATTTCGGTGAGGGATTGCTGTACCGCGGCCATGGTTTCCCAGAGACCGGGCAACTGCAGGGTCTGGCTCTTTTTGGCATTGCCGAATTCTTCCGCTGTGATCGGTTTTTTACCCAGCATGCCCTCCAGCTCTTTGCGGATCTCCTCGATGGTCTCCTTAGTCTTGTCGGCCTGCACCGGAGCGTAGGCGATGAAGGGCTGCTGGCCGCGGGCCCCGGTCATGAACGAACCGGCGCCGTAACTCCAATGCTTTTCTTCGCGGATGTTCATGTTCAGGCGTGAAACGAAGTCGCCGCCCAGGATGAAATTCATGGTCTCCATGGCGATGCGCTCAGGGTCGGCCGAAGAAGGCGCCAGCTGTCCGGCGATCACCACGGATTGGGGCGACGCGGGTTTGTCGATGATGTAAACAGCCGGCTTGGTTTTAAGGGGCACGGCGGTGATATTCTTGACCAGGATCGGGCCGGGGAGCCAATTCTTGAACAGCTTCTCCAGCCTGGGTTTCATCTCCGCCACAGTGGTGTCACCGACCACGACCAGCGTGGCGTGGTCGGATTTGAACCAGGTCTGGTGGAAAGCCAGCAGGTGTTGGCGCGTCAGCTTGGGCACGGAATCTTCAAAACCGGAACCCGAAAACGGGTTGCTGTAGGCATGGCCTTCGCCGTAGATCAGTTTCGGGAAAACGCGCAGGGCCATGGTGAACGGTGAACTCTTCTCCTGCTGGATCTGGGCGATCTGCAGTTTCTGCAGCCTCATAAAATCGGCTTCGGGAAACTGGGGATTGAGTATGATGTCGGCGTAAATGTCCAGGGCGGCGTCCAGCTTCTCCTTCAGCGTGGTTAGAATGACGAAGGATGTGTCCAGGTCGGAGCCGCTGCCCAGATTGGCGCCGAGCAGGGCGAGTTCCTCGCTGATCTGCAGGGCCGTGCGCCGGGCCGTTCCCTCGTCGAGCATGGCCATGGCCAGTTCGGCGGTGCCGGCGATCCCCGCTTGGTCGGTGGCGAAACCCGCGTCCAATATCAGGTTCAGGCGCACCACCGGCACGGAATGGCGCTCGGCCAGGATGACCTTCATGCCGTTTTCCAGAGTGAAACGCTGGAAATCGGGAAAGAGTACCTGCGGAGCCGGACCGGGTTCGGGCATTTTGCTGCGGTCCACCGTGCTTTTGCCGGCCGTCATTTCCGGATAAGGCCGGATTTCCAGGGTGTAGACGCCGTCAGCCAACCATTTGCAAACCGTCGCTTTCAAGGCGGCGGGAGTGGTCGCAGCGATATTTTCCAGGGAAACGCGGTAGGCGTCGGGCCTGCCGCCAAAAACCTGGCTGCGGGCCAGGATATCCGACTTGCCGCCAAAACCGCCGATGCGTTCACTGCCGCGGATGAAACCCGCCAGGAACTGCATGCGCACTTTTTCCAGCTCGTTCGGCTCCGGCCCCGAGGCCAGAAATCGCCGCAATTCTTCATCGATCGCCTGCTCCACCTTGGCCGTTTCCACTCCGAGCTTCACGTCGACCTGGATGGTGAAAAGCCCGGCAATCTCGCGATTGTCGATGTAAACACTCACGTTGGTGGCAATCTGGTCATCGTAGACCAGGCGCTTGTACAGGCGCGAGGTCTTGCCCGAACCCAGCAACTGCGCGGCCAGAAGCAGGCGGTCGTTTTCCGCCGTGAGAATCTGCGGCACGTTCCAGATCTTGGTGATCCGGGCCTGCGGCACACGGTCCTCTACGGTCTGGCGCTGCTCGCCGCTGCGCTTGGCGATCCAGGCCTCGTGCCTGGCAATGGGCGGACAAGGCGGGATGTCGCCGAAATATTGCTTGACCTTGGCCAAAGCCGTCTGGGCGTCGATATCGCCGGCAATGACGATTACGGCGTTGTTCGGCCCGTAATAGGTCGAGAACCACTGGTGAGCGTCCTCCAGCTTGGCAGCCGCCAGGTCTTCCATGGAACCGATCACCGTCCAGGAATAGGGATGTCCGGCCGGAAAACAGGCCTTGGCGATCAATTCTTCGGCGATACTGTAGGGCTCGTTGTCGTATTGACGCTTCTCGTTCTGCACCACGCCGCGCTGTTCGTCGAGCTTGGCCTGGTCGATGGCGCCCTTCAAGTGGCCCATGCGGTCCGATTCCAGCCACAAAGCCAGGTCGAAAGCCGGAGTAGGCACATTCTCGAAATAGTTGGTCCGGTCCTCGTTGGTCGTGCCGTTAAGGTCGGTGGCCCCGACTTTCTGCATGGGCTTGAAGTAATCGTCATTGTAATTCTCACTGCCGTTGAACATCAGGTGCTCGAAAAGGTGGGCGAAACCCGTCCGTCCAGGTTTTTCGTTCTTGGAGCCCACATGGTACCAGACGTTGAAGGCCACGATCGGCGCCTTGTGGTCCTCGTGGACGATGAGCGTCAAACCGTTGTCCAGGATGAACTTCTGGTAGGGAATATCAATTTTTCCGGCCGCGGCGGCTTCGCCCAGGGCACCGCCTCCTGCCAAAGATAACAGTATCATTGCCAACAATCCCCAATTGATCGATCTTTTTGACATGATAAACCCTCCTTACTCATAACGGCATTCTATCATGAATGGTCTATATTATTCAAAATCACGACCAGGCTCCAGGCCAGCGATCGTGTCCGCCTGCAAAAAGAACGGTTATTGCGGAGCCCTGGCCTGGTCCCTGCTGGCAACCGACCGCTCATCAGGGATCGATCCGGACAACTGAGCATTCCTCGCCTGAAGGCCAAGCGGAACTTTTCTGCCTCAACTGCGTTATATATATTTCAGGAGGAATTATGAAAAAATTCGCTTTAATGATCATTTTATTGGTGGTGGTTTTGGCATCCGTTCAGGCGGCGCAGAGCCGGGAGACCCTCACCCTGGATGCCAGCGGCTGCAAGTCAATGCACATCGATTGCGGCGCCGGGTATTTGAAAGTCAAGGGAGAAGATAAACTGGAGCAGATCGAGGTCGATGCCATTCTTTATGTCAAGGGTATCGCCGCAAGTGAACTGCCGGCATTCAAGAAAAAATACGTTACACTGAAACTTGATAAAATCGGCAGTAAAGCCACGCTTACAGCCGAGATCGAATCGGGATTTTCACTGGCGACTCTATTCGGGAGTCATGATGCGCGCATCGACATTGAAGTCCGCCTGCCGCGCCGCCTGGCGCTGGCAGTTGAAGACGGATCCGGTGATAGCGAGATCCGTTTTATAGACGGCGATCTGCAATTCAAAGATGGTTCAGGCGACATCCTTCTGGAGGGGATCGGCGGCGCGGTGGAGATCGACGACGGTTCCGGCGACATGCTCCTGACCAACATCAAAGGCAAGGTGATCATCGATGACGGTTCGGGTGATATCGAGCTGAAGGACGCCGGCGGCGACGTTGCCGTTGAAGACGGGTCAGGGGAGATCACGATTTTTCATGTCCAGGGATCGGTGGAGATCGATGACGGCTCGGGCGATATCAACATCGACGGCGTGGAAAAAGACGTGACCATTAAGGAAGCCGGCAGCGGCGATGTGCAGATCCGCAACGTCAAGGGCAAGGTCAGGAAATAATAAAATCAACAGTCAAATTCGTGACGCGTAACGCGTGACACGTGACGAGGTAAGAGCCAGACTGAGTTCAAAGTAAAAAAAATAAAGTAAGAAAGGTGTTTAGCGAACTATCTATTCTCCATATGCGGTAATTGCTTCTTACTTTTTTCATTTTTCTTTACACTTTATGCTTAATTTTCCTATTTTCAACATCGAACATCGACCAAGGTTATGGCTGGCTGCCCTATGCATATGTTTTGGAAAGCTTAGCCGACGAATTTTGGTCCTTGATCAAAAGCGAGTGGATCGAAAGCGGCGAATTCGGTTTATAACGTTTCCGGTGTTTGCGAAGTTGCTGCCGAATTTCTTTTTCTAACTGACTCCTCTATATCAAACATGCTAACGCTCTCCTAAAAATGACTTTCTGACCAGGTCATTTTTAAGGAGATTTTTTGCTTTATCTTCAAAGGCAATCTTGCCTATTTCAAACACATACCCTCTATTTGCGTACTCTAAAGCCATTCTGGCATTCTGTTCCACAAGCAGAATAGTCGTTCCATCTATGTTAATCTCCTTTATCTTTTCAAATACAGTGTCCATATAATTCGGAGAAAGCCCCAGAGATGGTTCATCCAATAGAAGTAGTTTTGGTTTTAGCATCAGGGCTCTGCCAATAGCAAGCATCTGCTGTTCACCACTGGATAATGTCCCGGATCTCTGTTTTCTTCTCTCTTTCAAAACAGGGAATAATTCAAATACTTTTTCTATCCTCTCTCTGACAACTGACGACTGACCACTGGAAACTGTATACCCACCCATTTCCAGATTCTCTAAAACGGTCATTGAAGTAAAGACCCGTCTACCTTCTGGCACCAGACAAAGTCCTTTCTCAACTAGTTGATATGGCTGTTTGCCGTTTATATTTTCTCCTCTAAATAAGACCTCTCCTGATTTAGGTTTTACCAAGCCACAAATTGCCTTTAGAGCGGTAGACTTGCCAGCACCGTTTGGACCTATCATTGCCACAATTTCTCCCTCATTTATATTGAGAGAGATATCATCCAGAGCAAGGACAGTGTCGTAATATGCCGTTAAGTTCCTTACCTCAAGAAGCACTTTCACGCCTCCTGCCAAGATAGGCTTCTATAACCTTATCATCTCTGGTAACATCTTCCGGAGGACCTTCAGCAATCTTTTGACCATAGTTCAATACAATGACATTATCAGAGATTCCAGTTACTACCTTCATATCGTGTTCAATGAATAGGACTGTTTTACCTTTCGCTTTTAATTTATTAAGCACATCCAGTATCTTGACCCTCATATTAGGAAAAACACCTGCCGTTGGTTCATCCAATAAAAAGAGTTCGGCTCCCGTTGCCAGGGCTCGGGCTAATTCAAGTAATCGTCTTTGTCCATGGGATAGATTCTGTGCAAGTTCGTCCTTTTTATCCGTAAGACCTACCAATTCAAGGTATTCCAGAGTCTTCTCTCTATTTCTCTGCTCCTCGTCTTTCATAACCTTTGCTTGAAGAAGTGCGGATATAAGACCTTCACCTTTATCATATTTGGTTGCGAGCAATATATTCTCCATAACCGTAATCTGCGGGAAAAGCCGGATATTCTGAAACGTCCGTGAGATGCCTAATCTGGCTATCTTGAAAGGTGGCAGATTAATAATCCTTTTATTCCTAAAATGTATGTCTCCAGATTGAGCATTGCAGAAGCCAGAGATTATATTAAGCACTGTCGTTTTCCCCGCACCATTAGGACCTACCAAGGCGTTTATAGTGGCTGGTTCGATAGAGAAGTTCAGGTTATCTACTGCAACAAGTCCGTCAAATTCCTTAGAAAGATTTTTAACTTCTAATAACATACTGCCACTCATTTGAACCGATACGCTCCCATTATGCCCTGAGGTCTTCTGAGCATAAGGACTACAAGCAGCAATCCATATATCATCTGTCTCATTGGCGCCGCGATTGAAGAAGGCATTCCCAAAAACCTCAGAAGTTCAGGGAAAACGACCAGAATTACCGCTCCCACCATAGAGCCTGATATATTTCCCATTCCGCCAAAGATAACCATAAGAAGGATGGTAATGGATTCCATTACGGTAAAACTTGATGGATCAATAAAGGTTATGTAATGGGCATAAAGACTTCCAGCAATACCGGCAAAGAATGCCCCGATAATGAAAACTAATAGTTTGTATTTAATTGTATTCTTCCCTAATGCCTGTGAGGCAATTTCATCTTCCCGGATGGACCTTAATATTCTGCCAAACGGAGAATTTACTATCCTGTTAATAATAAAAATAGTAATTACCACAAAAACCAAAATCAGTAATAGATAAGACCATATTTCTGACAATTGAAAACCGGCAATTGAAAACCCTGGTATTCCAGGCAGTCCCATTGGTCCTCTTGTAAGAGATACCCAGTTCTTGGCAATGGAATACACAATAACCCCCAAACCGAATGTTGCCAGAGCAAGATAGTCCCCTTTTAACCGCACTGCCGGATAGCCTATTACAATGCCTGAGAGTGCCGCTACACAGGCTCCAATCAACAATCCTATCCAGGGAGATAAACCCATATTTAATGCGAGTAGGCTTGAAGTATATGCTCCAATACAAGAAAAGGCTGCATGACCCAGCGCAGGTAGCCCAGTATAGCCCACAATGAGATTAAGGCTCAAGGCAAGGATTATGTATATCCCGGCAATAACAAGTATATGTAAAAGATACTCCATTTTAGTTCTCAGTTTTCAGTTGTCTGTCTTCAGTTCTCGGTTCTCTGTCTTTAGTATCCTGATTACCGACAACCGACTGCCGACGACTATATTGCGATTTTATAAGACCATTTAACAACCTGCCTACTTCATCACATTTTTCAAATAATTCTGAGTAATCGTTATCATTTAGAAAATTCAGTCTAAAAGAAAGTTTCAAAAGAGTAATGCATTCATATTGGGAACGAAGAGCAATTGTCAGAAAATATTTAAACTCTTTTTTAGATTTTGAAGCACTTCCTTCTGCAATATTTAGGGGAATTGAGTAAGAAGCCCGTCTTAATTGTGAAGTTAGTCCAAATATTTCCCTTTTTGGAAAATTTTCGGTGACTTTATATACAAACTCACAAAATGTCATAGATTTTTGCCAAACTATTAACTTCTCAAATCCATACATTTTTAGTTCTCCGTTCTCTATTTTGTCGGTTTTCGCTTCTTCTGGCAACTGAAGACTGATCACTGGCCACTATAAAAGCTCCTTTTCTGTCTTAGTACCCAGGAAACCCGATGGTCTTAGCAAAAGAAAAATTATGAGAATTACAAAAGCAATACAATCCTTCCATCCGGCTGATATCTTCCAGATACCAAAATTCTCAGCTAATCCCAGAAAGAATCCACCGAGCACTGCCCCCGGAATGCTGCCGATGCCACCGATAATACAAGCAATAATTCCCTTCAAGAGAGGGCTGAATCCCATAGTGGGTTCAATATTAGTTTCAAAAGAAATAAGTATCCCGGCAGCACCGGCTAATGCAGAGCCTATGGCAAATGAAGTCAGAATTATCCTTTCAGGATTTATGCCAACGACATTGGCTGCAACCGGGTCATCGGCAACAGCACGCATTGCCTTACCGAGTTTTGTCTTCTGTATAAAAAGCCAGAGTAATATCATAAGAATGATTGAGACCACTAAAATTGTAATCTGGATATCAGTAATCACCGCACCAAGAAAATGATGTCCTTCTTTGACAGGGCCGGTTCTTATTGTAAGGATCTGTGCTCCATAGATCATTTGAATCAGGTTCTGAAGGAAAATAAAGACACCGAATGATGCAAGGAGAAAGATTAGATTTGATGCTTTCTGCTTCCTCAGTGGATAATAAACTGCCCTGTCAATCAGCACCCCTAAAACTCCCGCCCCGGCTATCCCAACCATAATCACCACAACCCACATACCTACTAAAAACTGACTACCAACAACCAACAACCAACCACTAATAACTGCATATGCCAGATACGCCCCAGCGGTATAAACTATGCCATGGGCGAAGTGAAAAAATCCTACAGTTCTATAAATGACTGTAAATCCAATTGCAATTAAGGCATATATACTCCCTGCTATAATGCCATTGATAGTTATTTGGAAAGGGGAAATGCAACTAAATACCCATAAGACATTATATATCAATAGGATTAAAAAAATGCTATTCTCAAACTTATGTGACATTTAATTTATTGTATTCTGTAACTTCTTTAAATTTGTGAATGGAAGGTACCGTCCCGGATAAATACAAAACCAAATGCTTAATCCAAATACCAGTAATGCAAAGGATAAAAGTATATCTAAACTAAAAGGGCATGGAAAAATTATAATCCATATAATCGATGGCAGTAAATAAAACCAACCGAACAATATACAGAAACTGCCTATAGGAAGAATTTTTTCTTTTACAATCTTTGAGAAGTACCAAGCTAAATAAGAAAGATAGAAAAAACTTGGATATATTGAATATGTCCCCTCAACAAAATAATTTGCAATAACTTTCAAGACTTGTAAAATTAAAAATAAAGACATTACTTGAAAATATTCAGCGGAAATCAACACGAATTTACCAACATCATCATAAAATTTCTTCTGATTTTCATCAAGTTCATATTTTCTGATTAGAATTTTAGTCTTTGCATCTTCGGCACTATTCGATAGTGTTAATAAAAGTACATAGAATATTGTTAGAAAGACGGTTAAAAGGGTGATAGAAATTTGAATAATGAATTGTGCTTGATTTGTAATATTTTTATAATCTATAAAATCTGTCATACTTACCTTTCAACCCTTTTAAATTATTTTTAGTAGTTGGTGGTATAAACAAAATACACACTTCTTCTGTAAATAAAGTGCCTGAGTATGTCAGAGATATCTCGTGATTGGTCTCTTGTAATAAGCCTAACCCTTTAAGCCTTGTAATCGTTTTATCAAATACATCGCATACATCTCGCCCAAATGCCAATCTAAATTTCTTTTTATTTATACATGATGATAATCTTAAGTTTAACATAGCCATTCTCGCCATTCTGTCTTCTAAAGAAAGTTTAATACCCTTCCAAATTGGCAAATTCCCTTCTCTAATAGTCTTGTAATAATCTTCAAAAGTATGATAATTAAAATATTGATAACCATTAACCCAAGAGTATGCTGAAATACCAAGACCGATAACTATATTCTCTTCTGATTCTGCAAAGATATCAGTCGCATACTTAAAGTGATTTTTCACTTTTGAATAGTACATTACAGGCTTTTGTATGTATCCTTCTTGTTTAGCTTTTTCCACTCCCATTATATAAAATAAGTGATACAAATACTCATTAGGAAAACGATAAGGCTCTTTTACATACCATTGATAATTCTTTGTCCAATCTCTAATTTCCATACAATATGTTGTTACAACATCTGGTGCTAAGTCATAGGCCACTTTTAAGTCTTCTAACCAACTATCAATAGTTTGATCTGGTAATCCATACAAAATATCAATTACAACGCATGGGAACCCTGTTTTTTTAACTTCATTGAATAATTTTATTGATTCTTCAGCTGTATGTCCTCTTTGAGTAAGGGACAAGATATTATTATCAAAGGTCTGCATGCCAATGCTTATTCTATTTACTTTATTTTCTTTTAATATCTGTAAGTAAGTCTTTACATCTGTTCTCACAATCTCTGGATGTACTTCAACTGTAATTTCAACAGACTCTGACAACCTGAATTCTTTATGAATATAACCAAGTAAGTCATTCAATAATTGTGGTTTTAAAATAGTTGGAGTACCACCGCCAATGTATACGGCCTCGACCTTCAAATTATTGGGTATGTATCTCTTAATAATTCTTATTTCTTTCTTTAAATATTCAAGATATTCGCCAAGCTGCTGGTCCTTGTTAGGTACAATACTAAAATAAGGACAGAAGACACATTTTCGGCTGCAGAAAGGTATATGGAAATAAAGTGCGATTTTCTTGGTATCGACACTAAAATTAGAATAAACCTCTTGCTCTGATATTCTTTTGGCGAGTGTAATCGGTGGATAAGTTATGATAAAATAGTATTTTAATGGATCTCTTCTAAAGCCTTCTTTCCAAAGACGTCTTATGTTAACCTTCTTTTCCAAAATATTGACACAATATTCCGTTAAATTATCATTCATAGTTAACTGTTAGAACTCCATCCAATTATTTTACTTATTTATCTCTAATAACTTCCTCACAAACCTATTCTTTATATTCGATAAATTTTTTATTTTTTACGGTTTTTATCCTTAAAGGTTTAATTACATCCCCCTTATAATCAAAAGTAATTTTGCCAGTAACTCCTGGATAATCTTTTATTTGATATAATGCATTTTTTATTTCTATTCCTGAAATGCCACCTTTTTCCATTGCATACGCCAAAACTTTTACAGCATCATAAGCATGGGCTTCTACAATTCCTGGTTTCTTTCGATATTTTTTTTGAAACTTATCTACAAAGGTTCTTATTATTTTTTCCTCGCTAGTGGGATCATACATAGGTGTAACATAAATAACCCCTTCAGCTGCGTCTCCAGCTAATTCTAACAATTCTGGGACTTCAAAGGCACTGACACTAAAAAATTGAGAGTTTATTCCCAGTTCTTTTGCTTGTTTCAAAATTTGCGCTATCTCTTTGTAGTGTCCTATTATATAAATTGCTGGAGGTTGTGTTTCTTTTATTTTTGTCAATTGTGTTCTAAAATCATTTGCACCTTCATGGTAGTTTTCAACTATACTTATATTACCTCCGAACTCGCCAAACTTTTTGGTAAAGACTTTCATAATTCCCACGCCATAGTCATCAGTAGAGTGTAAAATAGCTACTTTATTTAGCCCTAATTTCTTTATAATGAAATTAGCCATAATCTCTCCCTCAAAATCGTCAGAAGGCCATACCCTAAAAATGTAGTCTCCGGCGTCGCTAATCTGTGGATTTGAAGATGCAGGTGAAAGCAAAACAGTCTTAGTTTTTTCTGAAATAGGAGCTATAGCTAAGGTAACAGAACTAAATATTCCACCGATCACCGCGGGAACTCTATACTGTGAAATTAATTTTTGCATAGCTGAAACACCATCTTTAGGAGCACCTTTCGAATCCTCATAAATTACAACCAATTTGATTCCTCTAATCTCCCCTTCGTTATTTATTTCTTCGACTGCTAAGTTTATGCCTCTTTTTGCCATTTCCCCAGCAGAAGATGCATCTCCAGTTAAAGGAGCTATCACTCCAATCTTTATCTCCCCCGGCTCCTTCTTTGCTTGTGTGACAAAAAGCACGATGGCTAAAGCCACGACCACAACGACACCAATTCCGAACCAAAGATTTCTTTTCATCCCGTTAGACCAGAGGTTAGACATGTTTTTTCCTCCTTTTTTAAGTTATTCATACTACTTGATAAACGGTTTTTCAAGTATCGTTTACCCATGCCGGTTTTTAAATACCTCTCCCGGCGAAAGGCATCCTCTCTACTCAAGCAGGCCTCAAAATAAACCAGTCGGATTGGTAACCTATATTTTGTGGAACTTACCAACCCGTTTTTATGCTGGTAGATTCTCTTGATTAAATTATTTGTGGTCCCGGTATAAAGTTTTCCGTCCTTTTCACTCATAAGAACATAAGTGTAAAACCATCTATTCCCGTTAGCCCTATGAAAAACCTCATCAGTTACATTATCAGGTCTAACGGGACACCTCCTTTGTAAATTTATTATAAAGCATTCGAGAATTCTTTCAAGCCATCTTTTTTTTTCATCGGAATTTTATATAACGGTTTGCGGATAAAAGAAGTTGCCAAAGGCAATTTGGGCGAAGCGTAGCGAAGCCTTTTATCCGCTGTTATACACCGTTGCAATTTTCACGATAACACCTCTCTAATTTTTTTTCTAAGTATTTCCTTTCTTTTATTGAAAAAAACTTCAAAGTCTTTGAATTCAAGACTAATAGTTGGTGCAATATAATTATCATTTATGAATTTGGCTCTATCGGAAACATTTGGATTTCCTTTCCCGTCTTTCCCGTCCAGCCAATCTTTGAAGGGGGTCTTGTTCTTGCTTTCGTTTTCCAGTCCTTCCATAAGTTGTAAATTCGGAAGTTGTTCCTTCATCACTTGCCAATTTTTCCATTTATTTTCCGGGATGCCGAACGTCTTCAGTTTTGCATCTGTGAATGAACTTGCAGGGTGAATATGATCTTGATGGAACTTAACCTGTCCGAATCTAAGATTTGGATATAGAAATGATAATGCCATAAAGGTGTAGGGTCCCTTTGTATATTCCAATATCTCTTCTATATCATTATCGGTAATTTTCAATGTTCTGTTACCCGGCAATTTAGTCGTATCCATCAACTCTTTGAGAGAGAAACTTTCTCGCTTAAGTGCATGGCCACCACTCACTGTTTTTCTCATGCTTTCTCGGATGTTGGATAGCACCTGGTCCCCCTGTCCACCGAATGTTTGTTTAAGAAGGGCATAAACTATGTATTTTCTTATCTCATTTTTGGATGTGTCGTCAGTCTTTCCGCCCTTCATGAAATAGTACGCGATGGGGATCACGGCGTTAAGAGAGGTTAAGTTTTCCCCGCTAAAACCGAACTCAACAAGTAACTCTATGGTACGCTCTACGGATGTTTTAATGCTATCCCATTCTTTCATTATTTTGTCTATATTTTCTTTTTTGAAACTTTTCACTTTGAAAAGCACAGGAGAATCTGTCAATACCAAACACGCCCTCATAACAAAGTCGTTGTCAAACCGAAAGCCATCCCCTTTTTTGTTTATAGTCTGCAATAATGTCTCAATCTCCTCTCTCGCATGTTCCCAATTAGCCACTATAGTGGAGAAAAGCAGGTCCGATTTAGAGAGAACCGTTCCACCGCTATTAACGCGCACAAAAATGTCTAAGATTGTGTCTAAAAAATCTCGTTCTTCCTCTGGTTTTTCCTCAAGTTCTTCCTCTGGTTTTTCCACTTTGTAATAACTTATCAATTTTTCTATCACCAGTCGCTGATGCAGAATTCTCAACGTTCTCTTTATAAGGTCTCTCTTTTGTTTAGCAATCTCCTTAATTTCGTGTGACAAAACAGTTTTTTCCAACAGGTTATCATAATACTCATCTATTTTAGGATCTCTCCCCCATAACAAAACATCCCTAACTAAAAACCAAAGATGAGTCTCATCTATCTTTTTTGCCTCAGCATCTGCGAGAAATTTAAATTCATAAACAAAATTCTCGTCTTCTTTTTCTACATCCTCTTTAAATAAATTTAAATACAATTTTCTTTTTGGAAAGGCATTGTCGCTTTCCCATCTTGCATAGGGTTTCTTGTAAGCGTAACTTCCTTGAAGAGCAATATACATGGAACTTAATCGTTGTTGCCCATCTAAAACACCAATTATCTCTTCCTTTAGTTCTGGCTTAGGAGCGATTTCATTAAGGTATTTGTCTCTCTCGTGATATTCCTGAATAAATTTATAGAATGTATAATTATTCTTGTCATCGCCTCTCACAAACCAGAAAAGAAAAGTCCCAATGGGATAACCTCTCAAGATAGAATCAAAAAGACTTTCGATTTGTTCATAATGCCACACGAATTTTCTTTGAATTGCTGGAAGATACACGTCATTTTTACCTATTTTCTCTACGATTTCTTTTATTTGATATTCATTATAGCTCATTGTAAAACCTCCTCAGCGGCAATGGCGTATAACTACTCGCTAACACTACCTGGTAGTGATATTTTCACTTTGACAGATCCACTTAGAAGTAGATGATAACCATTCTGACGGCATGGTATATCTATCTTTGGTAGATGACAACTTGATAACCGGCATGTTTTGTCTACCTTGATCTTGTTAGTCAATCTCATCCAATGGGCTCCTTATTTTCCCTATGTTTTTCATGGAAACATGGGTATATATCTCGGTGGTCTTACTGCTACTGTGACCGAGTATTTCTTGAATATATCTTAAATCAGTCCCGGGATCAAGCAGGTGGGTGGCAAAATTGTGTCTCAGGGTGTGCACGGTGGCAAATTTCATGCGCAGGTCAGGCACCGCAAAAAACCTTCGCGCCCATGCTGCCGCCGCTGCCCGGCGCGCGGGGAAATGCGACGCTGTTGGAAAAATCCCATCCTCCTTTCATAAAATCTGTTCCATTATAGCAATGTAAAAGATAAAATCAAAGCCGTTCAGGTAGATTTTTAGATGAGGCAATATGGGGGTTCGGTGTTTGTCCCGGGGTTATCGGCAGGGTGTTCCAGCTTTAGATATGGATCGAAAAATTTGCAATTTCACCCATGGCTTCCCAAAGGTTCTCGCCCAGAGTGGGATGGGCGAATACAAGATCCTTGAATTCGTCGCATTTGAGCTTGCGGGTTACGGCATAAGTCATCAAGGGTAAAAGTTCTCCGGCCTCGGCACCGACGATATGGGCCCCCAGAATGGTGTTTTCATCGTCGGCTATAACCTTGACCAAACCGCTTTTTTCATCGATGGCGTTGGCCCGGGAACCGGCAGCGTAAGGAAAGCGGCCGATCTTGATTGGGTTGTCCAAATCAAACCGGTCGGTGACGGCTATGCCGTCTTGAAGTATCTGGCCCCATATCTATTTCGCGTGGCTATCTCCAACAAAAGAATCATCTCCTGTAAAAATGACCAGGTCTCTTTCTGTTACCGGGATAGAGAATCAAGCGAAAACAAAATCATGATTCTTTATGTCTTCGAATTCCTGCGCCGTTTCTTCCAGCATGTCCTCCCCAAGGGATTTCAGAAAATCCATATCTTGCGGCCAGGTTCAACCACGGCTTTCAGGCTGACCCTATCGTCTCAGCTGCGAAGCCGAATTTTTGGGACATTTCTTTCATAAATCCCTCTCTATGATCTTCTTCACATAGGCAGGCATTTCTTGCTGAAGTTCTTCCGTCTTCTTTTTCAACCGGTCATAGACTGCAATTTCCGCATCTGTCCACATGATATCAAGCCGGCGCGCTTGGCTGTGACTTTTTTGCACAGCTTTATGAATTCTTTTGAAAGTTTTGGTTTCGTCATGATCTCGCCTCAAAAAGGCACATTTGTTCGCTTCGTGTTAAGCGGTATACGGTTTTCGATTTAGTGAGTTCATCAGCTAATGCTAGAGACAGGTAAAGCGACTCAATAGTAGCGTCGTCCCTTCCCAATAGGGTTGCCTGCGTAGATCGGCCAGCTTGAAGTTCCATGTAAGTAAGGTTTAAATGTTCTGGAAGGCGAACGCCATGAACTTTATCTCCGGTGCGTCCATCGTAACTAACAAGGTATCTTATATGCTTGGCGCTAAGGTGCTCAAGAACTTCGACGAACTCACAAAACTGCACACTGGCAAGATAGCGTGTATCTTTATTCCCACAAACCCCCTGATATGGCGGATCCATATAAACAAGATCGCTCTCGGTTGCTTGTGTTACAACATCCCTGTAGTTTTTAGATGAAAATGTTGTCTTCCCTTTCAGGAGAGATGAAGCTCCAAGAATCTGTTCTCGCATGGTGACGGGCATTGTCCCCTTTCGTCGGTTATCGGGACTCTGGTTGAATTCTCCATTAGCGTTATACCGGACTGAAGCTTTGACGCACCGTGCAAGTAGGTAGAGAAAGTAATCAGGCCTACCGGTTAAGTTGAACTCGTCCCGAACCTTGTTGTAATACACCTTCGGATCATCAAGTTGTTCATGCCAAAGGTCTTCGTATTCCTTGGCCAGTTTGTCCGGTGTATTGACAATGGCGCGCCAAAGATCGATCAGCGGTTTATTTAAATCGTTTATCTGAAAAGTCCTTGCACGCTTGTACGCGGCGGCTGCCAGCGATATCGCTGCTGATCCAGCAAATGGCTCATACAGAGTAGACACATTTGCGGGGAAGCACCGCAAAATATCGTCCGCCAAGTTCCGTTTGCTCCCCTGATACGGGATTGGATGAGGAATATTCATGCCCATAGTCTATCCTGTTCACAACTTACTTTCAATTCTCTTCATTGAGCCCCCAAATTCTCTTTTATGTATATTCTATTTGCTTAAAAGTATAGGGTTGAATTTTTTATTTGTCAAGAAAAAATCAGGTTATGCCAAACCAAATGCATAGCGAATTTTCTTCATTTCTGACCATTAACCCGCCTTTCTCACAAAGATTTACTGCCATTGCGGATACGGTTATGTCTACGGTTTCAAACTCCGTTGGATATTTCACTTGTACCTACAGTATGTCTCCTATCTCATAGGTCATCTTCCTTGTATCAACAACTATCTGCGTAATCTCGCGATAATGATTGTGAGAAAGACGGGTTAAGGCAAAAGGATCAGATATGAATGGAAAATCGGGCGATTTCACCCATGGTTTCCCAAAGATTCTCGCCCAAAGTGGGATGGGCAAACACAAGATCCTTGAATTCGTCGCATTTGAGCTTGCGGGTCACGGCATAAGTCATCAAGGGTAAAAGTTCTCCGGCTTCGGCGCCGATGATATGAGCCCCCAGAATGGTGTTTTCCTGGTCGGCGATCACCTTGACCAAACCGGTTTTTTCGTCTATGGCGTTGGCCCGCGAATTCTTATTCTTTCGCCGAAGCCAAGGATGGCGAAGGCGAACTTTCATCATAGGAATTTCCAAATATCTGTTATCAATAGATTATCAAATGTTTTTATATGATCTTTTAGAGTGCTTTCTGTGAGCATATTTGGCCGTATATCGCAGTAATAGACACCGTCGAGGGGATTAAGTTTTATAGTATAACCTTTAAAATGTCCTGGTAAAAATGTGGCATTAATACCATACTCATTTTTTTTCGAAGTATTCTTTCTTTGAACATCATTGAGGAAAATCGCAATGTGGGGAGTTTGTTTTTCAGTCAACTTATTGTATAGAAATTTATCAATAAATATTTTGTCAATTCTATCTTTGCTTGATGTTTTAATGGAACCAAGAAGTTTTATTTCATCTTCCTTTTTTATAATCAAATCGTGTTGATAACTCATGTCAAATAATTTTTCATCATTCATTATCACTGGAATCTGCACAACGCCCGCATCGCATTGTAAACCAATTTCACGAATTATTAATCGGATAAAATGTTCAAATAGATCGCCATTTAGTTTTCTTGCTGTATTTGATTTCCCTGCTGGCAAAGCGTCTAATGCAGCACCAATTGATTGTTGTATTGTGTATGTTGAGTTGTTTATCAATTCTCGAATCGTAGAATCATTTCTGTTAATTGTCTTGATATTCCTTAATACTCTTAAGTACTCTTTGGAGTTTCTCTTAAAACTCTGGAAGTCATACATTAAGTTTGAATTAATTGGGCGTGTAATTTGAAAATTGCCAGAACGGTCATACTGATAAAACCTATAGTGATTTTCGTTTTGAGAAATAATAATAGCTTGTAAATTGTTTCCAATATAGGATAAAAATTCATCGCAAAATTTAATAAAGCCTTGAATGTCAGAAAAGTTAGATTTATTCGTTGCTTTATTGACTATGTTTTTAAGACTCATCGTATTGAATTTCTCCTTTTTAGATTTTCAAAATCGTACTTATTCCATTGTTCGATAGACCAATCTTCAACTAAATCTATCCGATTTGCCGCCCAACCTAAATATTCTTCGGATAGATCACAAGACAGCCATTTTCTATTTAACTGCTCTGCACAAACCGGAGTAGTACCAGAGCCACAAAAAGGATCTAGTACGGTATCTCCAATATTTGAAGAAGCTAAAATTATTTTTCTAAGCAATTCTTCTGGCTTTTGAGTAGGGTGTGGTGTTTTTTCATGCATCCCGTTGCATGTAGTTGGGATTTCTAAAACATCTTTTGGCTTTGCACCGAGTGGATTCGGCTCCCAAATATGATTCCCATTTTTTCCGTTACCATATTGACTAGTTTCCGCTTGTGGATGACTTGGATACTTTAATGTGTGTTCACCATAAGGAATCCTTATATTGTCAATATTGAATGTAAAATCCTTTGATTTTCTGAAATGCAATATACTCTCATGACTCCGACCCCAGTCACTTCCTAAATTTGCTTTGTTTTTATAATGCCAAACTATCCATCGACAAGATTTAAAATGTTTTGATGCGGGATGCTTGAGGTCGGCAAGGATTTCAGAAAAACCGCAAATATAAAGAGTGCCAGTTTCTTTTAGTAATCTTTCTGCTTCTTTAATCCATAGCATTGACCATTCAACATATTGAGCTTGACTTTCAAATGAATCCCATTCTGCTTTTTTGATATTATATGGAGGATCGGCAAATATTAAATCAATACTCTGAGAGGGCAGAGACTCTAACCATTTTATACTGTCACCAATCCAGAGTTCGCCGTTTGTGTGCTTGTAGAACATCTGATAATCAAGACCTACTTTGATATCCAATAATTTTCCTTCTCTTTCATTATTAAATAGGGGAACTTCAATGGATTTGACAGTATTTCTTTTATAGTTCATTAATTATTATCACTCCATCGATATTTTTTTTATTAGCCCGCCGCGGACAGCGGGCGATTTTGAATTCTTTTTCGCGGGGTTAAAAATACGTTTTTTCTCCATATCTTACTCTGTTTTTCTCTTCGGTACCCTGCCTTTCGCCTAACTACTCGCTAACACTACCTGGTAGTGATATTTTCACTTTAACAGCTCCACTTAGAAGTAGATAATAACCATTCTGGCAGTATGTTATGTCCACCGCAGGTAGATGATAACCTGATAACTGGTATCTTTTGTCTACCTTGAATTTTTTAATCGATCTCATCGAGTGGACTCCTTCACCGCAAAAAACCTTCGCGGCCATGCTGCCGCCGCTGCCCGGCGCGCGGGGAAATGCGACGCTGTTGGAAAAATCCCATCCTCCTTTCATAAAACCGGTTCCATTATAGCAATGTAAAAAATAAAATCAAAGCCCTTTCTTACTTTTTCCTTTATGCTTTTGCCTTTATACTTTGACTTTTAGAAATCGCGTTCATCATCCTACTGGCTACTGTCTACTGCCTACTAACTACTAAAAAATTCGAATTCTTCCCACCTATGACATCATTTGTCATACCCCCGATATTATCATTGTAGCAGGAGCAAAAGATGCAAAATCAAAAAGTATTTTATTTCGCGGCCAGGGTGGAAGGCAGCGACAGCATGCTGGGCCTGGACGAGCTGCGGCAGATGGCGGCAAATTACGTGAATCTGTACGGCGAGTCCTGCCTGAGCGATCCCGAGACCCCGGCTTTCATCCGCCGGTTAATGGCGAAAAGCCCGGCGGTTGATATGCCCAAGGCGGGCTAGGATTTCGTGCTTGAGTAAAACTTGGTGTACGGTGGACGGCGTACGGGAAGAAAAAGAAGTTAATGCGAAAACTGATTGACGGGTTAACGGGTTTATGGGTAAACGAGACAGGCAAAGTTCGATTTATTACGGTTAACCCTTTCACTCTTCAACCCTTCAACTCTTCAACTTCGAACCTCGAACATCGAACTTCGAACTCTATTCTTTGATCATGGCCACCGCGCGTACCGGCGAGCCATCGCCCCCAGCGATCTTGAGCGGCAGGCAGGAAAAAATGAACTCTTTGCCGATCAGCGCGCCGAGATTGTCAAGGTTCTCGATAATGATCGTGTTTTTCGCGAAAAACACTTTGTGAACGGGAACGGACGTCGATTCGACCTCATCGACCGATATCATGTCCACACCGAACCCTTTTAAACGGAAACCAGTAAGCCACTGGGCCGCGTTGCGGGAAAGCACGGGGTAGGAGGAAAAATAGCGGGCCTCACCCCAGTGACGCGCCCATCCCGAATGCAACAAGGCGAACTCGACCCCGTTCAGGCTTTCTTTATAAGGTTCAAGGTCAGCGATCTCGATCTTGCCGCCCCGGACAGCGGCAACGTCCAGGACGAGGCCTGGTCCCAAAAAGCGGTCTACAGCCAATTCGTCCAGCGTGGCGGCGCCGGCCAGGATGTGGCCGGGCGCATCGATATGCGTGCCGCTGTGGGAATAGAGGCTGAGCAGCTTTTCAGCAAAGCCGTTTTTGGCGACCGTGCGGGCGTCAACGATCTTGGGCGGTTCTGTGCCGGGAAATACCGGCATGGATCCGCTGATGAAATGGCTCAGGTCGATGACGGTCATGGGCTGGGGACAGCCTTGAAAAATCGATATATCGCACATGCACCTTCAAGTTTGCGTTTGATAAAAATCATAATTGATCCTCATTTTTGAAATTCAGTTGTATCTAACGAAATATCTTTTTCAACAGTCTGCCGATCAGGGGCAGAAGGTGCAGCTCAAAATCCTCGGGTTCGCGATAGGGTTCGGGCCGCGAGTGCGAAAAAGCCATGTCGATTTTGCTGAACTGCAGATTTTTTTTCTCCTGTTCCAGCTCCAGTCTTGCCATTTCGAGCTCTTTCTGCTTATGCAAAAGACGGCCCCCGGCCTTTACCCATTCGAGTATCTGGCGCAGTTCGCCGCCGTCGAGCCACATGCCATGGTCGCGGCACCGGTCAGCGATGACGCCGCTGCGGGAACCGAAGTTTATCCGGTTCATCAATTTGCGGCATACCGGGCAGTCGATATAGGAAATAGGATATTCGCTGTTACGCTTGACGTTCTGCACCTCGTTCAGGCGCTGGGAGTCGATGGCGTGGACATTGGTCACGGCCTTTTCCAGGAGGGCTTCCAACTCGCCGGGATCGAAAAAAAGGCCGAGACAGTGTTCACAGCGCTCAATAAAAAATTTCTCTCCCAAGCGCAGGTCTATGGTCTGCAGGAACACGTGGCAGCGGGGACAGAGCCGCACGGACTGTGGTTTTTCGACCGTGAAACGGTGAACCACCGAGAGGTCGACGTCCTGGCGGGTCGTACAGTATGAACAGACAAGCAGCGTCCCGGTCAAGGCGGCGCCGCAATTCTTACAGTTGGCCATTGTTCGCTTTTCCTGCGGAGGATTGTAATTGTTGGGAAAATAAAAAGCAAATGAAAGATCCGAATAGATAAGAAGTATTCAGTAGTTAGTAGTTAGTAGCCAGTAGACAGTAGGAAGAACATCCCACGAGTTCATAATGGATATTTAAAGCGGTTATTTCAAGAATCCTTTTCTTCTACTACCTACTGACTACTGTCTACTAACTACTTTCTTTCTTCAACTTCGAACCTCGAACTTTTTTCATTGCTTATAGTTCATATCCCAGGCTCAGTTCCAGCGCCAAAACCGGCGCCCGCAGATAGCGGCGGTGGCGCGGGCCGGTTCGGTCGTCAAAGAGATCGGTTACGTCGATACCCTGCATTGGACCGTCGACGTAGAGGTAGCCGATGAAGCGGTAGATGAGGCTGCCGCTGAAAAACATCCTGGAAGATATCGGCAGCAGCAGGCCGGCCCCGGCGTTCGCGCCTACTCCAAGGTAGGTGGCGTCGAAAATTTTCTCATTCTTGTCAGCAGCGTTGTTCCGTACCTTCAACCAGGGAAAATTAAGGCCGAAGTGCGCAAAAATCCGCAGTGGCAAGGTTCTCAGCAGGAAAGTGCGCGAATTGATCTGGAGCAAACGCGACACTGCCGTACTGTCCCGGCCCTGGAACGTCACATCGTGGCCGGAGACCAGATAGGAGACTGACCACAATCCGGATCGGAAACGGCGACCGAAGCCGATGCCGAAACCGAGGCTGGGCTTGACGCGGGGGATATAAAAAACCTGTTCCGTGTTGCCCAGGACCATGGCGCCGTCAAGATCCTGATGACTGAAGTTCAGGTACTGCGTGGTGACCTCAAAGAAAAAAGCGCCTTTTTCGGGGGGCTCGGGCACGACAACTGGAGGTTCCTGGGCGACGGCAGCCAAGGCCAACAACCATAAAATCAACAAAACATATTTTTTTTCCATGACCGGCGGCACCCTGGGCCGCGAATAAGCAGGGCGACCCACCGGCTCGCCCCTACATCTGAAATAATTTGCCTTTCTCTTTTCCTCAACCTCGAACACCGAACTCCGAAGCCTTTTCTTTCCCTTGTCACGCGTTAGGCGTCTCGCGTCACGATCTTTGCCGTAAGCCCCCTATTCCCCCACCTCGCCTCCAACCGCTGGCGGCGGAACGACGTCCTTCTGCATCTGGGCTTTTTCCCTGGCAATTTCCATGAAAGCTTCGATCAATGCCGGCAAAGAAGAGATTTCAAAACCGTGGTTGATGGTGTAAACCAATCCCTGGTCGGAATTTTCCCAAACCTGGCAGAAACCCTTGCCTTTTTCTATGAAAGCGGTGATCTTTTCCAGGGCGGAGGGAACGGGAAAATTGGCTATGTTTTCACGCAGCATCTGGGCGACCAAGCGGGGTAAAAGCGGGCTGGCATAGCCGAAGCCGTTACCGCGGCGAGGCAGTTTGTAAGCCGTTTCCTTGAAGGCATCGCTGCCGGCCAGGCGCGGACCGCGGCCATTGAAAACATTTTCCACCAGGGAGTCCCGCGAAGCCACCAGCAGCCATTGGCCTTTCTGGGCGATGACTGGTTCCAGCGGGAAGGGCGCAGGAAGGCGCGGAAAGGCGATCTTTTTCACGCCTCCGTTTTCACTGATTTTTGACTTGCCCAAAACGGCCAATTTGCTTTTGAACGTGTCAAAAAGGTAGGTATCGTTGACACGCACAAGCAGGGCCAAAGCCGGTTCTGGTATCGACAGCGGCTTTGTTCCCAATGGCAGGGTTACCCTCTTTTCCGGGTCCAGGGTGAGCAGAAAGCCCAAGCGGCCGCCATATGACTTGAGCAGGCGGTCGGCATCAATTCCGGCCGACTGCAGGCCCGCTTTCATCATGGCCATTCCCTGCTCCATGCCCTGGCCTTGCGGATCCTGGCTGCCCATTTTTTGCCCCAACTGGCCCAACCATTCAATCAGCTTGACAATGTTGTAATCGGCAACAAAAGCCAGCGCGGTATCGGCTGGGAGCATCTCCATTTCATCCAGGGCACGCGGAGCCGGGCCGGCGATGTTCCAGATAAGCCCCTTGTTCTGGCCCAAACGGTGGTGGATCACGACGCGGACGCGGTGCAGACCGGGCTTAACGGCGAAAGAGCTGAAGCCCAAACCGCTTATTTCTTCCAGCCCGTAGCCTTTGAACATCAATGCCAGCATGTCGAGGCCCTGTTTGGCCTGAACCTGCCGGGCCTCGGGCAGCGCGCTTACATTCTTCTGCAGACCGCTAATGACATCTTGAAACGCGTTACTGACCTTTTCGGCGTGAAAATAGGCGAAAGCTTCACCGCCATGGTCCAGTTTGGACGTTACCTGCAAGAAGGTATTGTCCACAGCCGAACGATGCCAGTTCGGAATAACGAAATTGATAAGCGCCCAAGCCGCAGCTGCTCCTATCAACAACCCGCAAAGCAGGAGAATCAGGGTTTTTTTCATTTTGCACCTCACGCTGAAATTATAAACAGACAGAAAAGTAATTGCAATGAGGATAGCCGAAAAAACCGCAAATTACCGAATTTTAAAGGCTGTATGTTTTAACTAACGCCACGGACAAAGAGCAACAGCAGTTTTTTTTTACATTGCAGCGGAGATTTCTTTTTACTTTTTCTGCTTGTCGTTCCAGGTGCTGCGCTCCATGGGCAGTAAAGCTTTCATCCCGGCTTTTTCCAAAATGGCATTCAGCTCGACCAGATCCTTTTTGATGCGCAATTCCGCGTCATCCGTGGCTTTCTGGATGTCCTTGCGCAGGGCTTCCTTGCGATCAAGATTGGTCTTGGAAGGACGTCCTTCGAATCCATTGATACTGCCATAGAGGCTCGCCAGATAATCCCGCAAGCGCTCCTCGCCCGTGATTCCACCCTCTTCACGCACGGGCACAAAGAGGGCGCGCTTGGTTTCCAATGCCTTCACGAATTTCACGAACTTAGCCTTTTGCGCATCCACTTTGATCTCGTTACCACGCTGCTTGGCCTGGTCCTGCAAATCCGCGATGCGATCCACCGTGTAGGCCATATCTTCCAACATTTTTGCAACTTCCTTGACGGTCTCAAAGCAAGCCACGCGATCTTCCCGGGTAAAGGGACTGCGGGGATCGGCCAGAATCTGCACCTGGGATTCGAGCACCTCCTTGCCCTTGGTGAGACGGATCTTGTACGTTCCTTCCGGCACCATGGGCCCGCCGAAGGCCGAGAAGGCTGGAGTGGAACCCTTGGCCACTTTGGGCCCCTTGAGCTCACCAGACCAATAGACTCGATTGATGCCCCTTCGTTTGGAGACAGGCGGTGTGTCCAGCACTTGAGAATTTTCGTCCAGGACCTCCAGCTTCAAATCACCTATGAGCAGGCGTTTCTTCAAGTAGTAGGCTATGTTTATCCCATCCGGCGCGTTGCGAGCAACGTATGCCTGGTCACCTTCACACCAGCCTTCGAAGGGCAAGCCAAGACGCTGCTGGGGCCGGGAAGGCAGCAGGGCCACATCCTTTTCCAGTACGTCCTTCTTGAGGGCACGCAGGGGTGTCAGATCGTCCACAATCCAAATACCACGCCCATGGGTAGCGATCACCAAATCGTGCTCCCTGGTCTGGAAGGCAAGATCGCGAACGGGCACACGTGGAAAATCTCCGGCGCTGAAGCGAATCCAAGCCTGGCCGCCGTCAAGGCTGAGAAAGAGGCCCAACTCCGTACCCAGGTAGAGCAGTTCCGGGTTCAGGGGATCCTGCTTCACCACATGGGCGAAGCCTTCCAACTCCGGGGTGATCAGTGGCTTCCAGGTCTGTCCGAAATCGTCCGTCCTATAAATGTAGGGTTTCATGTCGCCATTGGTATGTCCATCAAAAGTGGCGAAAGCCGTACCTTCCGCATAAGGACTGGCTTCGATCCAGGAAACCCATGTGCGGCTGGGAAGTCCGGTAATCTTGCCGGCGAGATTCTTCCAAGTTTTACCGCCGTCCTTGGTGAGCTGCACGTTGCCATCGTCCGTGCCTACCCAGATCAGCTTGGCATTTTTCGGGCTTGGGGCGATGGAGTAAATGGTGCAATGCATTTCCGCGGAGCTGTTATCCGAAGTGAGCCCGCCCGATTTCTCGTTACTGATCTTGGCAGGATTATTGGTGGTAAGATCGATTGAAATTCGCTCCCAGCTGTTGCCATTGTCCCGGGAACAAAAGAGATATTGACAGCCCACGAAGATCGTGCCTTTTTCCACAGGGCTCGGCATAATGGGCGTGTTCCAGTTCCAGCGGTACCTGGATTCACCTGGACCTTCCTGTGGTTTGATGCTGCGGCTACCGCCAGTTTTCACGTTCTTGCGCGCCATTTCGCCGCCCTGATATTCCACATATACATAGTCGGCATCCGTTGGGTCGGCCCAGGCCCAGAAGCCATCTCCGCCAAAAAGGTTGCTCCAGTGCCGATTGGCGATTCCTCCCCCCGCCTTGCTGGGACCGCGCCATGTGCTGTTATCCTGAAGCCCGCCCATTACGTTATAAGGCTGCGCCTCGTCCACACTCACATGATAAAACTGGGCCAGAGGCAGGTTAGGGACCATGCGCCAGGAATTGCCGCGGTCCTCGCTGACATAGAGCCCGCCGTCCGTGCCCACCATCATGCGTTCCGGGTTAATGGGATCGATCCACATGGGGTGGAAGTCCGCATGGGCCGAATAGCCAACGATAGTGAAACTGTGTCCGCCATCACTGCTTGCGTTCAGGAAGAGCGCGGGTTTATAAACACGCAAGGGATCCTTGGGATCCACCGCCAGAAAGCTGAAGTAGAACGGCCGGAGCATCACATCCACGGAATCGCTTTGCCGCGTCCACGTTTCACCGCTATTATCAGAACGGTAAAGGGCACCATCCTTGGCCTCTACGGCGGCATAAACGACCTTGGAATCGCTGGGGGCGATGGCCACGGCAATGCGGCCCAAAATGCCATCCGGCAAGCCCCGTTTCGGGTCACCGTTGAGCTTCGTCCAGGTCTTGCCACCATCGCTGCTTTTATAGAAGCCGCTGCCGGGACCACCCGATTCAAAGGTCCAGGGCAGGCGCCGGTGCTGCCACATGCCGGCATAAATGACATCGGGATTTTTCAAATCCATGGCCAGGGAAGCGGCACCGGTATTCTTATCCACAAACAGGATGCGTTCCCATGTCTTGCCGCCATCCCTGGTTTTGTACACACCCCGTTCACCACCTGATGACCATAATGGTCCCTGGGCGGCCACGTAGGCCACTTCGGGGTTCCTGGGATCGACTTCGATGGCCGAGATGCGCTCACTGGCTGACAGGCCGAGGTTGATCCATGTGTCGCCCCCATCCGTGGAACGGTAGACGCCATCGCCGATGGAAACGCTATTGCGCACCCAGCTTTCGCCTGTGCCCAGCCAAATTATTTGCGGATCGGTCGGCGCGATACGGAGGGCACCGATACTCTGGTTGTATTTATCAAAAACGGGCTTCCAGGTCGTGCCGCCGTTTTTACTGCGCCACAGGCCGCCGCTGGCCGCACCGCAAAAAATCGTCAGACGATCCTTTTCGTATACGGCATCCAGGGCGGAAATGCGGCCACTCATGATGGCCGGACCGATATTGCGAGCTCCTATCCCCGCTACAGTATCGGAATCGACCTTGACTGGTGCAGGTTGCGGTGCCTGGGCCAGAAGGGAAAGGGCGAAAAAAAGGAGAATAGTTACACGGAACAGATGCTTACGGATCATGAAGACACTCCCGGTACCTTGGGAGCTTCCGGAGCCTTCTCGGGCATCACGAAGCGCGCATCGTCCACGGGCACATTCAGTTCGACCTTCTCGAAGATCATTTTCTGTCCTTCTGGTGCACCCTTGGCTTTTATTTCCATGGCATGAGCCATCAACATGCCGTCTACTTCCTTGAAGTCGGAATAGATGACGTCGTTTTCAACTTCCGTGTCACGGATATTCATCTTTGAAGAGTCTTTGACATCCAGATAAGTATCTGCATCCAGGAACATGGTAGTAATGGTGCCGTTTTTCAAGGTGACCTTCAGTTTGTAGGCTTGGGCGCCCTCTACACTTTCCTGGCCTGCGTATTCCACTTTGTGACCCTTTTTCGCATAGTCCACCAAGGGTCCATCAATGTCCGCCTGAACCTCGAACTCTTTGGTTTCATCGGGGCTCATGGGTTGGGCGTCCTTCTTGCCGCCCTGATAGCCGGCCAAGGGATTGATGCTCCATCCCTGTTTGCCGTCGAAGACCTGGACGATGGTCTGTTCCTGGACGGCTATTTCAATGCGGATCTGATTGGGTCGCTTGAATTCAATGTTGATAGGTAATTCCATAGGTCCGTACATCATCTTGCCGGTAATGCGCATGGTCTGTATGGCCTGGAGCTTGGCCAGACCTCCCCGGGCTTCGAGGTGCTTGGCAATAAGCTGATCTACGTTCTCTTCGGCCGTAAAACCCGCCACGGACACAACCAGAATCAAAATCATCCAAAATACGATTTTTTTCATTTTTATCTCCTTATTTGATTAAGTGACTTTATGACAATGATTCATTCAGCTTGATTACTACTTCATCGTTTCGTATGGCGATCCTGGCCGAACCGCCACTTTTAAGACGTCCGAACAAAACTTGGTCAACGAAAGGATTTTTTATTTTTTCCTGAATCAGGCGCGCCACTTCACGGGCGCCGAAAACCTGGGAAAAACCGCGCCGGGCCAGCCAGAGATAGCAGGCCGGGCTGACTTTCAGAGTCACCTTTTTTAGAGCCAGCTGGGTGCTGAACTCCCCGATCATTTTTTTTACGATACGTGTGACCACGGTCTCATCCAGGTGGTTGAAGGTGATAATTGCATCTAAACGATTACGGAATTCGGGAGAAAATAGTTTTTCCACGGCCACGGTCACCGCGCCGGAAGTTGCTTCTCCGGAAAAACCAACCATGGTTTTGCCGATTTCCTTGGCACCGGCATTGGAGGTCATGATCAGCACGACATTGCGAAAATCGGCTTTACGGCCGCTGTTGTCGGTCAGAGTGGCGTAATCCATCACCTGCAGCAGAGTGTTGAAAATATCGGCGTGAGCCTTTTCGATTTCATCAAGGAGCAGGACGCAATACGGCGCTTTGCGCACGGCTTCGGTCAGCAGCCCGCCTTCCTCATAGCCGACATATCCGGGAGGCGCCCCGACCAGGCGTGACACCGTGTGTTTTTCCTGGTATTCGCTCATGTCAAAGCGCAGCAAGGGAACGCTCAGTACCTCGGCTAGCTGCCGGGTCAGTTCGGTTTTACCTACCCCGGTGGGGCCGACGAACAAAAACTTGGCCACGGGTTTGTCAGCTTCATGGAAGCCGGCCCGGGAACGTTTAATAGCCCAGGCGACCCTTTTCACGGCCTGATCCTGGCCGAAGATCCTGGATTTTAATTCCTGCTCCATAACCTGCAGGTTCCTGACCTCGGACAGCGATACGCTGCGGCGCGGAATCTTGGCGATTTTGGCCACCACCTGTTCGACGGCAGCGATCCCGATACGTATCGGCCCGCCTTTTTCCGGAGCGTTCATGCGCGCGTAAGCGCCGGCTTCGTCGATGACATCGATGGCCTTATCGGGCAGGAAGCGGTCGTTGATGTGTTTGCCAGACAATTCGGCGGCGGCTTTCAGAGTTTCTTCCGGGAAAATGACCCGGTGATAATCCTGGTAACGCTGGCGCAAGCCCAGCAATATCTCGTAGGTTTCCTCTATTGATGGCTCAGGAATTTCAATCTTCTGAAAACGTCGCGCCAGGGCGCGGTCCTTCTCAAAGTATTTCTTATACTCCTCGTGAGTGGTAGTGCCGATGCAACGCAATTTACCAGAGGCCAGCACCGGTTTGAGTATATTGGAAGCGTCAAGCGAACCACCTGACACTGCACCGGCGCCAATGATGGTATGGATTTCATCGATGAACAGCACGGCGTTCTTTTCAGACTGCAGGATAGTAAGCACTTTTTTCAGCCGTTCCTCAAAATCGCCACGGTAGCGGGTTCCGGCCAGCAAGGCCCCCATGTCCAAGGCATAGATCTTGATGTTCCGCAACGACGGCGGCACCCGCCCCTGCACTACCATCTGGGCCAAACCCTCGGTGATAGCCGTTTTACCCACACCGGGATCTCCGACATGGACAGGATTGTTCTTGAAACGCCGGCAAAGGACCTGCAGCGTGCGGGTCAGGATATCCTCGCGGCCGATCAGGGGTTCGCTCTCCCCGCTGCGGGCTTTTTCGGTAAGCTCGCGGCTGTACATTTTTAAAAACTCCCCGGCTTTGCCTGCCTGAGATTCTTTTTTGCGTTCGCGCCCGGTTCTGGTTCCCTCGCTTTCATTGTCTTTAAGCGGCTCCGCAAAAGGAGAGTTGCCAACGGCAGGGCCGTGGGTGATAACGCTCAGCAGGTTGAAACGGCTGACTCCCTGGCGCTGCATCAGGTAAGCGGCGAACGACTCCTTTTCTTCCAGCAGGGCGGCATAAATATCGCCGATTTCCAGTTCTTTTTTCTCGGCCGAAAGGGTATGAACAATCGCCTGCTCCATCAATTCCTGGAACCCGAGCGAGGCTACCGGGTCGGAGCCAACCACTTTCGGCACCTTTTCATCCAGATAGGTTGCCAATTCTTTTTTCAGCAGTTCGACATTGGCGCCGCACTGGCTGATGATGGCGTCCCCGCTTTCAAAAAAAAGTGACGCGTACAAGATATGCTCGGGGGTCAGGTATTCATTGGTCCGGCTGCGGGCGTCGGCGAAGGCCACGGCCAGGATGCGATTCAGTTCTTCGTTTATATCCATTGGCTTTCAGTCCTAACCCGGTTCAGGCTTCCTCATAACTGCAGCGCAAGGGGAAATCGTGCTGCCGGGCCAGGGTGTGCACCTGGGACACCTTGGTGCGGGCAATATCCAGGGAATAGACGCCACAATTGCCGCTGCCGCAGCGGTGCACGTCGAACATGATCTGGCTAGCTTCCTGAGCAGGTTTATGAAAAATTTTTTCCAGGATCTCGATCACGAATTCCATGGTGGTATAGTGGTCGTTATGAATGATGACCCGGTACATTTTCGGTTCGCGTATCTCGGTCTCTTCTTTTATTTGCAGGTCAACATCGGGTCCAAAAATAAAATCCTGATCGCTGCCCATGTTTTGCCTCAATAATTATATTAATTTTAACCAATTGCAGCCTTGCTGTCAAATCAGCACCAATCATCCGCCTTTCCTGGCGGATATGATTGGTCTGTCCGACAGGGGAACACGTGGTTTTCCGTAGGGGCACAGCGCGCTGTGCCCTTCTTGTGCATTTTATTCTGTGTCTTCATGGGCACGGCACGCCGTGCCCCTACATGCGTATTTCTTTCTGTGTTTCATAGGCATAGCACAATTTATCCCTGCAGGGGGAACACCAATCATCCGCTATTGATTTTATTTTTTTTAATTTCTATAATGACCATTCCTTGCTTCTGGGAATTTGCAACTTTACGCTCAAAAGAGGACAACTACAACTATGAATGGAATTGAAGCAAAAAAGCCAATCGAACTGCTGCGCCAGGTCGGCCTGATAACGGCCATCGCCTTTGCCATCGGCTCGGTGATCGGCTCGGGGATCTTTAAAAAACCCGGTTTGATGGCTAGCCAGCTTGAGTCGCCGCTGCTGCTCCTCCTGGTCTGGGTCGTGGCCGGCCTGATGACCCTGTTCGGCACGCTGAGCATCGCCGAGATCTCGGGCATGTTTCCCCAGGCCGGAGGCCAATACATTTATTTCAACAAGAGTTACGGCGATTTCGCCGGCTACCTTTACGGTTGGGCTGTTTTCATCGTCATTCAGACCGGTTCGATCGCCTCCATCGCCTACGTCTTTTCCGACTCCCTGGGTTATTTTTTCATCTTCCCGCGCCTGGGCCCGGCCTGGGAAGCGTTCGCCCTGCACATACCCTGGGTCGGGGCCATCACCCCTTTCAAGTTCATCGGCCTGAAAGGCTGCACCATCCTGTTGATCCTGTTCCTGACCGTTATTAACTACCTGGGGGTGCGTTTCGGCAGCGCCATCCAGGTTATTTTCACCAGTTTAAAAGTCGCGGTCATCCTGGCCTTAGTAGCCCTATCTTTCGCTATCGGCCACGGCAGTCTGGCCAACTTCACCCAGTCCGCCGTCACTTTCAGCGGCGGCTATGCCCCGGTATTCCTGGCTTTCATCATCGCCATGTCGGGAGCCTTCTGGGCTTACGACGGTTGGATCAACCTCACCTACCTGGCCGGGGAAATCAAGAACCCCCAGAAAAACCTGCCCCGGGCCATGATCATCGCTACCCTTGTCTTTATTTCGGTCTACCTCCTGATCAACCTGGCTTATTTTTACATCATACCCGTCCATGAGATGGGCAGCAAGTATCTGGCCGCCGAAAGCACAGGCCAGTCCTATCTGGTGGCCACCGATGTGGCTTCTTCGCTTTTTGGGGGCTGGGGCGGCAGCCTGATCGCCGTGGCCATCATGATCTCCACCTTTGGCACGGTCAACGGCACGCTGATGATGTCGGCCCGGGTCTACTATGCCATGGCCAAAGAGAAGTTGTTTTTCAAAAAACTGCAATATGTCCATCCGCGCTTCCGCACCCCCGGCCCCTCACTGATCGTGCAGGGGATCTGGACGTCGGTTTTGATCTTGAGCGGCACCTTCGACCAGCTGACCGACATGCTTATCTTCGTTTCCTGGATCTTCTACGCCGCCGCCGCCTTGAGCGTGATCGTCTTGCGCCGCAAGCTGCCCGACCACGAGCGACCCTACAGGGTCTGGGGTTATCCTTTTGTGCCGGTGCTGTTCATCATTTTCGCAACGATCTATGTGGTATTCACCCTATATTCCGACATAGTCAATTTCAGCAGCGGCCGCGCCCCGCTGATCAACTCGCTGTTGGGCCTGCTGTTGGTGGCCGCGGGCATACCCGGCTACCTGTTCTGGAAGCGGCGAAAAGCCAGAGAGGACTCATGTGAATGATTTCTGTTTTTCGATTCCGATTTTGGCAGCCAAAACCTAAAAAAACTGACTGATTAGCACCACTAGGATCAACAGCGGGCAGACATATTTGATGGACAGTACCCAGAGTCTGGCCAAGCGGAATCTGCGGCCGCCGGCGGTGATCTCGGCAAGGGCATTGGCCGTTTTCCAGACATGAGCCACGAAAACGGCTATTAATAATGCCCCCACGCTCAAAGCGATGTTGCCCC
>JAHIKI010000081.1 GCA_018897435.1 Acidobacteriota bacterium | reverse complement strand
TCGGCCGCCGCCCCGGAGATCAAGAAGATCGCCTCCCAGGTTTGCCAGCGCCTGCAGGCATTGATGACGCGGCTGGATGTCGATGTCTTGTTACCGGGCCAGGCCCAGGATTGGAAGTTTTTTCCTGATGCGGCTCCTCCGGCTGCGACGGTGGCCGCTGGCGCCCATGAAAAAGCATGGGAACTGTTTTTACGGAGCAAGGAGTTGTACGAGCAGCGGGAATTCACCAAAGCCATCCCTTTGCTAAAACAAGCCATCAAACTGGAACCGGGCCAGGGTGATTTTTATTATTTGCTGGGCTTGTGTCAAAGTGAAGTGGAAATCATGAAAAACGATGCCGAGATCAATTTGAAAAAAGCCGTCGAGCTCAAATCCTGGAGCGCCGATCCCGTCTATGCCCTGGGCATCCTCTACCGCGGCCAGGGCAAGATGAAGCTAGCTGAACGCTGCTTCCAGCGGGTGAAGGAAATCGCTTATGATCATACCGGCGCCAGCCGGGAGCTGGTCGACTTGCGCCGGCAAAAAGCGGGTAGCAAAAACAAGGCTCCTTTTTTGAAAAAAAAGATCTTTTAATAACAGTCAGTCAGAGTTCGTCCACGGCGGTCTTCAATATTTTTGCCTCTATTTGTAAGCCGCGGATCCAAGAATAGCAGAGTCGTGCTTTTGGCGCTACTTGCTTTGTTGCCAAAATCCTTTGAAATTTATTTTTTTTATTGGTATTATTTTCTTACGGAGGGTAGTGGTGATTGCAAATAAAGTGATTTCCTGCTTGACAGCTTTGACATGTTGGTTGGGAAAATTCACTTTCGATTGAGGAATTGAATAGCCAGCGCCATTCATGAAGAACACCTATGATCCGCAATTGATTTACGACATGTTCGACCGCTACGGCTTCAAGGTTCTGCGCATCGACCAGTTTGATTCCGGCAATTTCGCCAAGATCAGGGCCGAATTGGCATACGAGCGACTGAGTCTGGCCCAATTGCTGGAGATCACCACCAAGCTGCTTTCGCTGGAACAAAGCGAGAATTTGGAGATCCACGTCGTCAATATCGACATGATCCACAAGACCATGCGCCTCGATTTCATGACCAGGGAGGAAGAGCTCACGATTATTCAATAGCAACGAATTTATTCGTTTCCGTCTTCTTCATGGTCGTCGGATCCAGCCCAGGTATTTCCAGAATTGATTTTTCGCAAAAAATGTGCTATTTTTTATTAGGGAGAATGGCAAAGATAATGGATCCGCTTGATAAAACGATCTGCGACCGAAAATCAATTCCGCAGGCCAATGGGGCCCAGAAGGCGGAACATTCCATCATGCTGACCATCATCGGCGGCAACGAGACCGATTTCGGAAGGCATTTCATCCTGGAAAAAAAGCAGACCGTGCTCGGCCGCGGCAAGACCGTCGATATCACCATCCTGGACGGCAAGATCAGCAAGGTCCATTGCGAAATATCCGTGATCCGCAGCAGTAACGGCATCGAGCAGATCGGCATCCGCGACCTCGATTCGACCAATGGCACTTATGTCAACGGCAAGTCCGTCAGCCAGGGCACCTTGAAGGCCGGGGACAAGATCCAGGCCGGGGACACGGTGCTGCAGTTAAGCTACAGCGATGAGATCGAGAAGGAATACCATGCCAAGCTGTTCAATTTCGCCGCCCGTGACGCGTTGACCGGGCTGTACAACAAGAGGTTCATATTCAACGAGCTCGAAAACTACAGCCGCATCGCCCGGCGCAGCGGCCGGGCCTTAAGCATCATCATGATCGATATAGACGATTTCAAGCAGATCAATGACCGCTTTGGACACCAGTCCGGCGATGAATATCTGAAACACCTCGCCGAACTGATCACCCATTCCCTGCGCGACCAGGATATCGCTGGCAGGATCGGCGGCGAGGAATTCCTGATCATTCTTCCGGAAACGGCCATCGACGGCGCTTTTCAACTGGCGGTGCGCATCAGAAAGAATGTGGAAGATTTTGTTTTGCATCATCAAAACCATAAAATTCAGACCACCATCAGCGCCGGCGTCTGCCAATTTGAAAATAAAATCGAAAATTTCAAAGAATTTCTGGACATTGCCGACCAGGCCCTGTACGAAGCCAAGAGGTCCGAAAAGAACAAGGTGATGCAGGCGCTCCTTTCCGGAATGGCCTAGAAATGAAAAATTAATTGTAATCCATAGGTGTTGCCGATGAACTGCGGGTGTTTGTTCCGGCTTGAACCTCCGGCCTTTGGGTAGAAGGGGCGTACGGTTTACGGTGTATGGCATACGGCAAGAGAAGCGAGCCATGAGCGAGCTCGGACTTTGCTTGTTACTTGTCACGCGTCACTTGTCACGATAGTTCGATAGGAATTTGGTCGTGTAAGGATAGGGTTCGGAAGAAATTTGGTAGCGGGGGTAGGATTTGAACCTACGACCTTTGGGTTATGAGCCCAATGAGCTACCTGACTGCTCCACCCCGCGATCCTAAAAAGCATTATACCCGCTGCGGTAGGCAAAGTCAAGAAAAAACTTCGTGACGCGTAACACGTGACGCGTGACGAGGCAAGAAAAGAGTTCGAATTCGAGGGCAAAGATCGATGTACGGAGGATGGCGGACGGTATGCGGAAAGAAAGGTATAAGGAAATTGGCACAAGTGAATAAAAAATACGGCTAAAAACCATAGAACTTTAGTAACGAATTTAAAGGATGGGAACGGAAAGATTGAAAAAAAAGTATTTTTAATGCATTATTTACTTTATATCCATGAAAAAAAATGCAAGAAACAAAGGCAAATTTTGTTTGGAAATTTGGAGTTGTATCGTATCTTGCACCTGGTGTTTAAAGGGAGGTTGAATTGAAAAAAATCATCTTGCTGATCCTATGCGTTTTTTCAATAACCGCATGCGCCGTCCATAGCTACCGCTCCGATTTCGAGTTTGCCGGCAAGTTGGCCAAAGAAGGGCTGTGGCAGGAGGCCTCTTACCGCTTGCAGAAAGCGCTGGCAGCGGGAAATGACTCGGCCGCCCTGCACAACAACATGGCCGTGGCCCTGGAAAGCCTGGGTCGCTACGAAGAAGCCCAACGCCAATATGAGCTGGCCTTGAAACTGGCTCCCGGCCATCCGCAGATTCAGAGCAACTTCAGCCAGTTCAAAAAAAACCAGAGGAAGGACGACAATGAAAAGTAAGATCATCCCGCTGCTGCTCCTGGCCGGCCTGAGCGTGGCCTGTGTCGAATCATTCGTCTCCGTGCCCATCCCTTTCAGCGAGGAAAAAATCGCCGATTTTTCCGCTTACCGTGATGTGTTCTTCATCGACTTTGTCTGTGATATCCCCGAGGCCGGATTGACTACCGAGACCGAGATTCGCAGGACATTCGCCGAAGAGATCCCTTTCGCCATCAACAAGAAGATCGTCCTGCTCGAGCCCGACCATTGGGCCATGATCCGTGGTATACTGCGGCGCTACCGTTTGGCCGTGGATATTCAGTACGACAACAGCGTCTTTTTCCACAAGATCTTCCAGGCCCACCCCGGGGCACTTTTTTTCACCGGCAAACTGAAACTGAACATCAAGAAAATGGGCGTAGTCAAGGAGACCAGGGATGAAATGGGCAAAAAGAAAAACGCTTATGAAACGGTACAGTTGTGGGAAATGGAGATGAAGGTTTTTCTCATCGACGGCGACAAGGCAAAGATCCTCAAGCAGGAAACGTATACGGAAAAATGGGAACCAGGCGCCGAAAGCGCGGCCCAGTTTAATTTCAACAGCATGTTCGCCAAGATGACGGCCAAGCTGACCGCGGCGCTCCAACCCCGCAAAGCACTCCAGGAAAGATTTATTTTATACAAATAGGGTGGCAATATGAAAAAAACAACATTCGCCTTTTTCTGTCTGTTCTGCGCCGCGGTCCTATTCGGCCAGTATTCTTTTTATTACGGAAAAAACAAGATCGTTCGCCAGGCCTTCCCTTGGAAATATGCGGAAACCAAGAATTTCCGCATTTATCACTATATGGACGATGCGGAACTGCTGGGCCGGGTGGCCCGCGAAGCGGAAAAGGCCTATGAAAAGCTCTCCTCGCTTTTGAATGTGACCATTGAGGAGAAGACCCCGATCATTTTTTACAACAAACAGACCGATTTGGAGCAAACCAACCTGTATCCGGGCATCATCCCCCCGGGGAGTTTCGAGGGCTTCACCGAACCCATCGGTCACCGCCTGGTGATTTACGGCAACCGCAGCAGTGAAGACCTGGGACGCCTGATCACCCATGAGTTGAGTCATTCTTTCGAATTCGCCATTCTTTACAAGAACCGCTCCACCGGCATGTTCAATTTCAACCGCCCGCCCCTGTGGGTCATGGAGGGTTTCGCCGAATTCATGACCGACTACTGGGACAGTTTCAGCCTGATGACCGTCATCGACAATGTGCTCAGCGATCGCATCCCCGAGATCCAGGATGACGGCGATATCCGCGCCGCTTACGGCACCAACCGCACCCCCTACGATTTCGGCCACTTGATGTTCGAGTTTTTTTATGAAAAATTCGGCAAGAAGGGTGTCCGCGACCTGCTGTACAGCCAGCGGCGTCCGGCCTTGGTCAGCAAGCGCAAGAGTTTCCTGGAGCAGTTCAATTTCGTGCCCAAGACCTTCAATTATGAATTCAAGAAATACGCCCGTAACCGCTTCAAGGCCTTCATCGGCCGCGAAAACCCCGAGGATTACAGCTTTATCATCGGACCCGATTTTCCGTTTGCTTATTCCTTTTCCCACCAGGTTTCACCGGGCGGCGAATTGCTAGCCGTGGTCACGGTCAATTACCGCAGCTATAAGATCGATATTATCCTGGTCTCGCTCAAGGACGGCAAGGTGATCAAGAACGTCACCCCCGGGTACAAATCCACTTATGACGGCATCGAATTCAAGTTCGTCCCCTCCGACGGCCGCTCCTTCAGTTGGGACCGCCGCGGTGAAAACATCGCTTTCTTCGTGCGCAAGGAGCTCGACTCCTACCTGATCGTTCTCAACGCCATCGACAACCGGGTGCTGAAGGAATTCAACATCGGCGCCATCCAGAAACCGAGCTCACCGGTTTTCCATCCCAGCCAGAACCGCCTGCTTTTCACCGGCAGCGAGGGCATCCAATCCTTCCTGTACTCCCTAGACCTGGGCAATGGCCAGATCCGCAAGCTGAGCGACGGCCGAACCTACATCAAGGCGGTCGACATCAGCGGCGACGGTGAAAAGGTTGTGTACTCGGCCGGATTCGGCGATTTCGATAAGTTGTATTTGGCGGCCAGCGAAAGCCCCGACCTGGCCATGCGGCTCACCGACGGCGAATACAACGATATCGCCCCGGCCTTTTCCTTGGACGGCAAGACCGTGTATTACAGCTCCGATGAACTCGGCGCCTTCAACATCTGTTCGCTGGACCTGGAGAGCAAGATCCTCTACCGCCACAGCGACGTACGCACCGGCAATTTCTTCCCGGTGGAAATCCCCAAGGCCAAAGGCCAGCTGGTCATCTCCTCGTTCCATAAAGGGAGCTTCCTGCTTTTCAAAAAGGATGTCAGCAGCTATTTGGCCAAGCGGCCGGTCGAGTTCACCGCCGTTCAGTCCGCCGCTGCCCCGGCGGCCGCCGCTGTGGAAGTAGCCGCGCCTTTCACATTGAGCGTAAAAAAATACAAGCCCTTTGAAAAGCTGATCATCACCAGTTTGCCGCCGGTCACGGTGGCCGTGGATACCAACGGCGGTTTCTTCGGCTCTTCCTATTTGAACGTGACCGATATGCTGGGTGACCACAACTTCATATTCTATCTGGCCTCCTTTTACGGCTACCGCTCCTACCATTTGGCCTATTTGAATCAGCGGCGCCGCCTGCAACTGTACACTCATCTTTTTTCCGAAAGCGACGCCTATTATTATCCCTACGTCAGCAACTATTACCTTTCGCTGCGCAGCCGCATCGGTGCCGAATTCGCCCTGATTTATCCTTTAAGCCGCTCCACCCGCGCCGAACTGACCATGTCGGCCTACCACCAGGAAGAGGATTCCGACCTGTTTTATTACCAGCAGGAACTTCCCTACGGCCAGTTCTTCAACGGCTTCGCTCTGCCGGTTTCGGCGTCGCTGGTATCCGAAACCACCCGCTTCTCCTATTACGGACCGAACCAGGGCCACACCTTCCGGCTGAGCGTCGGCAGATATTTCAAGCTTTCTTCCAAATCGCTGGATGCCTATACCCTGGAAGGCGATTTCCGCAAGTACGTGCGCCTCGACAACTATTCCCTGCTGGCCTTCCGCTTGAGTGGATTTTATTCCGGCGGCAAGAACGCCTTGCTGTACTGGAGTGGCGGCAACAATACCCTGCGTGCGGTCGATTTCCGCAGCTTGGTTGGCAACAAAGGATTCTTTTTCAATGCCGAGTTCCGCTTCCCCCTGGTCCATGCCGCCCTGACCCCGATCGGCATCATCGGCCCGGTGCGCGGCGTGTTCTTCTTTGATTTCGGAGGCCTGTGGTTCAACGATCAGGATTACCGTATTTTCGAGCCCGGGAGTTTGCAACTGAAGGATTCGCTGTCCTCCTACGGCTACGGCATCGAATTTTTCCTTTTCGGCTATCCCCTGCACTTCGAATGGGTCTACCGGACCGATTTCAAGAATACGGAATACAGCGGCATCAATTTCTGGATCGGCTTCGATTTTTAAGCGCGCCAGCGGCGATCGGCCCTTTTTCGTCAAGCCAGGATGTTTGACTTTGTCCGGGAAAAATGCGAAAATAAAAAGGGCAGAATGAGATGCTGATCAACCACACATCCAAGCAGGTAACCGCCAAAATCGTCTATTACGGCACCGGACTGGGCGGCAAAACCACCAACCTGCAGTATATTTATTCCGTGACCAACCCGCATTCGCGCGGTGAGCTTGTCTGCATGGAAACCGAGATCGAACGTACCCTTTTTTTTGACCTGCTGCCCGTTAACGTCGGCCTGGTTAAGGGCTATGAAACCAAGTTTCAATTGTACACCGTTCCCGGGCAGGTTTTTTACGACTCTACCCGCAAACTGGTCTTGAAAGGCGCCGACGGCATCGTTTTCGTGGCCGACTCCCAGGAATTGATGGAACAAGCCAACCTGGAGAGTTTTGGCAACCTGAAAGAGAACCTGGGATTCTACAACCATCTGATCGAGGACATTCCCCTGGTTTTCCAATACAACAAGAGAGACCTGAAAGGCATTTCGTCCCTGGACAGACTGAATGGCAATTTGAACGGCTTGAAGCGGCCTTACTTTGAGGCCGTGGCCCGCAACGGCCGTGGGGTCATAGAAACCCTGCGCGAGATCTCTGGCATGACCCTGGTCAGGATCAAGGAAGCGCTGGAACACACTGCGGTTTCCGCCAAGAACGTAGCCGTGCAGTTCGATGTGAATCATAGCCAGCAGATGGTTAAGATGAAAGATCTGCCTGTGAAAAAGGTCAGCATGGAACAAATGGCCGCCAGCGATGCAGGGCAGGGGCCGCCAACAAAAGCTGAAACTATCCCGCCGGCCGCAGTTGAAAAAAACGCTGGCGCAGCCAAGGAGTCACCCCAGGCCAAACCCTTCAATCCATCTTTCGGCGAGTTGCTGAAGCGGTTGGAAGATCCTACCCGCATCACAAAAATTGAAAAGATAACCGCCGGCAACGGTCACCTGACCGTTGAGGTCAAGGACAGCGCTGGCCGCACCATCCGTTCCTTCGACATCGTCCTGAACCCCGAAACCAAGAAGGTAAATATCATCCTAGATGTCAAAAATTAAATTCGTCCTGCTGCTTGCCGTTTTTTCTTTGTTATTTGCCTGCGCCGCATCCCGGCGCCCCCTGGTCCCCGCCGCAGATCCACTTGCTGCCGGCGGTCCGCCGGCCAGGGCCGCGGCTTATTTCCAGCAAGGCAAGACCTGTATGGAAAAAGGCGACATGGCGGCAGCCAGGTCCTGCTTCAACCAAACCCTGGATGTGCTCCTCGATGCCCGCGGCGGTGGTCAGGGCGGCGACAGCAAAAATGTCCTGAACGATTATGTGAAGAAAATCGCCGCTATCGAGTTGAATTATTTGAAGGATAAAAACAGTCCGGAAAATGGCCAGCATGAGGCGTTTCTCGACCAGGTCATCTCCACGCCGCTTTTCCTGCCCACGGAAAAGGATGTTTTGGACCTGAAGCAAAAAGTCAGTGAAACTGCGAAGGTTTCCTACAGCATTCCGGTGATCGTCAATTCTCAGGTGGTTTCCTTTCTCAAGGCCTTCCAGACCATCCGCCATGACGGCATCCAGAGGGCCCTCGACCGTATGGTCGAGTTCATTGCTCCCTTCAAGGAAATTTTTCGCCAGTACGAAATCCCGGAAGACCTGGTTTACTTGCCGATCATCGAGAGCGGTTTTCGTGTCGATGCCACTTCGCGGGCCCGGGCCAGGGGGGCCTGGCAGTTCATGGCCGCGACCGCCCGGCTTTTCGAGTTGCGGGTGGATTGGCAGGTCGATGAACGGTTGGACCCGTTCAAAGCAGCCGCTGCCGCGGCCCGCTACATGAAAGATCTCTACCAGGAATACAACGATTGGTACATCGTTTTGGCCTGCTACAACGGCGGCCCGCGCCGGGTCAAAAAAGCCATGCGCCTACTGCAAACAGCGGATTTCTTCACCATCAACCAGACCCATCATATCCGTCGCGAAACCAAGAACTATGTGCCGGCCTTTTTGGCCTCGCTGATCATTGCCCGCGCTCCCCAGGAATATGGTTTCAAGGTCAACGGCGGCGAAGCGATTTTTGCCGGCAGCAAAACCGTGGCCGTGCCGTCGCCGGCCTCGTTGGCGCATATCGCGTCACTTCTGCAAATTTCCTATGTGGATTTGAAAAAGCTGAACCCTGAATTGCTGCGTGACTTCACCCCCAGTAATTTGAGCGAATACCGCTTGCGCGTCCCGGCTCTCGCCGATGAAGCGGTCCTGGCCGGCCTGGAAAGAATTCCGCTTAAGCAGATCCCGAAATACAATACCTATCGGGTCCGTCCCGGGGACAGTCTCTATTCCATCGCCCGCCGCCATGCTACATCGGTCAGCCAGATCAAGAAGGTCAATGGTTTGAGATCCGATTTGATCAGGCCGGGCATGAACCTGATTATTCCCCAGGGGGATAGATGATCAGCCGGATCAATTCGGCGGTTCTCAACGGCCTGGAGGTGGTAGCCACCGAGGTCGAAGTCGGTTTCTCGCGCGGCATTCCCGGCATCGTCATCGTCGGCCTGCCCGACAATGCCGTCAAGGAAAGCCGCGAGCGGCTGAAACTGGCGGTCAGCCAGGCCAATTTCGATTATCCCCAGGCCACGAAAATCGTAATCAACCTCTCTCCGGCCGATGTGCGCAAAGAGGGCTCGGCCCTGGATCTGCCCATGGCCGTGGGTATTATCAAGAACCGCTACCGCATGGAAAGCCCGGCCTTTGCCGACCTGCTGTTTTATGGCGAGCTGAACCTCAACGGTGATCTGAACCCGGTAAAGGGCGTGCTGAATATTTCCCTGTACGCCCGTGAAAAGGGCTTCCGCGGCATCGTCATCCCTTTTGAAAACCGCGTGGAAGCCCAGTTTGTCAAAGACATTGAGGTATACGCCTTGAAAAACCTCACCCAGGTCATCCAATTGATCGAAAATCCCGCCGCTTTCACCCCCTGCCATGCCGAGATAATCAAGGAACCCATTGGGTTTTGCGATAATGATTTTTCCGAGATTAAGGGCCAGTATATGGCCAAGCGAGTAATGGAGATCGCCGCCGCCGGTTTTCACAATGTCCTGATGATCGGCCCCCCGGGATCGGGAAAATCCATGATCTCCAAAGCGCTGCCATCCATCCTGCCTGACATGAGTGATGATGAAATCCTGGAAACATCGCTGACCTACAGCGCTGCCGGCCTCCTGGGCCAGAAGGGCGGTTTGGTCTGCCGCCGGCCCTTCCGTTCGCCGCACCATACCATTTCTGATGTCGGCATCAGCGGCGGCGGCAAATACCCGGTACCTGGTGAGATCTCCCTGGCTCATAACGGTGTGCTCTTCCTGGACGAGATCCCCTATTTTAAAAAATCGGCACTGGAAGTACTGCGCCAGCCGCTGGAAGACGGCAAGATAACCGTTTCCCGTTCCCTGACGTCTTCCACCTTCCCGGCCCGATTCATGCTGGTGGCGGCCATGAATCCCAGCCAGGACTCGGTCGGTTTGGGGGAAGCGGGTGGTTACGCCGCCAGTCATTCCCAAAAGCACCGCTACTACGCCAAGCTTTCCAAGCCATTGCTGGATCGCATCGACCTGCAGATCGAGGTGAAGAAGGTCAAACTGGATGAGATCACTTCGCTGGCAATGGCGGAGAGTTCCGCTGACATCAAGAAGAGGGTGGTCGGTGCCCGGAACCTGCAATTGCATCGTTTCAAGAACTTGAAAAAGAAGATATTCGCCAATGGCCAGATGCGCAATGCCGAGATCAGAAAATTCTGCCCGCTGGACGAAAGCGGCGGCCAGTTGCTGCGACTGGCCGTGGACAAGTTCGACCTGAGCGCCCGTGGTTATTTCAGGGTATTGAAAGTGGCCAGAACCATAGCGGATCTGGATGGAGTGGAGACGATCGCCGCCCGGCACGTGCAGGAAGCCCTGCAGTACAGGTCGCTGGACCTAGCCCGTTTCTGATGATGTGCGGAACCGGGCATGGCCGTGACTGTTTCCAAGGGCATGCGCATGAATAAAAAAAGTATATTGCAAATACTGCTTATGGTCCTGGCCAGTGTGCTGATTGGCCTGGGCAGTAATTTTTTCGCCCATAAGCCCCTGCCGCTGTTCCGGGAAATGCCCTCTGCGGCCCCGGCCGTGTCCGTTTCCGGTTTCAGTGAAGCCGATGTTGATTTTGTCCGTCAGTTCAGTGCTGACCCGGGGGTTGTTCTGCTTGATGCGCGGACGGTTGAAAATTTTGAACACGGACACATTCCCGGCGCCGCCAGTTTGCCGATTTCACGTTTTGACGAGTTCTTCCCCCGCCAGCAGGAGCACTTGCGGGCTGCGCGGATGTTGATCGTTTACTGCAGCGACTTGAAGTGCCCCGATTCGCATGAACTGGCCTTGAGGCTCTTTCGAAAAGGGCTGAAGGTCCTGTTCCTTTATAAAGGGGGCATGGAGGATTGGCTGGAGAATGGAAATGCTGTTGAGAAATAAAATCGCCCGCATCCTGTCGGCGCGGCCGCTGCAGGTCTTGGCTCGCTTGTTCCTGGGCGGGATATTTATCTACGCCAGTTTGAACAAGATCGCCCACCCGCAGGAATTTGCCAGAATTGTTGCCAATTACGGGATATTGCCCGATTTTCTGGTCACCCTGCCGGCCCTGGTGTTGCCCTGGCTGGAACTGATCGCCGGCCTGTGCCTGGTTTCCGGCCTGTGGGTGCGCAGCGCCGCTACCCTGCTGTCGCTGCTGCTGCTGGTTTTTATCCTGGCCCTGGGTTTCAATGCCGCGCGCGGTATCAGCCTGAGTTGCGGTTGTTTTTCATCCTCAGTCGCCGATAAAGAAAACATTTATGTGCTGATCTTCCGTGACCTGCTGTTCCTGCTACCCGGATTGCTGATCATCTTTTTCCACCGGGAAAAGAAAGGTTCTTGATTCTTTGTGTAAGTGAAGGTGCTTGTCACCTTGAGGGGATCAAACCCTTCCCTGGGATATAATACCCTACGGTTCCAGCGTCATGTCCCGTTCCAGTTGTTCGGCCTGTTCCGCCGCTATCATGGCATCATCCATGGATATCTTGCGGGTTTTTACCAGTTCGATCAGGTGCTGGTCGAAGGTCTGCATGCCCACATCGCGGTTCTTGGCTATGTGCTTCATGATCGTATCGGTTTTTTCCGGGTTTTTCAGGCACATCTCGATGGTTTTATTCACCAGCATGATTTCGCAGGCCGGGATCATGCCGGTTTTGTCCATTTTGGGCAGCAGTTGCTGGGAGATGACGGCCAGCAGGTTCTCCGACAGGCGCTGGCGGACGGAGAGCTGTTCTTCGGGAGGGAAATACCCCAGGATGCGGTTCAGGGTGCGCATGATGTCCGGGGTGTGGATGGAGGTCATGACCAGGTGTCCGGTTTCGGCGGCTTTCATGCAGGTATCGATGGTCAGATGATCGCGTAGCTCGCCCACCATGATGATGTCTGGATCCTGGCGCATGGCCGCCCGCAGGGCCGTGGCAAAAGATTCGCTGTCCGGGCCGATCTCGCGCTGTGAGATGACCGAAAGATTTTTTTCGAAAAGGTACTCGATCGGGTCTTCGATGGTGATGATGTGGGCGCGCCGCTTCTGGTTGATGTAGTTGATAATGGCCGCCAGGGTGGTCGATTTGCCGTTGCCGGTGGGTCCGGTGACCAGGATCAGCCCCCTCTTCAGGGAAGCGATCTTTTCCAGCACCTTGGGCAGGTTCAGTTCCTCGAAGCTCCGCGCTTTAAAGGGGAGCAGCCGCAGCACGGCGGCATAACGGCCGTTCTGGCGGAAAACGTTCACCCGGAAGCGGGCCACGTCAGCCAGGGCAAAAGAGCCGTCGTAATCCTTGACCTCTCTTTTGAACTTTTCATTGTCCTCGAATTTGGCCAGTGTCCGTCCGATCAAAAGCGTGTCTTCTTCGGTCAAAGGCGGATGCTTGAGGGGATAGAGTTCCCCGTAATGGCGGAGTAGGGGCGGGGCTCCCACTTGAAAATGAATGTCGGACGCGCCCTTCTCAGCGGCAAAACTCAGGATCTGGCTTAAATTGACGATCGACATGCGCGGCCTCCTAAAAAGGTCGTTTTATAGCGAACCGGGATCACTGGTTCATTCTAAATGAATGATTCAAGGAATGCAAGCGGAATGGTTGTCCCTGGCGGTCATTTTTTGCTTTTGAAGTGTTGGACGTCGCGGTCCATTTCCCTCTGGATGTCGCGTTCCTTGAGCTTTTGTTTTTTTTCGTATTCCCTTTTGCCGCGCACCAGAGCGATCTCGATCTTGAACAAGCTTTTGTCGGTCATGTAGACCTGCAGCGGAACGATGCTGAAGCCGCGGGTCTTGACCTTCTGGTCCAGGCGGTGGATCTCGCGCCGGTTGAGCAGCAGTTTGCGTTTGCGTTCCGGTTCGTGGTTGAAAATACTGGCCTGTACGTAGGAACTGATATGGCAGCGCAGTAAAAACGCTTCGCCATTCTGGATTTCCACATAAGAATCCTTGAGACTGATACGCCCGGCCCGGATCGACTTGACTTCACTGCCAACCAGGGCCATGCCTGCCTCGAATTTATCGAGGATCTCATAGTTGTGGAAGGCCTTTTTATTCTGGGCTATGGTCTTCATGGCCGATGAGGATGATCTCCTCGATTTTTCTTTTGCCCATTTTCTTGGCCACCAACAGGTGTTTTTTCACCTTGATCCGCGCGTTTTCCTGTGGCATTTTGCCGTACTGGTAAATAAACAGGCCGGAAATGGTGGTGTAATCCTTTTTTTCGGGGAGTTCCAGTTCCAGGCGCGAATTAATCTCTTCCACCGGGGTACTGCCCTTGATCTGGAAGACATGGTTGTTCAGCTTGCGGATGTTCTTGCTGCCGATATCCAGGTCGCCCAGGATGCCCCGTAAAATGTCGCTTAGGGTGATGATGCCGATGGCAGACCCGTATTCGTCCAGTACCACGGCCAGGTTCAATTTGTGCTTTTTAAATTCGTTCAGGATGTAATTGAGCGATGAGTATTCGGAAACGAAGATCGGTTTGGCGGCGATTTTTTTCAGTTCCAACTGAGCGAAATCCTCTTTGAGCATGGCGGTCAGCAGAAGGTGGGAATCGATGATGCCGGTGATGTTGTCGGGCTTGCCTTTGTAAATCGGAATTTTGGAAAAATTATTTTCCAGGATGATCTTTTTCAACTCGCGGAGGCCGCCGCTTTCCTTGATGGCCACGATGCTGACGCGCGGGGTCATGATGGCCTTGATATCCTTCTGGGAAATATCGATGATTTCGTTGAGCATTTTCAGGGTTTCGGGGTGGTGCTTGAACAGCTGGGTTTCCATGGAAAGGAAGTGCTTGATCTCTTCCAGGCTCAGTTCCTTTTTGGCCCAGGTTTTTGTTTTCTGGCCCTTGAAAAAGAGATTCAGCAGCAGGGCCAGGCCCTTAACCACGGGGTAGAATAGCAGGTTGAAGAATTTGATCGGGTAAACGTAAAGATACGATATTTTTTCGGCGTGGCGGTAGCTATAGAATTTTGGGGTGATCTCGCCGAAGATCAATAGGATCAGGGTGGTCAGCAAAGTGGCGGCGACCAGCAGCGTGCCTTCGCTGCCTTTGAAAAAGCGGGTAAATATGTAGGTGGCGCAGGAAGCGGCGGCCACGTTGGCCAGGTTGTTGCCGATCAGAATGGTGGAAAGGAATTCTTCGGGCTTTTCCATGAGCTTGGCCAACAGCATGGCTTTCTTGTCTTTTTTTTTGGCGCGGTGGGTCAGTTTGATGCGGCTGACGGTGAGCAGGGAAGTTTCAGCCGAGGAAAAAAAAGCGCTGAACAGGATCAGCAAAATAAAGAGCAGCAGTAAAAAAATCAGTTCATCTGGATTCATGATTGGAAACCGCTGTCGCTTCTAATAAGGGCCGATCCATGGCTGTCTATTTCTTGCTGTAGAGCAGATACACGATCTTGTAAAGTGATGTGCCGATGCAGTCATTGATCAGCTGGATATCCCGGGTTTCCTTGGGCACTTTCAGGATCTTAGGGGCGAAATTGACCACGCCCATGATTCCGTGGCTGATCAGTTTGTCCAAGGTCTCCTGGGCCGCTTCTTCCGGCACGGTCAACAGGGCGATCTTGATGTCGGGATTCTCGCTCAGGTAGGCCTCCAGCCCGTCAACATGCAGGACAGGCTTTTTCTGGCCGGGTTTGCCGATCTCCGTCCCGACCAGTTCTTTCTTGATGTCGAACAGGGCCGTGACCATGATGTTGCGGTCCTTGAACAACTTGTAATTGGAAAGGGCCTGGCCGATGCGGCCGGCGCCGATGATGATCACCTTGGAGCTGTGATCGATGGACAGGATCTTTTTCAGTTCGCGAAACAGTTTTTTAACCTGGTACCCTTTTTTCTGCTTGCCGATGGAAATACCCAGATAAAAAAAATCCTGGCGTACCTGGTTACAGGAGACACCGGTGACCTCCTCCAGTTTTCTTGAAGATATATAAGTGTTTTCGGGCAGGTTCAATTTCAACAGAGCTTCGTAATAAAATGAAATCCGACGAATCACCCGCAGGCTGATTTTCTTTTTCATGCGTGCCTCATGATATTGTTTAAGTTAAAATTAATGGTATCCGACTGAGGCCGAAAAGTCAAGGCGGGACCGGATTTTTTTTGCCGGTTTTCTGTCGGCAGGGATCAGGATTCTTTCTGGCAGTCGCTCTCCCAAAGGCAGTTTGCTTCCTGACAATAGGATTTTCTTTCGCTGCCGTAGCAGGTGGGGTTGCCTTCGGCGGCCTGGATGGCCCGGATTAGTTCGGCTTTTTTCATCTTTCCGGAATGAACTCCTTTTTTCCCGGCATATTTTTTGATTTGGATCATTTTCATCTTTTCCCCTCCTGGTGAAATACCTTGTGCCTCTCTCCCGGGTGAACGGTAAAATAAAAATATAAATATAATATAGTATAATTTTGGCGATTATCAACCGCAGCATGTTTTTCCCTGACCGCGGTTCCCGGAACCGATGGTCGCGGCTATTTTCCCGCCACCGCCATTTGGACGGCAGCGATTTCCTTGGGGATGGGCGGCCCCAGCACTCGTCCTCCGCGGGGGATGACCAGGACATTGTCTTCGATGCGGATGCCGCCAAACTTGCGATATTTATCGACCTCGGCGTAGTTGATGAAAGCGGTCGATTTTTTTTCTGCCCGCCACTGATCGATCAGGGCGGGGATGAAGTAGATCCCCGGTTCGACCGTCAGCACGTGACCGGGTTCGAGCTTTTTGGCCAGGCGCAGGTAGGCCAGGCCGAACTGCTGGCTGCGCTTGGTTTTTTCGTCGTAGCCGACAAATGCTTCGCCCAGGTCTTCCATGTCGTGGACGTCCAGGCCCATCATGTGGCCGAGGCCGTGCGGGAAGAACAAAGCGTGGGCTCCGGCCGCCACGGCTTCTCTGCTGCTGCCTTTCATCAGGTCCATCTGCTTGAGGCGCTCGACCAGGATCTCGCAGGTTTTGAGGTGGACGCTGCGGTAACTGACGCCGGGCCGGATCATGGCAATGGCCGCCAGCTGCATATCCAGGACCGTTTCGTAGACCGCTTTTTGCCGGGAGTCGAATTTGCCGCCCACGGGCATGGTGCGGGTGATGTCGCTGGCGTACCCGGCTTCGGTCTCGCAGCCCGAATCGATGATCAAAAGATCACCTTTCTGTAGGCGGTTACCATGGTAGTGGTTGTGCAGGGTCTCACCGTGGATGGTGACGATGGCCGGGAAGGAGAGCTGGCCGCCTCCGGCCAAAGCGATGCCCTCGATCCTGCCGGCGATCTCCCTTTCATATACTCCCGGCTGCGCCATGGCCATGGCCTGGCGATACATGGCGGCGGTTACGGCCAGGGCCGTTTCGATCTCTTTTATTTCCTCCTGGTTTTTCAGCGAACGCTGGGCGACTACGGCCTTGACGAATTCGGCAGATGCGTAGCTCTTCACGCACTCGGCACGGATGCCCAGCAGCCTTTCCAGCCACATGGCATTTTCGCTGCGATAGGGCGGCAGGAAATGGATCTTGCGGCCCTGGCGCACGGCCTTCCGCAGCGTTTCGCCCAGTTGGGCCAGCGGCTGGGTGTCGGTGATGCCGATCTTTAGGCAGCGGCTTTTCAGGGTGGGCTGCGGCCCCATCCAGATAATGTCCTCCATCTCCAGGTCGTTGCCGAAGACCGTCTGCCTGTTTTCGTCTAAGTCGATGACCGCGGCCAGGCCGGGGAAATTCAAGCCGAAAAAGTAGAGAAAGGTGCTGTCCTGGCGGTAATGGTAGGTGTTGGCCGGATAGTTCATGGGGCTTTCGCTGTTGCTCAAGAAAAGCAGTAGTCCCGATTTCACCTGCTTGTACAGTTTGTTTCTTCTTTGCTGGTACGTTTTTTTATCGAACATGGCATCTCCTTAAAAAAAACATCTTAGCCAAATGCGGAAATTTTATCAAGGGTGCATATTGCCTGCAGCCGGGAATCGTTTTATAATTATTCTTTGTATGAGGAGGCATGATGAGAAAAATAATCGGACTGGTTTTGGCCGTCATTTCCCTTTTTTACTGGCAGTGGGCGATCGCCGATGCCCGTCTGCTCAGATTTCCCAATATTAATGGTGACCTGGTCGCCTTTGTCTATGCCGGCGACATCTGGTCGGTCCCGGCTGCCGGCGGCGATGCCCGACGCCTGACCTCGCACCCGGGGCTGGAGCTGTTTCCAAAGATATCCCCCGATGGCCAATGGATCGCCTTTTCGGCCGAATACTCGGGCTCGCGCCAGGTTTATGTCATGCCGGCCGCGGGAGGCTCTCCCCGGCAGTTGACCTATTACAATGACGCCGGCATCATGCCGCCACGCGGCGGGTATGATTACGTGGTCATGGACTGGACTCCCGATAGCCACCAAGTCCTGGTGCGCTGCAACCGCACTCCCTGGGGCGAACGCATGGGTAAGTATTTTTTGATCCCCTTGACCGGCGGCCTGGAAACTCCTTTGCAGATCCCTGAAGGCGGCGGTGCCACGTTTTCCCTCGATGCCAGCAAGATCGTCTACACGCCCATTGAGAGGGAGTTCCGCACCTGGAAACGCTACAAGGGCGGCCGGGCTCAGGATGTCTGGATCTATGATCTGAAAAACAATACATCGCGGCGGCTGACCGATTTTGCCGGTAGCGACCAGCATCCGGTCTGGTTCGCAGACAAGATCTATTTCGTCTCCGACCGTGACTTGACCCTGAATGTGTATTCCTTTGACCTGAGAAATGACAAGATCGAGCAGGTCACGGCCCACAAGGATTACGATGTCTTGTGGCCCTCGGGCCGGAACGGCCAGCTGGTTTATGAAAAAGGCGGCTATATTTACAAACTGGATCTGGCTTCGGGGCGCGAAAAAAAATTGGTCATCAACCTGAATTTCGACAATGCCGGCCTCCTGCCTTATTTCAAGAACGTCACTGAATTCATTTCCAGTTATGACATTTCTCCCAGCGGCAAACGGGCAGTTTTTGACGCCCGCGGCGACATCTTCACAGTTCCTGAAAAGGAAGGGCTGACCTATAACCTGACCCAAAGCCAGGGAGTGCGTGAAATCTTCCCCACCTGGTCTCCCGACGGCAAATCCATCGCTTTTTATTCCGACCAGACCGGTGAATATGAAATATATCTGATAGACGGCAATGGCGGCGGCAAGCCGCGGCAGCTGACTGCCAACAGCCGCATCTGGCGCTTCCCGCCCAAGTGGTCGCCCGACGGCCGCCTGCTGCTTTTTTCCGACCGTAACCAGCGGCTGCAGATCCTGGACGTGGCCACCCGTATCGTGACGGTGGTGGACAAGGCCCGCGGCCATGACTTTTTCAACTACGGCTGGTCGCCCGATTCACGCTGGCTGGTTTACAGCAAGGACGGCGACAGCGGCCAGGACGCCATCTGGGTCTATTCTCTGGAACAGAAGAAGGTCTGGCAACTGACCGATGCTGCCTTTAGTGATTTTGCGCCGGTGTTTTCACTTTGTGGCAAGTATATTTATTTCCTTTCCAACCGTGATTTCAATTTGACCTTCTCCGACTTCGAGTTCAATTATTTGTTCAACAAGGCGACGCGAATTTACGCTTTGGCCCTTACCCGGGACACTCCGCCCTTGTTCAGCGACAAGAATGACATGGAATCCACCAAGAGCGCCAGTGAAAGCAAGGCGGCCAAGCCGGAAAAACAAGCTGCTGCCGGCAAGGAACCGCCGGCGCGAGTGCGCATCGACGTCGAGGGCTGCAACAACCGCATCACGGCTTTCCCGATGAAAAGCGGCGATTACGCCGCGGTGCGGGCTATTGACGGCGCTATCCTGTATTTCACGGAAAAAGAGATCCGCCAGTTCAAGCTGGAGGACAAGAAAGACACCCTGGTGATCGGCGGCATCGACTCGGGCGTCCTCTCCGCCGATGGCTTGAAGATCCTCTATCAGGCCCAGAACCAGTTTGGCATCGTCGGCCTTGACCCGGACCAGAAAGCGGGTGACGGTTCCCTCGATCTTTCTCAGCTGTCCATGAAGATCGAACCGCAGCGGGAGTGGACCCAGATTTTCAACGACGGCTGGCGTATTTTCCGCGACTGGTTCTACCAGAAAAAACTGCATGGGCTCGACTGGCTGCGGCTGAAAGAAAAATACGCGCGCCTGCTTCCTTCCCTCAGCCACCGCGCCGACCTGGACTTTATTTTCGGCGAACTGGTCGGTGAGGTCAATTCCGGGCACACCTATGTCAACTGGGGCGATTTTCCCCGGGTCAAGCGCCTGGATACCGGCTTGCTGGGGGCGGAACTGAAGGCCGACGCCAAGGCCGGCCGCTATATGATCAGCAAGATATACGCCGGTGAAAACTGGAACGAGATCACGCGGTCACCGCTAACCGAGCAGGGCGTGGACATCCAGGTCGGCGATTACCTCATCGAGCTCAACGGTTTTGAGGTGGTGCTCAAGGACAATCCCTACCGTCTGCTGGAAAACACCGTGGGCCGCAAGATATCCATTAAGGTCAATGCCCGGCCCGAAGCCGCCGGCGCCCGAGAATACTGGATCAAGCCGATCAAGAGCGAGTTGGGCCTTTTTTACCTGGACTGGGTTCGTTCGCGCCGGCAGATGGTCGACCGCCTTTCGGGCGGACGCATCGGCTACATCCATGTGCCCGACACCTCGACCCAGGGCAATACCGAGCTGTACAAGGGCATGTACGCCTTCAAAAACAAGGAGGCCCTGATCATCGATGAGCGCTACAACGGCGGCGGTTTCATCCCGGTGGTCATGACCGAGCTGCTGGCGCGCAAGACGTTGAATTACTGGGCAACGCGCGGCTTGGAGATGAATCCCGACCCGGGCGTGGCCCACGACGGTCCCAAGGTGATGCTGATCAACGGCTATTCCTCTTCGGGCGGCGACGCCTTTCCCTATTATTTCAAAAAGAGCAAGCTGGGCCTGCTGATCGGTACCCGCACCTGGGGCGGCCTGATCGGCCTTTCCGGAAACCCCGATTTGGCCGACGGCGGCTCGATCAATATCCCGACCTTCGGCTTCGTCGATACGGACGGCAACTGGGCGGTAGAGGGCGAGGGAGTCGCTCCCGACATCGAGGTCATTGACCGGCCCGAGTTGGTGGCCGCGGGCAAGGACCCCAGTATTGAAAAGGCGGTAGAGGTGCTCATGGAGCAGCTGAAAAAGAACCCGGTCAAGAAACCGGCTCAGCCCTCCGAGCCTGACCGCTCCAAGTGGCTTGAAAAGGAGATCAAATGATGGATCTTTGCTTCGGCCTGAGGAGGTCCTCCATCTCAACTGTAGGGGCGATCCGCTGGATCGCCCTGCATTGATTGTGCCCTGATCAGGGCGACCCGCCGGGTCGCCCCTACGGGCATTTTCCTGTCCAGGGCATATTGCCTCATCTAATAATCTACCTGAACGACGATTCGTTGCCTCATGAAAAAAACTACCTGAAAAGGTGGAGAATGACACCAAAGAGATCAGGCAAGAGACCTGATGAGCGAGGTGTCGACAATGGGGTTAACAATGGCAACGAAAAAAGATTTGAGTAAGGAAGTTGCCCGGCGCTATCAGAAAGCGCGCCGGAGGGAAAAGAAGGGTATTTTGGACGAGTTTTGCCAGGTCACAGGCTACAATCGCCACTATGCGGCATTTATTTTGCGCAATTGGGGCAGGAAGGTTTACTGGCGTTCGCCGACCGGTGAGCGGACGGTGATCATAGTCGGAGAGCGACAGGTGAAGAAGCAAAGGCAGCAACGGCCGAGGATTTACGACGATGCCGTACGCGGCTATGTGGTTTGCTTTTGGGAAGTCATGGATTTTCCCTGTGGCAAGAGATTAAAGCGCTGCCTGGAGCCGATGGTGGCCAAAGCGAGGCAGTTCAAGGAGATGGCGATCCCGCGGCCAATTGAAGCGAAGTTGCAACGAATAAGTCCGCCGACGATCGACCGGATGCTGAGAACGGAGAGGAAGAAGTACGCATTGAAGTGCCGCTCAAAGACAAAACCAGGGACGCTGTTGAAAAAACAAATAGCCATCCGCTCGGGTGTTGAATGGGATGAGGATGCTGTGGGGTATGAGGAATTAGACCTGGTGGGGCACGATGGCGGCAATACCGGTGGTGACTACTGTCACACATTGAGCGTAACCGATATCAAGAGTGGCTGGACGGAGTTACAGGCGGTACGCAATAAAGCGCAATGCTGGGTTTTTGACGCGCTGCAGGATATACGTGGCCGGCTGCCGTTTGACTTAAAGGGAATCGACTCGGATAATGGTTCCGAGTTCATCAATGCTCACCTCCTCTCATATTGCCAGGAAGAGGCTCTGGTGTTTACCCGCTCCCGGTCCTATCAGAAGAACGACAACTGCCATGTGGAGCAGAAAAACTTTACGGCTGTACGCAACTTCGTCGGTTATAGCCGCTACGAAGGCGAAGAGGAACTGGCTTTGCTCAACGAGTTATATAGTCACTTACGGCTTTACTTGAACTTCTTCCATCCGCAGATGAAACTGGTCAGCAAGGAACGGATCGGCAGCAAAGTTAAAAAGCAATACGATGTGCCGCAGACACCGTATCAGCGATTACTGGATCTCGAAGAGATCAACGCGGAAAAAAAAGCAAAGCTGCAAACTACATATGACCAACTGAATCCGTTCGCGCTGAAAAGGATGATCGATAAGTTACAGGAAAGGCTGCACAAAATGATCTATAAAAAAAACAAAGGGAGAACCGTTTATGCCATCAATCGCATTAAACCTGTACT
>JAHIKI010000080.1 GCA_018897435.1 Acidobacteriota bacterium | reverse complement strand
GTAGGGGCAGGCCCCCGTGCCTGCCCTTCTGCTTCGATGGATGCGATTGATCACCAGGAAAGAGGGCGGACATCCGCCAGGCGAATCGCCGGCGGATCCGCCCCTACAATGAAAAATCTTCTTTCCTTGCCGGACGTGATCCGCCAATTCAAAACATTGACAAGCAAGAAATATTCTGACAACGTTATCCATTCCAATTGGCTGGAATTCCACAAACGTCTCTGGCAGAGAAATTATTTCGAACATATTATTCGTAGTGAAAAGGAACTGGATCAAATCCGTAAATATATTGGGCTTGAGTGCCAGGCCTTGAATTATCAAGTCGAGTATTGACCTTTTTCAAATCTCCGCCGGGCCAAGCTGCTGCGCAAATCATGCAAGCCCGAAAATTACCCGATTGCCCAAGGATGCGCCTGATAGATTCTAATTTTTAGATAAATGCATTGCTTGTCGTCAAATTACTTGGAAAAATAACGGCAAGGAATACAAAATACTTAAACCGAGATTGAATTTTCGTTGACACAATGATGCCGCAGGTATATGATCATGGTGAGGTGAGTTGAAATGACAAAATTCACTGCCTATATCGAACGAGATCCGGAAACCGGTTATCTGATCGGCATGGTTCCAGGAATTCCAGGCGCCCATACCCAGGCTGAAACTATAGATGAATTGCTAGCCAACTTGAAAGAAGTTTTGGAGCTTTGTATTGAAGATCTTGACCTGGAGGAAAAAAAGAATCTTCCGGAGTTTATCGGGATACAGCAGGTGGAGATCGCAGTTTGACGAAACTGCCTCTGGCAAATGCCGAAAAGTTGGAAAAAATTCTTTTGCAAATCGAGTTTAAGAAGATCAGGCAAAAAGGCAGCCACGCATTTTATAAACATTCCGACGGCCGTACAACGACCCTTCCTTTCCACAAAGGGCGGGTGATCTCCCGACCTTTGCTCCGTGAGATTCTAAAAGAAATCGAAATCGGCGTTGAAGAATTCAACCGCCTGTTGGATCAATAAAGTATCCAAGTAAAACCTATCCTGTTGCTGCACTGTTTTAAAAAACCATTGATTTGACCCCTAATGCATAACCCAAAACATCGGAAATTTTTTAATTTCCAAATATTTCAGGGGGCAAAAGTTCCCATTCAAGGAATCAACCCCAACTCATATCATGCTGATTTTCATCATTCCGGAACTGGACTATAGGCAAGGTGCAGTTTTTTCGCTATTTCGTGCAAGCGTCGATCCTTGGTCCAAAATAAATGATCACTCAATTGCGCTGACGCCAACAAATGAACATCAATCAAACCCAGGGCTTTGCCGCTGAGCGCATTCTTTTCAATATAGAAAAGAATTTCCTCATCAGAGGTTTTTTCCACATGAGGCAACGCTTGCAGCAATGATAAAATTTCTCTGCGCTTGCGAAGATTCCCACAGGCAAGTTCGCCGCTGACAAATGGATGAACAGCGACAAGACCCTGATTCAAGAGACTGACCAAGGGAGCATTGTCACTCCGGAAATGATCCACCCAAACCGATGTATCGACCAGCACCATTCAATTTTCTCCCTGGCGCCGCCGGGGAACAGGACGGAGTTTTTTTTCACTGCCGCCCAAACGGGCCAGGCGACGGCTGCTCTCCAGGGCAATCAATGCCTCCAGTCCCAGTCGCACCAAAGAGGTTTTTTCCTTGATGCCGGTCAATTCTTTGGCCTTTTTTATTAATTTGTCATCCATGTTCAAAGTGGTTCGCATGCCTTTCTCCTTGATGCTTGTTTTATATGCACTAATATGCATTAATTATATGTATTTGTCAAGAAGGCATTGGTATCAGGTCTTTCATTATTACTTTTTCCAAAAATACGGAGACGCCCAGCGATTTCTTTGTTTGGGACATTGTAATTTAGAACTTGGAATTTGTTTGGAATTTTGGATTTGCGATTTGGAATTTTATTTTAGGCCTGAGAGACTTTGAGCGAAACTTTTCAATTTTGCGTGATTTTTCCAACCCCAGACAAGCGATTATTTTTCTATGGCAAAAATGTAGTAAAATATATTATAATACTAATTAATGGCGCAGCCATGCCGAGCCGGGAGGTATAATGAAAACCATGGCCATGGGTTTGCTGATCATGCTGTTTGCCGCCGCAGAAATGCCCGCAAAAACAATCAATAAGGAACCCGCCCGCCTCATACGTGTCATCAGTGCCGATACCCTAACCATTCTCTATAACGGCAAATGGGAGGAGATCAAGCTGATAGGACTGGACGCGCTGGAAACGGCCCTAAACGACAAGGTCTACGAAGAAGCCCTGAGGGATTCCTCCAGCCCGGATGAAGTCATCAGCCGCGGCATGAAAGCGACCGAATTCGTCCAACTTTACCTCCGTTACGGCAGCCAGATCTGGATAGAGTTCGACGTGCAAAAACGTGACCGCTTTTACCGCTTGCTGGGTTATGTGTACCTGGCCGACGGGCGGATGCTGAACGAGATCGTTCTGCACCACGGCTTGGCCGAGTTGTTTCTGTTCCCGCCCAACCTGAGATACAGTCACCGTTTTCAGGAAATGACCCGCCTGGCCCGCTTGCAAGCCCTCAAGTCAAAAACGGAAAAATAACGATCCTTCAATTGCAATAAAAGAGCAAAGAAGCCGGCAGACGAGCATTGGGGAAATCATCGGGCAAAGGCGGCAGGGGGCGCTCAATTTGATGGCACCGAAGGCGGCCCGGTCGAAAGGCCGGATAGTGCCCGGCGCCGGAACTGCAGCGGTTTCATGTCAGGTTCAATTCATCCTTTAGCAACCGGTGCAGCTTGCGGCGCAGGGCGTTGAAATTCATTTTTTTCACCCGGGGGTGAACACGATTGGTCAGCAGGATCCATTGGCGCTGTTTTCCCGGCTCCAACCACAATGACGTACCCGTAAAACCGTTGTGCCCGATCGCCCCCGCGGCCAACGTCCTGCCTCCCGAACTTTGCGGGGAGCGATTCATCAGGAAACCGATCGACCGCTGCTGCCTGTCCCAGGGAGTACGGTTCTGCCAGAAAAGGGCGATGGACTCGCGCTTCAACAATGTGGCGGTTTCAGGAAAAAATTCCAGGCTCATTTTAAACAGATCGCGGCTACACGAAAACAGGCCGGCATTGCCGGCGCTGCCGCCACTGTAAAATGAGTTGGCATCATGCACTTCGCCACTGATCAGTTCGTGGCGCCAGGGAAAACAGGCCGCCGCGGCCTCATGTTCAACAGTACACATGTCCCTTTCAAAACAATTGCCAATTTCGGTGGGCGCGCAGCGCGGTTTTTTTTCCGCCGGCACCAGCAAAAAAGTATCTCGTAATTTTAGCCTGTCTATGATCACAGCCTGGGCAAGTTCCCGGAAGCCGCTTCCGGAAACTTCTTCCAGCAGCCGCCGCAGCAAAATATAACCGATATCGGAGTAGGAAACCTGCGCCCCGGGCCGGGCAACGCCATGCAGTGCAGCAATCTGGGTGAGATCATCCAAGGGCCGATACAGGTAAAATGGATGCCAGGGCTTGAAACCGGCGCTGTGGGTCAACAGCTGTTCCAGGGTGACAGTTAAGGAGAAAGCGGGAAAAAACCGGCGCATTTCGTCGTCAAGCCGCAATTGTTTTTTTTCGATCAGATAAACGGCCAGAAAGGCACTGACCAGCGGTTTGGTCAGTGAAGCCAGGTCATACAATGTGTCTGTTGCCAAAAGCTGGGGTTTGGGCCAAACGGCCTTGAGCCCGAAATGGCGGTCATAGAGAATCTTTCCGCCGCCGCCGGCCAGGATGGAGATGCCGGGAAAATTTTTTTTCTCGATCTGTAACCGAATGTACTGTTCAAGCATCCAGGGCAGCGTGCAAGCGATCCAAGATGGACAGAGCCAACTGCAGCGCTGCCCGGCCGTCATGGCCGCTCACGTTAAAATTGCCGCCACCGGCAACGGTTTTATAAAAATTCTGCCAAAGATTGTAAAGCGGTTCCACATCGTCAATCTGCGGAATATTTTCCAGGATCTGCCCGTCTCGCAGCTGGAACATCTTCACGCTTCTTTTTTTGTAATCCACGGAAAGGTAAAGGCTGTTCTGAAAAATGCGCAGTTTACGGGTTTTCTCTTGTGAAACCCGGCTGGCGGTCAGGTTGGCCACCAGGCCGGAATGGAATTCCAGCCGGACATTGGCGATATCGATTTTTTTAGAAATGATCGGCACGCCGCTGGCCCGGATCTCTTTGACGCCGGAGCGGTCCCACTGCAGGATGATGTCCAAATCATGGATCATCAGATCCATGATCACGTCGATGTCCAGTGAACGCGGTGAAAAGGAACCCAGGCGCTGAATTTCAATAAAGCGGGGCTTTGCCACCAAGCGACCGGCGTATTCGACCGCCGGGTTGAACCTTTCCAGGTGCCCCACGGCCAGAACCAGTTGTTTCTTCTCAGCCAGGGCGATCATCTGGTCGGCTTCAGCCAGAGTTTTGCTGATCGGTTTTTCCACCAGGACATGCTTGCCGTTCTCCAGGAAAAACCGGCAGATCGAAAAATGCTCAAGCGTGGGGGTCGATATCATGATCGCGTCCACATGCTCCAGCGCCTGCCTGTAATCGGCAAGTTTGATGATTTCCAATCCGCGACAGTTCTTTTCCAAATTCTCAGGATTCACATCCGCTGCGCAAGTGATCTGCCACTGTGGCAACTGGCCCAATACCCGCAAATGATTGCTGCCCATTGCCCCGGTCCCAATCACTCCGATTCTCATGTTTTCCCCATTAAAACGATATTTTTTTTGCCAGCCCGTTCGATCATGTCGGCCTGGTCCAGCATCAGTGTCTTTTTTGCTTCCAGCACAAAAGCCGCCGCCCGGCATTCCTCAAGGATGCCCATGGTCTTCAACCCTACTACCGGCACATCGAAACGCATGTCATGACCCGGCCTGCTGACCTTGGCTACGACCAGGCCCGGACCGGCGATCTCTGCCGCTCTGGTTATGGTCCGGTCGGTGCCTTCCATGGCCTCAACAGCTACCACGGCCCGGTTTTTAACGCATATGGTCTGGCCGATATCCAGGGCAGCAATGCCCCAGGCTTTTTCCCAGGCGAATTCGATATCCCAGGCCAGTGCATCTTTCATGCGGATTTGCGGCGTATAATTTTTTGCTTCCAGCAAATATTCCTTTAGGAAAAAAGTGGAATCCATGATTTCGATGCCTTCATTCGAAAAAAAATCGGCCAGGGTGGCGAGCAGCGAAGTTGTGGTTTTATCCTTGACCTTGGCCAGGAACCGCAAAAATTTGCCATCCATCGTCCAAATGGAAAAAATGGCCGCATGCTTGACCCGGCCGATCATCAGCGCCCGGCGTACACCGTTCCACTTGAAAAAACGGATAACCCCGCCCAACTGGCCGAGAGAAAATTCAGCCCAGACATCGGCTTCCCGGGCAAGTTCGGGTAGCGCCAGGCCTTTCACGGCGGCAACAATGGTCTTTTTCCCCTGACGATGCGCCTCGCGGCAACTCAGCAGGGGTAGAACAGACTCCCCGGCGATTATTCCAACTGTTTCATTCATCAGAACGGAAATTCTTTAAGATCCCTCTTTTGCTTTTGCTGATGAAATCAATAATTACCTGGCTCTCATTCATGCCGGGGTGATCCTCGCCAATCTTCTTGACAGCCTGGGTTGTATTCAGGTCCGAACGGTAGACGATGTGGAAGATATCCTTGATGTTCTCAATGAACTCCCTGTTGAAACCGTTGCGCATCATGCCGATGGAATTCGGCCCGTACAGGCTGAAGGACTCGCGGCTTTGGGCCACTTTGGCGAAAGGCAGAATGTCCTGGCAAACAATGCTGTAGCCGCCGATATAGGCGTTGCGGCCGATGTGCACGAATTGGTGAACCGCGCAAAAAGCGCTCAACACGACGTAATCATCAATCTCCACATGGCCGGCCAGCGTGGCGCCGTTGCTCAAAATGACATGGCTGCCGATCTGGCAATCGTGGCCCACGTGGGCGTAGGCCATGAGGTAATTGTCGTCACCGAGGCGGGTGTGGCTTCCCCCTTTCGGAGTGCCGCGGTTAATGGTGGTGAATTCCCTGATAATATTGTTGTCTCCGATGTGGACGAAGGTATCTTCACCCTTAAAGGTGATATCCTGGGGATCGGTGCCCAGGGAAGAGAATGGGAAGATCAGGCAGTTCTTGCCGATCGTCGTGTTCTTGTCTATGGTGGCGTGGTGCTTGATCACGGTACTGTCGCCGATGCTCACCCCGGGGCCGATGACCGCGTAGGCATCTACCTGAACGCCCCGGCCCAACTCGCCTTTGGGATTGATCACAGCGGTGGGATGGATCAGCGGCTGGTTCATTGCGTCACTATGCACATCAGGGTTGCTGTCGCGGCAACTTGGCCGTCGACGAAAGCCTTGCCTTCGATCACGGCAAATTTCCCCCGGTCTCTCAAAACCAGCGCATCCATATCAAGCCGGTCACCGGGAACCACTGGTTTTTTAAAGCGGGCTTTGTCGATACCGGCAAAATAAGCGAAAACCTTCTGGCCGACAAACCGCTGCATCAAAAGCACGGCTCCCAATTGGGCCAGGGCTTCAATCACCAGCACCCCGGGCATAACCGGATTACCCGGAAAATGCCCTAAGAAAAATTCTTCGTTGCCGGTGACATTTTTATAGCCTTTGATCGATTTTTCACCGTTGATTTCAGTGACCCGGTCCACCAGCAGGAAGGGATACCGGTGGGGTAATATTTTTTTGATGTCTTCCAGGGTCAGGATTTGGTTCATTTTTTAGGAGCAGCCGAAGCAGAGTCATAAGCCTTGACAACCTTGTCTGTGATGTCGATAGTGGGCTCGAAATACGTTACGCCGGCCGTGTTCAGGTCCAGGATCAGTGAAAAACCATCAGCTTTGGCGATCTTTTCAATGAGGGGCATAAGGTCGCGTTGGATGCTTTCGAATTCCTTTTGCTGCGCGGCCATGCTCTCTTTCTGGGCGTCTTCGGCAAAGCGCTTGATCTCGATCCTCTTGTTCTGCAAATCCTGCGTTTTTCTGTCCCTGGCATCCTGGTTCAGAGCAGGAGACATGGTTTCTTTTTCCAGGGCATCGATCTCTTTCTGCATGACTTCATATCTTTTCTGCTTGGAAAGCTGCATGGATTTCAGTCTTTCAATGGCTTCCTTGCCCTTGAGCGAATTCTGCAGAACCTCCTGAGGGTTGATAATGCCGATCTTGACTTCAGCGAAAACAAACGTGGTCAATGCGACAAGGGCAAAGATCAGAAACAGGTTTTTTTTCATGTTAATCTCCTTTTTTTATGCTTAATAAAATGACGGTCCTACGGCGAATTTAAAGACAAAATGCTGGTCCCCGCTTCTCAGGATTCTGGGATTGTAGGCGAAGATCAGGCGGAAGGGTACGTTGAGCATGGGCACGAATATTTTCAGTTCGAGTCCCGCTGACGAATAGACATCTTTTAAATTTATGGGCATGCCGACATCGTAAGAGTTGCCGATATCATAGAAAAAGACAAAGGAAAATTGCTGGGTCAGGGGTATAGCGTATTCAAAGTTGAGTAAAATGGATTTGTTGCCGCCAACAACATTGCCGTTCTTGTCACGGGGGCCGAGATTGTAAATGTCAAAACCACGAATGGAACGTTCGCCGCCAAGGAAAAATTTTTCATAAAAAGGAATTCCCTTGCCGCCGAACGGCTCCAGGCCTTCATACATGGCATGCATGCCCAGTACGTGCCTTTTCCATAAGGGCTGGAACCTGACCAACTCCAATTTCAGTTTGTGCAGATAGATGTCCCCACCGAGAAAACCGCCGGAATAGCGGTAAGTGGCCAGGAACTTGTTGCCGGAACTGGGGAATATGGGCGAATCCACTGTGGAGTAGTACAAGGTGGGGGAAAGGGATGAAATTCTTCTCTTGCCCGCGGAATAATAATAAGAAGCATAAGAATTTATAAACTGATAATCTTCATAGATATCGCTTATCGAAACATTTTGCAAACCATAAACAAGAGATGAGCCCCAATATTTCCAGAAGCGGGCCGAAGTGGAAATGTTGAAGCCTACGCTATCCTGGGTATACATATACGGATAGCGAAACGAAGTTTTGAAGACGTCAATGCCGAAATTGGCCGGCAAATTGAACAGATAAGGCTCAACGAAAGCTAACTGGTAATTCTTGGCCCGGGTGCCGCTCTGCAGGTTCAGAGTGAACGATTCACCCATGCCCAGGAAATTCTGGGTCGAATAACCCAAAGCGATGAACCAGCCTTCATAACCGCTGTAGCCGACATTGAAATTGATCATTTGCCGATTCAGTTCCTTGACCTCGGCGGTGATGTTTATTTTCTGCGGGTCCTGTGGATCAGCCTTGATATCGGGCATTTTTTCAACGGTGACCAGGCCCAATTGCTTCATGCGCTTGATAGAATCCTCCAAGGCGTTGATGTTCAAGCGCCGGCCTTCGCGCAAGAACCATTCGCGGCGAATGACATGGTCTTTGGTGAAGGTGTTACCGGTGAATTCGAGCTTGCCCAGGTAAACAACTTCGTTTTCCTGGATAGTGATGGTCAGATCTGCCGTCTGCTTGACCGGGTCCAGATTTTCGCTCGGCACGACCTGTGCATAAAAATAACCGATGCCGCCATAGAATTTCTGTATCTCCTCGATGAACTTGTTGCGCTTCTTGATGTTGTAGACCTGACCGCTTTTTATGGTGATCAAGCTTTTTAAAAAATCACTGCGAATGATCTTATTGCCTTCCAGGGCAATGTTTCCCACCCGGTAGCGCGGGCCAAGCTCCACGGGGATACTGATCTTGAGCATTTCCTGCAGCTTGCCGAAAACGGTTTTCTTGTTGATCATACTGAATTCGGGAGTTCCGACCTTGGCCTCCAGATAGCCTTTTTGCTGCAAGCGCAGCCGGATCTCCTCCAGGTCTTCGTTTATCTTCTCGTGATTGTAGACATCCTTGCCACTGATATGGGAAATGATATTGTGGGTCTGGTTGTTCTTCATGCCCCGACTTAAAAAAGCGGCAGCAACCGATTTTTTGGTAAGCCCGGGGAACACCACTCTGGCGATCCTGGTTTTGGAACCAGAATTGACCTGAATGGTCAGAGCGATCTGGTCTTTTTCTTTCTTTTCATCGATGGTAACCGCTGCCTGGTTGTAGCCCTTCTCCAGCAGCATGTCGGTGATGATCTTTTTCACCTTGCGGATCTTGGCCGGGCTGTAATAAGAAAAAGCCTGCAGGATGATGTTGTTATTTTGCAGTTTTTCGGCAATATCACTTTCCTTGACTTTTTTTCCGGTTTTGTAAGTAACGGAAGAAATCAATGGATTCTCCACCAGGACGAAGCGCACGATCTTTCCGCTGTCGCCATTTTCCGATTCAATGCGGATATCTTGAAAAAAACCTGTTTCCCACAGAGCCTGGAAATCAGCCTTCAGTTTTTGCGCGTCATAAACACCGCCTTCACGTGACTTCAAGTAGAATTGAATGGTTTCACGGGAAACCTTTTTGTTGCCTTCAATTTGAATTTGGTGGATGATATCGGCGCTCAAAAATTGGGCGGCCAACAATACCATCACCAGTAACGGCAGTTTTTTAAGCATTACAACCTCGCAAAAAATGGACTGAGTGTAATTTTATAGCATATTTCTTCATAAAATTCAATTGTCCTTACAAACTATTAAGACGCTGGCAAATCCAAGAAAGATTCTTCGATTTTTTCATTGACAGCAGACAATAAGTATGTTATTAAAAATTATTCGGAGGAAATGGATATGCCGATTTACGAATACAGATGCTCAAAATGCGCAAAGACTTTCGAAGCCCTGCAGAGCATCACGGCTGAACCAATCAGCAAATGCATCTATTGCCAGGGCAGAACCAAAAAGATCATTTCACTGAGTTCTTTCCAGTTCAAGGGCAAGGGCTGGTATATTACCGACTACAAAAACAGCGGTGGCAGCGAGGAAAAAAGCGCTCCTGCAAAAAAACCTGAAAATAAAAAAACAAAAAATGCAAACATCAATTAGCCTTTCCATCTCTCCCCCCTTAATATAATCATAACCCCCACCTAAAAAAACACCCCCCCCGCTACATGGGGGGGGCTCGCCTTTAATTTGAAAAACAGGGAATTCACAGGCTGGCTGGTCAGTCGGCGGGATTTTTTTCAATGATGATGGTCACTGGGCCGTTGTTGACGGAATGGATGTTCATCATGGCTCCGAAAACCCCTGTGCCAACCGGTACAACCTTGGCTAGAAGGACGTTGAAGCGGGAATACAGCGCTTCGGCTTTTTCAGGATCCTCAGCGTTTGAAAAATCAGGCCGGCGCCCTTTTTTGATGCGTGAAGCCAAAGTGAACTGTGAAACGGAAAGGATCTCCCCCCTGATCTCCTGAACGCTCAGGTTCATTTTCCCTTCATTATCGGCAAAAATCCTCAGATTGAGAATTTTGTCGGCCATGAATTCAATTTCTTTCTCCCCGTCCCCTTTCTCAATGCCGACCAGCAGCAGGAGTCCCGTTTTGATGCCACCGACCGTGCGGCCGTCAATTTCGACGGCGGCCTGCGAAACCCTCTGCACCACGACGCGCATTGGGTTCACCAGGGGCTGTCGGCGGGGGGCAGTTCCTTTTTCTCGATCCGGGGGGCAAGGAGCGGGTCCACTTTCTGCAGCAGCAAAGGCGAATCAGGGTCAATGATCAGCTCCCCGTCACCTTCTCCCTTATCCATTTTGACCAACCACGGGGATGGCCCGGATACCTGGTAGCTGCCTCGACAAACAAGCCAGGCACGGGCGGACCGTCCGACCGGTTCCAATCGCAAGAAGACGATCTCCAGACGGGCATCACCCCAGGAGAAATGGTTGACGAAATCCAGCAACTCCGGCAGAGGAGCATCCAGGGCGACACCCAGAGGACGGCTGGCCAGGTGTCCTTTATCTTCGGGATCGATCGGGAATACTGCTTGCCAGGGATAACGCCGCCAGGGATCAGCTGCCTGGAATCTTTGCTGGATCTCCTGCGCCTGGTGCCTAAGCCAGCGGGTCAATCCGGGCGGCCCAGGGCCGAATGCATCCGCTTCGCTTATGACCATGAGATTGGCGATGCCCTTTGTCCGGCCCTGCAGGTCAGAATGAACCAACCCCAACCAGGCATCGTCGCCTTCCACCCGGGGTAGAGCTCGAATCAACTCGTCCCTATCGCTCGCCAGCAGTGAATTTTCTTGCTCGTTCGGGAACTCGAACTTGCCGGCCATGGCGCTGTAATCCTTGATCCGAAGCTCCAGGTCGCCCCGCTCGCGGCGCAGCCGACCCAGTTCCTTGATCGTCGGGTACCAGTCCAGGACGGCGAAAGCCGCCAGAACAGCCAGCATGGCCAGGAGTCTCAGCAGAAAACGCGTTAGTTTCCCCGTCATCATGACAGCTCCGCCCGACCGTTGATGATAAAAACGCGTCCGCCGCTGCCTTCGGCAGCGAGGCTCGCCGGGGAAGGATTGGCTTGGAAAACTCTGGGGAGATCCCTGAGCCTTTTAAGAAAAAAGGCGAGCTTCCGCCGCACAGCTTTCGGGCCGGCCGCTGCGACCTCGATGGTAAGCTCAAAACCCAGGTCGTGCAGGCCCAGGTCGATCTGAATGGCCAGCAGCCGTACTGGCGGCTGAGAGATATCGGCGATGCGACGGACAAGGTCGGCTGTGGCATACGATGCCGACGCAGGATAACCCAAGTAAAACCGGGACTTATAAAAGCGCGCGCGCCGGACCTTGGTCTCCTCTACCGGCCGGGTGGCCGCCAGGGTCGCCCATTGGTCAAAGAGTCCCTGCACCTCCAGCAGGCGGTGCCATTTCGCAGCATGGAGCAGCAGAGAAACCACCGCAAGAAGGACGAGGGGCCACAAGCGCCGCCAGCGGGCAGGGCGTTCCCTTTGTTTTGTCATGGGCCGGAGGTCTCAGCCGGGGATGATTTTCAGGAAAATCCGGCGCTGGCGCGGGCCGTCGAACTCGCAGAAAAAGATCCCCTGCCAGGAGCCGAGGAGCGGCTCGTCGTTATGGACGATCAGGGTTTCCGATGCCCCCACCAGGCTGGAAAGGATGTGCGCCGGCGAATTGCCCTCGCTGTGGCGGAAATACTCCTGGCGGGGCAGCAAGTGCTTGAAAAATTCACCGATATCACGGGGAACGTCAGGATCGGCGTTCTCGTTGATGGTAACGCCGGCCGTGGTATGCGGGCTGAAGATCAGCAGCATGCCCTCCCGGCACTTTGCCGCACGCACGAACTCGCGGACTTGCGGCGTGATGTCGATGAATTCGATTTTCTTCGTACTCTTGACCTCGAAGGTTTGATAACCGCTCATGGTTCCTCCCCCATTTCCCTTTCTCCGAAGACCGCTGCCTGGAAAACCTCGATCTGCACGCCTCTTTCCCATTCGTCCGGGGCCAACCCAGCTTTGCGGCAACCATAGGAGATATATTGCTCTAGGTCCCATCCCTGCTCGACCGGCACCTGGGGCAGCAGCAGGCCGCGTTGGAATCCCTTGCTGATGATGATGCCGTCCCGGCCCACTTGCACCTGGTCCGGGCCGGCCACTTTTTGGGGAACGGTCAGTACCGAGATTTCAATGTCGAGCTCTCCGAGTTCCGCGCTGGTGACTGCCGGGAAACGCGGATCTTCGGTGGCGGCAGCGATAGCGTTGTCCACAACCGCTTCTCCCAAGGGCTTGTAAGGCAGGGGATAGCCGATGCAACCGCGTAGTTCGCCGTTGCGGTGCAGGGTGACAAAGACCCCGCGTTTTTCCATAAAAACGGGCTTGTCCAGGGGCGGATCGGCGCGCTCCCCACCAGTCAGATATTTTTTAATAGTGTTTCGCGTCAGAGCCAGAAGTTCTTTTTTTTCCATATGGGTCAGATCCGCCATGCGCCCTCCTTCTGCTCCAAAAACGGCACCAGGTGAATCTTGCGCTCGGAAACCAAAAATTCACAGGTGAACATTTGGACCTGGTCGCGACCAATGGCCATGATCAGGTCATGCAAAAACCAATCCAGGGCAAAGGGGCGCCGGCGGTAAAAAAAAACTCCCTGCAGTCGCTGTTGGTATTTTTCGCAAACCGTTCCATAGACGGTGTTCCCGTTTTTGCGGTTAAAATCCAGGGCCAGCAATTGCTCGATCAAAACGAAACAGCCAATGGTCGACCCGATCAAAAATCCCGTCCCCCGGTAGCCGGTCGCCCGCAGGACTTCGATTTCCTTCAATGCTGCCGGCGTTACTTGCACGTTCATATACAAAACTTACCACAAAAAAGAACGAGAAACAATATCAGCACTCGGTTGACGGTGTACGGCAGACGGTAGACGGGAAGAATAAAATCCCAAGTTCCAAATTCCAATGACCAAAACAAAGGCGCTTTCGAGTGCTTTCTCTTCTTTTTGGTCATCGGAGCTTGGGATTTGTGATTTAAAAAGGGCGGCTCTCGAGCCGCCCCTACAGATGCTATGTCCTTTGTTTTTTTCTTCCCACGTCACTTGTTACTTGTCATTCGTCACTTCTTCTTGGCTAACTCGTCTTTTACTTTTTTCCAGTAGGCTAGACGCTCGCGGATGTTTTTTTCGAAACCCATGCCGCTGGGCTCGTAAAACCCACGCTCCAATACCCCCGTGGGCAGAGTAGGCAGCAAAGAAGTTTTTTCAGGACAGTCGTGGGCGTAAATGTAATCCTTGCCGGCACCCTTGCCGGCAGCGATAAAGTTATCGGGGTTGACGATCTGCAGGGGCACGGGTAGACGCTTGTATTTTTCGGCAATCTCTTTCATTTTTCCGTCGCTACGGTAAAGGGCGTTGCTTTTGGGGGCCAGGGCCAGGTAGACGGCCGCCTCGGTCAGGAATAGATCGCCTTCGGGAGAACCGAGGAATTCGTAGGCCTGCTTGGCGTTCAGGCAGAGGCGCAGCGCATCGGGATCAGCCAGGCCGATATCCTCGACGGCCATGCGCACCATGCGCCGGAGGATATACAGCGGGTCCTCGCCTCCTTCCAGCATGCGGTACAACCAGAACAGCGAAGCATCGACGTCAGAATTGCGCACGCTTTTGTGCAATGCGGAAATATTCTGGTAGCGGTCGTCGCCGCTGCGGTCATAACCGGCCACTTTGCTCTGGATGACATCGAGCACGAATGTTTCATCCACCGCTTCGGAGTGGTCCGCCGTCTGCAAAACAATCTCCACCAGGTTGAGCAAACGGCGGCTGTCGCCGTTGCTGTAGCCGATGACCACGGTTTCGGCCTCGGGCGTGAAACGGAGATCGGCGCTGCCGTTTTCATGGATGAAGGCCAGGGCTCGGTTCAGGATGCGGGCCAGGTGCTCATTTTTCAGAGGAAATAATTCCAGGATTTTCAGGCGCGAAAGCAGGGCGCGGTTGATCTTGTAGGCCGGATTCTCGGTGGTGGTCCCCAGCAGGATGACATCGCCGCGCTCCACATACGGCAAAAATGCATCCTGGACGCTGCGGTTGAAATGATGGATCTCGTCGACGAAAAGCACGAGCGGTTTGCCTTGATCATTGCGGACGGCCTTGGATTTTTCCATGATTTTCTTGATCTCGGCGATCCCGGAGACGGTTGCCGAAAATTCGGCGGCCGGGTAGCCTGTTTCCCTGACCAGGATGCGGGCCAGGGTGGTCTTGCCCGTGCCCGGCGGTCCCCAGAAGATAATGGAGGCGAGATTTTTGCTCTGCACCAGGGCTTGAACGATCTTTTGGCGGCCGGTGAGGTGGTTCTGCCCTTCAAATTCGGCAAGGCATCCCGGGCGCAGCTTGTCCGCGAGCGGGGAAAAATCGTGGCGGATTTCCATGGACGGAGAGTCGGAATCTACGTCTGCTTGTTCAGGATCATGGCCGCCAGTAGCGGGATCATGATCTCATGATGGCCGACAAAATAAAATCCCTTGCCGCCCCGGGCCACCGGCCGCTTGCAGACATTCTCAAAAGGCCGGTAATGGCGGTTGAAATCGAAGACAGCGGTATGGAATTCTTCCAGGGAAATTCCCAGAGCGGAACAGAAAGCAACGGCTTTGAGAAACACTTCGGGTAGAATAACCGCCGAACCGATATTCATAAATACTCCGCCCTGGCTCAATTCGGAGACAATGGAGGCCAGCAGATAAAAATCCTTTTCGGCCAGCGCCCCGGTGATCTCACCGGAGAACATCGGGTGGTAATGGATGAAGTCGGTGCCGATGGCCGGGTGGATGGTGACCGGGATGTTCAGTTTGTAAGCGTTGAAAAGAATACTCTGTTCCAGGTGCGGCAGTTTGGCCTGGATCAGATAGTACCCCACCGCCTCCCCGGCCCCCATGTTCTTGGTCAAACCCTCCTTGAGAGCCAGATTTAAAAACAGCCCGGTTTCTTCGGTGTTGCCGTAATTCCCCTGGAGAAGGTTTTGGGCGACATCCTCAGAGGTGCGGCCGGCCAGGGCGATCTCAAAATCATGGATCATCATGGCGCCGTTGGTGGCGATGGCTGAGATCCAGCCGCGTTGCATCAGGTCGATGACCAGCGGGCCCAGGCCCAGTTTGACCAAATGGGCACCCATGCCCCAGATGATGGGTTTGCTTTTGTTGCGGGCCTCGCCCAGCAGGTCGGTTAACTCGCGCAGGTCCTTGGCGGCGAGATACGGAGGCAAAGAATCGATGAACGATGTGAAGTCGGCGCCGGGGAGATACGGCCGGGGGAAATCTTGCAAATGGACCAGCGAGCGGCGCTCGGTGATGGAAATGGTTTTTAGCTTTTTTTTGTTCAGCGGCCTGTATTTCGGATAAGGCATGCCTATTCCTTGGCAGAGCGGCTGAAGCGGATGACGTATTCAGCACCACTGTAAACAGTCAGAAAAACCGCGAAATAAAGAACTGCCGTCCCCAATAAATACAGTTGATCGGCAAAGGGAAGCTTGCGGTAGATGATCAGAATTGCCAGGGCCACGATCTGAAAGGTGGTTTTCATTTTGGCGGGGACGGAGGCCGAAAAGGAGGCGCTGTTGATCAAAAAATAAAAACGGAAGGCTGAAATGAACAGTTCGCGCAGGATGATGATCGCGGCCACCCAGGTTTCCACCTCCTGCAGGTAAACCAGGGCGATCAACGCCGCGGATACCAGGAGCTTGTCGGCCAGGGGATCGAGGAACTTGCCCAGGTCGCTGACTTCATTCAACTTTCTGGCGATATAGCCATCGAGCGAATCGGTGACAGCGGCAATGACAAAGATCGTAAAAGCGATGATCTCTTTGTTTTGCATTTTGGTCAGCAGGATGACCAGAACAAAAGGAACCATGAGGATGCGGACAATGGTAACGATATTGGCTGCTGTCATTTTTACCCCATTCAATTTTATACTGGTTGAAAATGAAATGCAATCCAAATCATCGGTCTGCGCCTGGATCACAGCCCGAACGGCTCGCTGGCGCCGGCCCCGAAGCGGATGATCGCCGGAGCAGAACCGCTCAGGTCCACGATGGTCGAAGGCAGATTGGCCAGAATGCCGGCATCCAAGATCAGATCGATGTCATGGCGGAAGGTTTCGGCGATTACCAGGGGATCGGTATAATAATCGACTTCGCCCTGCGGCACCGAGGTGGAAAGCAGAGGCCGGCCGAGTTCGCGAACCAGGCCCAGGGCTACCGCCGAATCCGGGATACGCACCCCCACCGTGGGCCGCTTTTGCAGAAGTATTTTTGGAACCAATTTGCCGGCGCGCAGGACAAAGGTGTACTTGCCAGGCGTGACGCGGCGCAGGACGCGGTAAGCGCTGGTGGGCACGTAGGCCCAGTCCGCGACCGCGGCCAGGTCGGGGCAGATGAAGCTGAGCAGCTTCCGCCGGGAAGTTTTTTTCAGTTTGAAGATCCGCTCTATGGCTCCCTTGTTGAACAGGTCGGCACCCAGGCCGTAGATCGTGTCAGTGGGATACACGATCAGGCCACCGTCTTTCAGGATATTGACGGCATGCTGCAGTAACCGCTTGTGGGGATGATTCAGGTCGATCTTCTGAATTTCCACGGCCATGATATGTACCCCGATCCGTCGGAAGCGCTTATTTCAATTCGCTTAATTTCTTGTAATAGGCATGCTTGCCCTTTTTAAAATCCACGGCCTGCTCGAACAAGCGGTCGGCAATATCCGGGAATTGCAGTTTGAGGGTGGAGAAACGGATCTCTTTAGCCAGGAAGTCCTGCAGATTGAGGGTGGGATCCTTGCTTTCGTAGACGAAAGGATTCTTGCCTTCCCCGGCCAAAGCCGGGTTGTAGCGGTAGAGCGGCCAGTAGCCGGATTGAACGGCCCTTTTTTCCTCCTCAATGGAATAGCCCATGTCGATGCCATGCATGATGCAGGGAGAGTAGGCGATGATGATGGAAGGTCCGGGATACGCTTCGGCCTCCTGGAAGGCCTTGACCACCTGGTTCATGTTGGCGCCCAGGGCCACAGAAGCCACGTAAATGTAACCGTAGCTCATGAACATCAAGCCCAGATCTTTTTTGCCGGTGCGCTTGCCGGCCGAAGCGAACTGGGCCACCGCCGACAGCGGTGTGGCTTTGGACGCCTGGCCGCCGGTGTTGGAATAGAGTTCGGTGTCCAGCACCAGTACGTTTACGTTCTTACCCGTGGCCAGCACATGGTCCAGGCCGCCGTAGCCGATATCATAAGCCCAACCGTCGCCGCCGATACACCAGACCGATTTGTCAACCAGGTAATCCTGAAGTTCGGCGATCTTGCGCAGCAGGGGCTGCTTTTCAACCGGGGCAGATTTTAAAACGCCGGCAAGCAGGTTTTTCACCGCTTTGGCCGACGCCTGGGCATCGTCACCATTGCGGTCCCACAACTCAAGGCATTTTTTTAATGCTGCTTCCAGGTTCTTTTCGGTTCCGGCTGCGAGCAGGCGGTCTATGACATAGCGCAGCTGCTTGCGGTTGGCGTCCACGGCCAGGCGCATGCCCAAGCCATATTCGGCGTTGTCCTCGAACAGCGAATTGGCCCAGGCCGGGCCGCGGCCGTCCTTGCCTACGCAGAAAGGGGTGGTGGGAAAAGTGCCGCTATAGATCGACGAGCAGCCGGTGGCGTTGGCCACGATCATCCGTTCACCAAACAGCTGGGAAACCAACTTGACATAAGGGGTTTCGCCGCAGCCGGCACAAGCGCCCGAAAATTCGAACATGGGTTTGCGGAATTGCACGCCTTTGAACTGGCTGATCTGGGTGCCGTCCATGATGTTGTCCGGCAGTTCTTCGAAGAAATCGGCGTTGGCGGCCTCGCCGGCTTTTCTCTCCTCGTCGATGGGACGGAATTCCAGGGCCTTCTGCTTGGCCGGGCAGATGTGCACGCAGTTGCCGCAGCCGGTACAGTCCTCGATGTAGACCTGTATCTTGTATTCCAGTTTTTTCTCGTTCTTGGTCATGGATTTAACGGTCTTGAAAGCGGCCGGGGCTTTGGCCAGTTGCGCCGGTTCGATCTGCTTGGCGCGGATCGCCGCGTGCGGGCACACCAGCGAGCATTGGTTGCACTGGATGCAGCTCACGCTCAGCCAACGCGGAACCTGGGGGGCGATGCCGCGCTTTTCCAGTTTAGCGGTGGCGGTGGGCACCTTGCCGTCCAGCGGCATCTGCGAGACCGGGATGGTGTCGCCCTGCAGATGCATCATTTTTTCTATGACGCTGCGGGCGAATTCCGGAGCGCTGTCAGCGATCAGCTTGGGAACCGGGGCCGATCCTTTGATCTCCTGTACGGTGGCCGGCACCTTGATCTGCTGCAGGGAGGCGCTGGTGCGGTCGACTGCGTCCCAGTTCATCTTGACGATGTTCTCGCCTTTTTTTTCAAAACTTTTCTTGATGGCCTTCTTGATCAGTTCAATGGCCTCGTCGCCGGGAAGGATGCGGGAAATCTTGAAAAAAGCGGCCTGCATAACTGAGTTGATGCGCTTGCCCAGCCCGACCTCATCGGATATTTTCAAGGCGTTGATATTGTAGAACTTGACCTTGCGGGTGATGATCGTTTCCTGCATGTCGCGGGTCAGATGATCGAATACCTCATCATTGCTCCACTCTGAGTTAAGCAGGAAGGTGCCACCGGACTTGATCCCCTTGAGCACGTCATAGCGGCCGATGTAAGCCGGGTTGTGCAGAGCGATGAAATCGGCCGAAGTGGAAAGGTAAGGGGCGTGGATGGGGCTCTTGCCGAAGCGCAGGAAGGAAATGGTGATGCCGCCCGATTTCTTGGAGTCATAAGAAAAATATCCTTGGGCATACATGTCGGTATGGTCGCCGATGATCTTGATCGAATTCTTGTTGGCGCCCACGGTGCCGTCTGAACCCAAACCCCAGAAAATGCAACTGATGGTGTCGCTCTTCTCTATGGAAAGATCCTCCGTGACCTCAAGCGAGCGCTTGGAAACATCATCATTGATGCCCACGGTAAAATCATGGAAACAGGCGCCGTCCAGGTGATCGAAAACCGCCTTGACCATGGCCGGGGTAAACTCCTTGGAACTGAGACCGTAGCGTCCGCCGACGATGGTCAGGTTGCGGTCGGCTAGGGCGGTGACCACGTCCATGTACAGGGGCTCGCCCAAGGCGCCCGGCTCCTTGGTGCGGTCCAGCACGGCGATCTTCTTGACCGATTTCGGCAGGACGGCGTAAAAGGCTTCACGGACAAAAGGCCGGTACAGGCGGACCTTGATCAACCCTAATTTGGCGCCTTTTTTATTCAGATATTCCACGGTTTCTTCAATGGTTTCGCAACTCGAACCCATGGCGATGATGATCTTTTCCGCCTGGGGATGGCCGACGTAGTCTAACAACTGATAGGGGCGTCCGGTTTTCTTGGCCACCAGGTCCATGTATTTCTGCACAATGCCCGGGAGTTTCTCATAATACGGGTTCACGGTTTCACGGCCCTGGAAATAAACATCGGGGGTCTGCTGCCCCACCTTCAGAACCGGGTGGTCGGGGCTCAGGGCACGGCTGCGGAAATTTTCCACCAGCTTCATGTCCAACAGGCCGGCCATGGTTTCGTAATCGATCATTTCCACTTTCTGAATTTCATGCGAGGTGCGAAAACCATCGAAAAAGTTAAGGAAGGGGATCCAGGATTCCAACGTGGCCAGGTGCGATACCACGGCCAGGTCCATGGTTTCCTGGACCGACGCGGCGGCGACCAGGGCGAAACCGGTGTTGCGCACCGACATGACGTCGGAATGGTCGCCGAATATGGAGAGCGACTGGCAGGCCAGTGAACGGGCGGAAACGTGGAACACGGTGGGCAGCATTTCGCCGGCGATCTTGTGCATGTTGGGGATCATCAGCAGCAGCCCTTGCGAGGCGGTGAAGGTTGTGGTCATGGACCCGGCCGAAAGCGCCCCATGCACGGCTCCGGAAGCGCCGCCTTCGGACTGCAGTTCGATGACCTCCACTTCCTGATCGAAAATATTTTTCCGGCCGGCCGCCGCCCAAGCGTCGGCCAATTCACCCATGTTGGAAGAGGGGGTGATGGGATAAATGGCCGCCACTTCGCTGAAGGCGTAGGCCACGTGGGCCGCGGCGGTATTGCCGTCGATGGTCGCTTTTTTGTCGCTCATGGTGGTTTCTCCTTGCTTTTGGGAAAAGGGCAGGAAAACAGAAAGCCGCTGAAACCGGAACTGGAATTTCCTGGGGCTTTTCCGGAATTAATTAAAAAATGTTAACACATTAACAGGTGGCTGTCAAATCAAAGGCCGCCGCATTCTGATGCTTTTTGCATCCGGAATCCGCCCTGAAAATCAGCGACGGCCGAAGATCGATCCCAGAACGCCGCGGATGATGGAGCGGCCGATCTGGCTGCCCATGGCCCGGCTCGTACTCTTGACCACCGACTCCAGAAGGGTGTCGCGCTGGCGGCCCTTGGGCTTGACGGTTTCGACCTTGGCTCCCTCTTTCTGCAGCTTTTCAACGCGCCGCTGCAGGAGTTCGTAAGCCGATTCGCGGTCGATCGATTTTTCATACTGGCCGTAAAGCAGCGAGCTGCGGATGATCTCCTGGCGCTGGCCGTCGTCGATCGGGCCGATCTGGCTCCAGGGCGGGTAAATGAGGGCTCGTTCCACGATTCCGGGCATGCCTTTTTCGTCGAGCAGCGACACCAGGGCCTCGCCGACCCCGAGCTGGGTGATGACCGTTTCCACGTCCACGTTGGGATTGGTGCGGAAGGTGGTGGCCGCAGCCCGCACCGCTTTCTGGTCGCGAGGGGTGAAAGCACGCAGGGCGTGCTGAATGCGGTTGCCCAGCTGGCCGAGGATGACGTCGGGAACGTCAATGGGGTTTTGGGTGACGAAATAGATGCCCACCCCCTTGGAGCGGATCAGGCGCGCCACCTGCTCGATCTTTTCCTCGAGCGCCCGGGGAATATCGTTGAAGAGCAGGTGGGCTTCATCGAAAAAGAAAACCAGCTTCGGTTTTTCCAGGTCACCGACCTCGGGCAGCTGCTCGAATAGCTCGGCCAGCATCCAGAGCAGGAAGGGGGAATATATCTTGGGCGTGCGCATCAGCCGGTCGGCGGCCATGATATTGATGACGCCCTGGCCCTGGCTGTCGGTCTTGATCAGGTCGAACAGGTTGAGTGCCGGTTCGGCGAAGATCTTCTCGCCATCCTGTTCCTCAAGGGCCAGCAGGCCGCGCTGAATGGCTCCGATGGTGGCCGGGGCGATGTTACCGTAGGCGGTGCGGAATTGGGCGGCATTGTCGCCGGCGTACTGCAGCATGGAGCGCAGGTCTTTGAGGTCGATGAGCAGCAGGCCGTTGTCGTCGGCGATCTTGAAGACCAGACTGAGGACCCCGCTCTGGGTGTCGTTGAGGTCGAGCAGGCGGCCGAGCAGCAGCGGTCCCATCTCGGAGATGGTGGTGCGCACCGGGTGCCCCTTCTCGCCGAAGATGTCCCAAAAAACGACCGGGCAGCCCTGGCGGGTGTAGTTGGTGATCTGCAGCTGTTCAATGCGCTGGGCGATCTTGGCATGCTCCCGGCCCGGTTGGCTGATGCCGGAAATATCGCCCTTGACGTCGGCCATGAAGACCGGCACGCCACTGCGGCTGAAATTCTCGGCCAGTACCTGCATGGAGACGGTCTTGCCGGTGCCGGTGGCGCCGGCGATCAGGCCGTGGCGGTTGGCCATCTGCGGCAGCAGGAACAGTTTTTTATCACTTTTGGCTATTTCGAGCGGCTCGGACATAGTCTACCTCCAAAATATGATTGTATCGTAAAAAAAATTCCAGCACAATCGAGTGCCTGCGGATTCCCCCGGATTAAACAACATTATCAATTAATAAATGGCAGACCCGGTGTCCCCTGACAAACCTTTACTTGCGCTCTTTCTTCCCCTCGAATAAGGAATAGACAATGGGGACCACGATCAGGGTGATCAGGGTTGAGCTCAGCAAACCGCCGACTACGGCCCGGGCCATGGGCGCCTGGGCCTCGCTCCCCTCTCTCAGCCCCAGGGCCAGGGGCATCATGGCCAGGATGGTGGTCATGGCCGTCATCAGGATGGGGCGCAGGCGTCGGCGGCCGGCCTCCTCGATGGCTTCGCGCACGCCCATCTTGTCGCGCCGGCGCAGCAGGTTGGTGTGGTCCACGAGCAGGATGGCGTTATTGACCACGATCCCACCCAGCATGATGCAGCCGATGTATGACTGCATGTTGAAGGTGGTACCGGTAAGCAGCAGCATCCAGATGACGCCGATGGCCGCCAGCGGCACGGAGAACATGACGATAAAGGGATCGCGCACCGATTCGTAGAGCATGGCCATGATCATGTAGACCAGCATCAGGGCCAGGATAATGCTGACCAGGAGTTCCCGGAACGCTTTCTGCTGCTCCTCGAAGTCCCCGGTGAAGGTAATCTCAAAATCACGGGGAATGGGGATATTGCGGATCCCGGCCCGGATATCGGCCAGTATTGAGCTGAGATCGCGGTCCTCGATCTCGGCGGAAATGGTCAGCACCCGTTCGCGGTCCCGCCTTTCGATGCGCTGCGGGCCGCTGCGGGGACTGACGTCGACGACGTTACGCAGGCTGACCGGCTGGCCGGCGCTGTTGGTCAACGTCAGGTTCAGGATGTCGTCCATGGTCATGCTCTCGGCGTCCTTCACCTTGACCAGGATGCGGAACTCGTCACCGCCTTCCCGGAAGGTACTGGCCTGGGTTCCGGACAATACGGTTTCCAAGGTGCTGCCGATCTGGCTCACCGGCAATTTCATGTCCGCGGCCGCCTGGCGGTCGATGACCAGGAGCTCTTCGGGCTTGCCCATGTCGCGGCTAAGCCGGACATCGGATACACCGCGAACGCCTTCGACGATCTTTTTGACCTGCTGGGCCAGGGCTGCGCTGGTCTCCAGGTTGAAACCGCGGATCTCCACTTGCACCCGCTCCTCGTCACCGCCGCCGCGCATGAAGAATTGCCCGCCGCCGGCCCGGGCGCGGATAATGGCTCCCGGGATATCCTGCAGGCTGCGGCGCAGGGCCAGGGCGATTTCTTCGCTTGAGCGCGAGCGCCTGGCCTTGGGCTTTAGCTTGATGGTGATGTTGCCGCTGTGCGATCCCCTTCTCCAGCCGCCGCCGCCAATGCTTTCTTCGATGCTGGCCATTTCCGGGACTTCGCGGCGGACGATGGAGCTGATGGCCTTGAACCTTTCGTCAATGACCGCCAGGCGCGTGCCAACCTCCATTTCAATGGTCAGGCGGACTTCACCCTCGTCGGTGGAAGGCATGAATTCGCTGCCCACCAGCCTGACCAGGGCAATGCTGCCGGCCAGGAGAATGGCCACGGCGATCAATACCATGGCCCGGTGATCCAGGGCGGCATGAAGTACTTTCCTGTACCAGCTTTCCAGAGAGGCGAGAAAGCGCTGGATGGCATCCACAGCCCGGATTTTCCATTTTTCCAGCCGGGATTGCGGTGCGGCGGAGACCTGCAGGAAACGGCTGGAGAGCATGGGTACCAGGGTCAGGGCGACAAACAGCGAACAGATCAGCGAAAAGCTGACCACGTAGGCCAATTGTTTGAACATGATGCCGGCAATGCCGCGTACGAAAACCATGGGCAAAAAAACGGCCAGGGTGGTCAAGGTGCTGGCAACGACAGCGCCGGCGACTTCCCGTGTGCCGTCCCGGGCGGCCTGCATGGGCGGCACCCCTTTTTCCTTCAAGCGGACGATGTTTTCCAAAACGACGATGGAGTTGTCGACCAGCATGCCGATGCCCAGGGCCAGGCCGCCCAGGGTCATGATGTTCAGGGTAAAACCGCCGAAATAGATCAAGGCAAAAGTGGCCACTATCGAAATGGGGATGGCGGTGGCGATAACCAGGGTGCTGCGGACACTGCCCAGGAAAAAGAGGAGGACGAAAATGGCCAGGAGGCCGCCGTAGACGGCAGTGGAACTGACATTGGTCATGGCGTTCTTGATGTATTCCGAACTATCGCGAACGGGGATCAGCTGGACCTGGGGGCGGTCTTCCTGGATCCTGGCGATCTCCTTGAGGACACCGTCGGCCACATTGACCGTGTTGGTCCCCGACTGCTTGTAGATCGCCAGGCGGGTCCCCGGGACGCCGTTGACACGGACGATGCGCGTGATCTTGCGGAAGGTATCCTCGATGTCGGCAATCTCCCCCAGTCGGATGGGTACGCCATCGCGCACGGCCACCACGGTGTCACGGATTTCCTTCAGCCCTGAAAAAACGCCGGGAATGCGAATGAGAATCTCATAATTTCCCCTTTCGATGACCCCGGCCGGCAGGTCGACATTCCCCTCGCGGATGCCGGTAATGATGCGGTCGAGCGGCAACCCCAGGGCCTTGATCTTGTCGGCATGGAGGTTGACCTGGATCTCCCGTTCGTGGCCTCCCCAGATGGTGACCGAGGCCACGCCGGGAACACGTTCGAGGCGGTAGGCGATCTGCTCGTCGATGATCCGGCGTGTCTGTATGGGGTCGAGTTTGCTGAGGGCGCCGACAATGAGGATCGGCATCATGGCCGGGTCGAATTTGCGCAGCATCGGCCTGTCGACATCGTCCGGGAGACGGGGAATCACCCGGTCCAGCCTTTCGCGCATATCATCGGCCGCGGCAGACAGGTCCGTTCCCCAGGAAAACATCACCCGTACATTGCTGTTGCCTTCAGAGGAAACAGAGAACACTTCCTCGACTCCGGGAACAGCGCTCATGGCCTCCTCGATCGGCCGGGTGATGATCTGCTCAATCTCTTCCGGTCCGGTGTTTTCGTATGAGGTGGAGATGCTTAAGGTGGGAAAGGTGATGTCGGGCATCAGGTCGATCGGCAGTCGGCTGACCGCTACCATGCCCACGGCCACAATGGCCAGGGTGAGCATCACAGTGAAGACCGGGCGCCGGATGGAAAAATCGGAGATGTTCATCGGCCGTCTCCGGATGCCCGGACGCCGTCCTTAGGTTGGCCGGCGGCCGCCGCTGGCGCCGGAAGTATGATGCGTCCCTCAGCCTCGAGCAGGTAGTGGCCCAAAGTGACCACATACCCGGAAAGGTTCTCCGGGGCAACGATTTCAACCTGTCCTCCTTCCACGATCCCGGTCTGGACGGGGAGGAAACGGGCCCGGCTATTGGCCATGTCGACCAGGAAGATCCCCTGCTGATCTTCCCTTTTGGCCAGGGCGTTGAAGGGGACAATCGTGACATCGGCGCGGCGGGCGAATTCGATCTGCGTATTGACGAACATGCCCGGCTTGAGAAGACGTTGCGGGTTTTCGACTTCGACCTCTACCCGGGCCTGGCGCGAGGCTTCCTGCAGCAGGGGGGCGATGCGGACAATGCGGCCATTGAAAGCCTTTTTTGGGAAAGCGCTGCCGCTGATCACCGCCGCTTGTCCGATTTTCAGGCGGAAATACTCCCGGTCGGTGACGTTGATGACGGCGGTTACCGGCTGCAATTCGATGATCGAAAGTATGGGGTTGTTTACCGAGAGCATGGCCCCTTCATCGGCGAATCTTTCGCCCACGAACCTGACCGGACCGCCCCGGTCCCAGGAAGTCCTGATCTGGGTGTAGGAGAGTCGCACCCGTGAACTCTCCAGGGCTGCCTCGCGGTTCGCCAACTGGGCCACGGCTACGTTGTACCTTGCCGATTGGGCCTGCTGCTGAGCGAGAACCTGGTCCAATTGCGCGTCCGACTGAATGCCGGTCTGATGAAGAGTCCGCGCCCTTTCCAGATTTCTATCGGCCATGGTCAGGGAACTCCGGGCCTCTTCCAGGTTGGCGGCGGCCACGCGCAGGTCAGCTTCGGCCTGAATGACCTGCTGGCGGTATTCTTCATCTTCCAGGACGGCCAGCAGCTGCCCGCTGCGCACCGCATCACCGATATCCACCAGGAGCCGGTTCAAACGGCCGGCGATCTTCGGGGCCACGACGACGTGGGATTTGGCGATCAGAGTCCCGGTAAAGTGGCCCAGGTCACGCAGGGAACTTTTCTTGATGGGGGCAATTTCAACGGCCACGGCAACGTTTCCAGCCCCGGGGCCGGAGCCGTCTCCGCTTTTTGCTTTATCATAGATCTTCCAGCCCAGGAAGGCAATGACCAAAGCCGCTCCGGAAATCAACACCGTTTTTTTCATCAGAATTATTTTTTTCATGCTCACACCTTTTTGCCAGCTACCTGGAAAACCATACTCATTGATTAATTTATTATGACCAAGGTCCGCATATAAAATATCCTGAATCAGAAAATAAGTCAACATAATGTACTTTTCTTGGCATTTCCTCTTGACAGCGAAAAAAGTGGACGTTATTATGTGCATATGCACAATTGGAGAAAGTAAATGCCGCGCTGCAAAAAACACCGCTGCTGCCGTTTCCTGGAGTCGGACAAGATTTTTAAACCGCGCTCGTTGCCCTTGCAGGGAATATCCCTGACCGAAATTTTCCTGGATGAGTTTGAGGCCGTGCGCCTGTGCGACCATGACCGGCTGAGCCAGATCGAAGCGGCGGAAAAAATGAGCATTTCCCGGGGAACCGTACAGCGGCTCCTGGAATCGGGAAGGTTCAAGATCATCGAGGCGCTGCTCCATGACAAGGCCATCAAAATAAACCGCCAATAAATAGAAGGAGAATAAAATGAAAATATGCTTGCCTACAACCGGAAAAAACGGATTGAGTGAAACCGTGCACAACCATTTCGGCAGCGCCAGTCATTTCACCATCTACGACACCGAAAGCAAGAGTGTCCAAGTCATAGAAAACGACAACCCGCATCACGCCCACGGCGCCTGCCAGCCTTTGGAGAAGATCTCCGGGATGGATGTCAACGCCATATTGACCAGCGGCATGGGCCGGCGGGCCGTGCAACTGCTCAACCAAGGCGGGATCAAGGTCTATCTGCTGGCCGGCGGCACAGTGCGGGAAGCGGTCGACAAATTCGTTGCCCATGAGCTGCCGGAGCTGACATTTGAAAACGCCTGCGGCGGCCACGGCTGCCACGAGTGAAAAAGGCTACAGCCGCAACGGCAGCCATCCAACCAGCAGGAAATTCGTTGTAAAAACAACAGCGGTTGACAACTCGACCGTCTTTAGCGGAGAATGTGAACCGGCTCACAATTCCATTGTAGGGGTGGCGTCATGTTCCAAACCGAGATCAATATCGTCCTGCAGTCACTGGCTTCAGACGGCCTGACCTGGCTGATGCGCCAGGTGACCGCCACAGGCTACTACCAGTTCGTCATCGCCATGGTCATCGCCGTCATGCTGGGCGTCAGCCTGCGCAAGGGGTTCTTGTTATTTCAGATCATTGCCTGGACGGCCATGGTCAGCGAGATCGCCAAGCAGTTCTTCGGCTTGCCGCGCCCTTTTTTCGCCGATTCCCGCGTGGCCTGTCTGGAACCCGGCTGGGACGCCGCCACCTCTTTCCGGGCCATGGGCGGTAAAAGCTTTTTCGCCCTCCCCCAACAATCGGTCATCGACGCCTTCAGGCTTAAGGGGGTTTCGTTCGGTTTTCCATCGGGTCATGTTTCGGGCGCTATCGCCATGTGGGGCGGGTTGGCGGCCGTGTTCCGCAGCCGCGTACTGGCCTGCCTGGCTCCGTTCTTGATAGCGCTTCTGGCTTTCACCCGCATGTACCTGGGCGTGCATTTTCTGGCCGACATATTGGGTGGCGCTCTGCTGGGTGGATTGCTGCTGTTTTTCTCTTGGCGGCTCATCGGCAGCGACCCTGACCGGGACCGCTTTTTCGCGGCTGCCATGACCAGGATCGCCTCCTCCCTGCCGGGGATATTGTACTTTTTTTTCCTTTTCGTCCTGCCCCTGCTCCTGGCGCTCTCTTCTTTGCTCAGCGCCATGTTTGCCGGATTCTATATCGGCTTGAACGCCGCCTTCACCCTGGCGCTCAGGTCGGGACTCCCGGAAGACACAGGTTCCCTTCCGATCCGGCTGCTGCGCGTGCTGCTGGGCGGGCTGCTCTTCTGGCTGCTCAGCCTGGCTCTGCGGCTGACGCTAACTTTGATCCCGGCCGCCGCCGGCTCCGCCTGGGGAATATTCCTGGTCGCGGGCCTGGGCACTTTTTTAACCGTTTGGGGCGGGTTGAAGCTATTTTTACGCCTGGGTCTATACCAAAAAGAAAAGGCAGCGCCAGTCCAATAAAAAATGGCCGCTTTCCCCAGCATCCCCGGTTATGAACTGAAAAAATTCCTGGGCAGCGGCGCCGCCGCCGACGTATTCCTGGCCGTGGACCTGAAACACTCGCGGCTGGTGGCAGTGAAGGTCATGACCCGCAGCCGCTTCTCCGAAAATGTGGCGGTCAAACGCTTCATCAAGGAGGCGCAGACCATCTCCAGCCTGCACCACCCCAACATTGTGAGGGTATACGAAGCAGGCAAGAGCGGCGCCCTGTACTTCATGGCCATGGAGTTCTTTCCCGAAAGCCTCAAGCAGCGCATCCATTCGCGCCGGCGCCTCGATCCCAACGAGGCGTTGACCATCGCCAACCAGGTCGCAGCGGCCCTGTTCTACGCCCACCGCCGGGGATTCATCCATCGCGACGTCAAGCCCGACAACATAATGTTCCGCCGTGACGGCACGCCGGTGATCCTCGATTTCGGCATCGCCCGGGTGCTCGAATCCACCACCCAGCTCACCCGCTCGGGCATGAGCATGGGCACGCCGCGCTACATGAGCCCGGAGCAGCTGAACGCCAAGGGCGTCGACGGCTGCAGCGACATATACAGCCTGGGCGTGGTCCTTTTCGAAATGCTGAGCGGCTCGCCGCCCTTCAAGGGCAGCCAGACCATGGCGGTTATCATGAAGCACGTGACCGAACCCATCCCGCGCTTGC
>JAHIKI010000079.1 GCA_018897435.1 Acidobacteriota bacterium | reverse complement strand
TTGTTGACCAGCCATATCATTCACGACTTCAACAACCTTTTGAGCGGCATCATGGGTTACGCCTCACTGCTTGAAAAAAAGATCGCCGACAATCCCAAGGTGAAAAAATACGTCTCCACGATCATCAATTCCAGCGAAAGGGCTTCCACCCTGATCAACCAGCTACTGAACTTTTCGCGCAAGAAAATGGCTGAAAAGGAGATCATCAACATCAATGACCTGATCAAGGAATCGCTTGATTTCCTGGCCATGAACCTGAAGGTGATCAACCTGGACATTCAGTTGTATCAGAGCCAGATCCTGCTGCGGGCCGACAAAACCAAAATTTCCCAGGTCCTGATCAATCTGATCATCAATGCCAGGGATGCCCTGGAAAATGTTCCCCAACCCATCCTGCGCATCAAAACCGATCTGGTCGACATCAGCAACCAGAGCAACCTGCTGGACGGACAATATGCCCTGATCGAAATCAGCGACAACGGCAGCGGCATCAGTCAGGAGAACCTCAACAAAATCTTCGAGCCGTTTTTTACTACCAAGGGCCAGGGCCGGGGCACCGGATTGGGTTTGGCCATTGTTCGGGAGATCATCCGCGACTACAACGGTCAGATCGAAGTGGATTCAAAGACCGGCCGCGGCACCCTTTTTAAAATATTGCTCCCCGTTATTGCCAAAGAGATGTTCCAGTCCATTGCCCATAAAGAAACAGAGCCGTCGGCCCCTCTCGAAGGCATGGTGCTGCTCATCGACGACGAGGAGGTGGTTCGGGAAATCGGCCATGACATGCTCAAGACCCTGGGCTTGAAATGCCTGACCGCCGCCAACGGCACTGAGGGCATCGAAATATTCAAGAAAAACAGCGCCGAGATCACCTTGGTCATCCTGGACATTGAAATGCCGGGCATATCCGGAGAAAAAGTATTTCATATCCTGAAAGAGCTCCGACCGGAAATCAAGATCCTGATCGCCAGCGGCTACGGCAAGGAATACTTGGAAACGGAGATCTTCAAGAGCAAGATCAGTCATTTCATTCCCAAGCCTTTCAAGATCGAGCAATTGTCCTACCAGGTCAACAAACTGATCGGCAACCACGATGTTTGAGGATCTTTTTATCCGCGTCGCCAGCGAACGCCTGGATCGGGAAGCGGCCGGGATCGCCGCCTTGAATGCCAGCCCCGAAATATACATCAAAGCCGAAAGGCTAAAGGAATTTTCAGTTCGGACCATTGCCGCAGCAAATAAAATTCTCGGCGATTTTCGCGAACATACCATCCACGCACCTTTCATGGATGTCTGGCCTGGAGCAGCCGACGAGGATATACGCCGGCTCAGTCTGAAAAAAATGCAACAGGTCATGGAAATCGCCCAGGCCCTGGAAAGCAAGCTGGTGGTCATGCATTTCAATTACGATCCCATTTATTACCGCCAGCAATTCGAGCAATGGCTAGACCGCAGCGCTCATTTTTTTTCAACTCTGCTGCAGGATGACGACGGTCCGCTCATTGCTCTGGAAAACATCGCCGAACCTACCCCCCATATTGTTTTGCAATTAATGAAAAAAGCCGGGCGGCCGCGCTTGATCCATTGTTTCGATTTTGGCCACCACCATGTCTTTGCCCGCATCCCTTTCCAAGAATGGCTTTTTTATCTCGATCCCCGCCAACATATCCATTTTCATCTTCACGACAACAACGGCAACTGCGACGACCACCTGGCCCTGGGACAGGGGAGCATCGACTGGCAGGCGGCTAAAACGGTCATGGCCGGCTTGCCCTGCCCGTTTTCCATCGCCCTGGAACCCCATGCAGCGGATACTCTGCGTGCTTCGGCTGCCTATTACCGAAAAAACTTTTTAACGGCGCAATAAACCGGGTGTTGAAGCATCCTGGCAAACGAGAAAAAACATTATCCAGCTCAATAGCGTAGAAGTGTATGACTCAGCCGAAATTCAGAAAGTTCTTTTTAATACCGGATTCGGCAAAGAGGAACACGAATTTCTGGTCTCGGGCTCCGGCAGCCTGACCATCGCCTACCAATCACGCCACGCCGGAAAACTGAGCAAGACCATCACCCTGAAATAGGTCAGGGGCTGGGGTTCAATACGAGACCCACTGCAATCATATTAAACCCCTAGCCAATTATTTTACCTTGTTCCAAAACGGCCACCCGGTCGGCCAGGGCACTGACATGGCGCGGATGGTGGCTGACAAATAAAATTCCCAGACGCAGGCGCAAGAAAATCTTTTTAAACTGCAGCAGGATGCGCATGGCGGTCAGATCGTCCAGGGCGGAAAAGGGCTCGTCCAGCACCAGGAATTCGGGCTCCAGGACCAGGGCTCGGGCCAAGGCGACGCGCTGCAGTTCTCCGCCCGACAGTTCGTGGGGCAAACGCTCCAGATAGGCTACGGGCAATTCAAGCAATTCCAGTACTTCAGTCAGTTTTTCAAAGCTAGCCGCGGGGTTGGCGCCGGTGATGCGCAGCGGCTCGGAAATGATCTGCCGCACGTTAAAAAGCGGGTTCACGGCCAGATAGGGATTCTGGAACACCATCTGATTCTGGCGGCGAAAGGCCTGCGGCGGAGTTTCTGTCAGCGGCCGGCCGCGGTAGAGCACCAGGCCGCCGTCGGGTTTTTCAAAGCCCATGATGATCCTGGCCAGAGTTGATTTCCCAGCCCCCGATCTGCCTACCAGGGCGTTTACACACCGTTCCTTGATATTGAGATCCACCCCGGTCAGGGCCGGCACTGGCGAACGTCCGGACCGACGGTTGCAGTAGGTCTTGCCGACCGCACACAAGCAGAAGCGCGTATCCATCAACTTGACCGCAAGTAGTCAGCGATCTCCTGGGTATAGGTGTGGCCGGGAGAACTGAAAATATCTTGCGGAACCCCGGCAGCGACCATTTCCCCGCGGAACAGGACGCAAAGGTTCTGAGCGATAGCCTTGACAAAGCCAAGATGATGCGAGATCAATAGAACCGTCAGGGAAAAGGCGCGCAAGTAGTCACGCAAAACTTCGATGAACTTTTCCTGGGCCACGGCGTCTATCTCGGCCGTCGGTTCGTCCAGGATCAGCACGTCTGGACGGGCAGCCAGGGCCAAAGCCAGCAGGCAGCGCTGGTTTTCACCACCACTCAGGCTGAAAGGATAGGAATGCAGGACGCGTACAGGATCGGAAAATTGCAGGCGCGAAAGCATTTCCCCAAGCTCCTTAGCGCTTATGCGGCTGGTTTCGCGAATCTGGCGACCGATGGTCAGGACGGGATTGAGACTGGCCGCGGCGTTCTGGGGGGTGTAAAATATTTTTCGGCCGCGGACCCGGGCCCATGATCCGGGTCCCGACAAGACCTGCCGACCAAACAAAATCCGGCCGCGGCTGACAAAAAACCCATCGGGTAAAAGGCCACACAAGGCCCGGGCCAATATGGTCTTGCCGGCCCCCGACTCTCCCAACAGCACCGTGACCTGATTGGACGGGATTTTCAGGGTGATCCCGCGCAAGACCGGCTGCCGACAGCCAGTAGCGATCCTTTCCACCCAGAGATCTTCAGTCCGCAAAATATCCATCAGGCTGTGAAGCGGATCAAGCAGCTCAATCCACCAACGCGGCGATGGCTTCGATCTCGACTTCAGCCCCCAGCGGCAACTCTTTGACGGCCACCGCGGCGCGGGCCGGATAAGGCGGCGGCACCTCGGCGGCGTATATCTCATTGACGGTTTTGAAATGGGCCATGTCCTTCAAGAATACCGTGGTTTTCAGCAGCCGGCGAAAATTAATTCCGGTCGCGGCCAACACGGCCGCGAGATTCTTGAAAACCTGACGGGCCTGGGCCTCCACGCCGCCTTCAACCAGGTTGCCGGTTTCGGGATCAATGCCCACCTGGCCGGAAATGAACAACAGATTTCCCCAGCGAATTGCTTGGGAGTAGGGCCCCAGCGCCTTGGGCGCTGCGTTAGAATTGACGGCTTGTTTTTCCACTATGACCTCCTCTTGGCGACAAATTACGGTAGGATCTCCACGATCGGCTTTTTTTTATCCACAAGAAATTTTATCAGCAGGAATCCTAGGATGAATCCGCCCACATGAGCCAGCCAGGCGATACCCGAACCGCCTCCAGCCGAAAGAAATTGAAAGATAAACCAGATGGCCAGGAAAACCGCGGCCGGGATATCCATGGTGGTGACCAGGATGAAAATGAAAACCAGGGTGCGCACGCGGGCATGGGGGAAAAGCACCAGGTAGGCGCCCATTACTCCGGAAACCGCTCCGCTGGCGCCAATAACCGGGATCAGAGAATTCATGTTGAATAATATGTGGACCAGGTTGGCACCGACGCCGCAAAGCAGATAGAAAAAGATAAATTTTATCCAACCCAACCGATCTTCGATGTTGTTGCCGAATATCCACAAAAAAAGCATGTTGCCCAGCAAGTGCAGCCAGGAACCATGCATGAAAAGCGAAAACAGCAGGCTGAGCAGGGGGGAAACCCGGCGCTGGTAGACGACATCATGGCCCCAGCGATCCTTTCCCACCGGTATTTCCAAGTTTTGCTGCTTGACGAATTCAAGCGGCACCAGGCCGTCCTTCAGGACGAAATATTCCAAGCTGGAGGGCCAAGCCAGGGGTTGCAGATCGGAGGCGTAAAGGGGGTTCTGCAGGTGCTGGCGCGACAGATAACTCTGGAAAATAAAAACGGAAAAATTGAGCAGGATGATAAAGATGACCACCACGGCCGGCCGCCGGGTCGGGTTGTAATCCTTGAGGGGTATGAACATATTTTCAGCATCCTCTCTTGAAAAAGAGGATTCATTCTAACAAGCAGGGAATCGAAAGTAAACCATCCAAGATACTGAGCCCTTCCTGTCGGACCGGATCCAGCAAGTTATGGCTGCTTCAGCCCCGCGGGGGAAAAAATTATTTGACCTGCTGGGATTTTTCGATCTTGGCCCAGGAATCGCGCAGGGTGACGGCGCGGTTGAAGACCGGCATTTCCGACGTCGAGTCGAGGTCAACACAGAAATACCCCTGGCGCAGGAATTGGAAACGGTCGCCGGGTGCGGCAGCGACCAGGCTCGGTTCGACCTTGCAGTTCTTGACGATCTCCAAGGAAGCGGGATTCAGGTATTCCATGAAATCTTTTTCCTCTTTTTCGCCGGCCGGATTGGCCACGGAAAGGAGCTTGTCATACAAGCGGACCTCGACGTCCAGGGCCTGGGCCGCCGACACCCAGTGGGAGGTGCCCAGCACCTTGCGGCCGTCCTGAGTCCAACCGCCGCGCGACTCCGGGTCGTAGGTGCAGTGCAGTTCCTTGATCTCACCGCTTTGTGTGTCCTTGATCACATCCACACAGCGGATGTAATAGGCGTGCTTGAGGCGGATCTCCTTTCCGGGCGAGAGGCGGAAGAACTTCTTGGGCGGATCTTCGCGGAAGTCGTCCTGTTCGATATAGATCTCCCGTGAAAAAGGCAGCTTGCGCGTGCCCATGCCCGGATCTTCGGGATTGTTCTCGGCGTCCAGCTCTTCCACTTGGTTTTCGGGATAATTGCTGATGACGACCTTCAGCGGCCGCAGAACGGCCATCACCCGCTTGGCTCGCTTGTTCAGGTCTTCACGCAGGCAATGTTCCAGCAGGGCCATGTCGACCATGCTTTCGCGCTTGGCCACGCCGACGATCTCGGCGAAATTGCGGATGGCCTCAGGGGTGTAGCCGCGGCGGCGCAGGCCGGTGAGGGTCGGCAGGCGGGGATCGTCCCAGCCGCGCACGTATGCCTTGTCCACCAGCTCCAGCAGCTTGCGCTTGCTCATTACGGTGTAACTCAGATTCAGGCGAGCGAATTCGATCTGCTGCGGGTGGCAGGGCACGGGCAGTTGGTCGAGGGCCCAGTCATAAAACGGCCGATGGTCCTCGAATTCCAGGGTGCAGAGGGAATGGGTGATCCCCTCCAGGGCGTCGGAGATGGGATGGGTGTAATCGTACATGGGATAGATGCACCAGCGGTCGCCGGTACGGTGATGGCTTTCGCGGCGAATACGGTAAAGGACCGGGTCGCGCATGTTCAGGTTGGGCGAGGCCATGTCGATCTTGGCGCGCAGCACGTAGGAACCGTCGGGGAACTCCCCGGCGCGCATGCGCTGGAAAAGATCAAGGCTCTCCGCCGTTGAACGCTCGCGGCAGGGGCTGTTTTGGCCCGGTTCGGTCAGCGTTCCCCGGAACTCCCGGATCTGGCCGGCTGTCAAGGCGCAGACATAGGCCTTGCCGGAACGGATCAGGTGCAGGGCGAATTCGTAGAGTTGCTCAAAATAATCGGAGGCGTAGTAAAGACGATCCTGCCAGTCAAAGCCCAGCCAACCCACATCGGCCATAATGGAATCGACGTATTCGACATCCTCCTTGCCAGGATTGGTATCGTCAAAACGCAGGTTGCACAATCCCCGGTACTCCGCGGCCAGGCCGAAATTGAGGCAGATGGACTTGGCGTGGCCGATATGGAGATAGCCGTTGGGTTCGGGTGGGAAACGGGTATGGACGCGGCCGCCATTTTTACCGGCCTTGATGTCAGCCTCGATGATGGTGCGAATAAAATTCAGACCCGGGGTGAAATCTTCTGCGGCCATATTAACCTCGTACTTTGATGTCAAGATGCAAATCCATTCGCTTCATTCCTCTTTTCCCGCCGCGGTCCCGATCCAATTCCCGGCGCTTTGCAGGCGGCGGATGACGGTTTCCTTGCCCAGCAACTCAAGCATTTCGAACAAACCGGGACCGAAACTGACGCCGCTTACCGCCAACCGCGTCGGATGGATCAGTTTGCCGGCCGGCAAACCCAACCCTTCGGCAACCTGACGGTAAAGACCCTCCAGGGCTTCATGGCTGAACGGTTCCAGCGCGGCCAGTTTTTCGGCCAAAAGTTCAAGGATCGATATGGTTTCACTCTTGAAATATTTCCTGGCCGCTTGCGGATCATACGCGGCCGGATCACGGAAAAAGTAGCCCGAATTTTCAGCGATCTCAATGATTTTTTTGCTGCGCTCCTTGAAAAGCCCGATTACCTTTTTGGCATAGGCTTGATCGGCGAGTACCGCCGGGGGCGGCGGCAGGAGTTTTTCCCAACAGGCCATCACCTCGGGCAGCAGGGATTCCTGGCTGCGCTGCTGCAGGTAATGGCCATTCATCCATTCCAGCTTGGTTTCGTCAAAAACCGCGGCCTTGGCCGAAACCCGTTGCAGGGAAAAAGCGGCTGTCATTTCGTCCAGGGTCATTATCTCGCGGTCGCCGCCCGGGGCCCAGCCCAGCAGGACCAGAAAATTCAGCAGGGCTTCCGGCTGGAAACCGGAGCGTTGGTAATCCAGGACTGAAGCGGCACCGCGGCGTTTGGACAGTTTGCCGCCGTCCGCGGCCAGTATGACCGGCATATGGGCAAAATGAGGCGGCGGCCAGCCAAAGGCTTCGTAGATCAAAATATGTTTCGGGGTGGAAACGATCCACTCATCGCCGCGCAGTACATGGGTGATCTGCATCAAGTGGTCGTCAACCACATTGGCCAGGTGATAGGTCGGGAAGCCGTCCGATTTGAGCAGGACCAGGTCGTCCAACTGCGAGCTGTCGTAGGAGATCTCGCCGCGAATCAGGTCGTTGAATACCACAACGCGGTTGTCCGGGACTTTGAGCCGGACAACGTGCGCAGCGTTTGCTGCCAAAAGTGCCTTCACCTCTGCTTCGGGCCGAAGCCGGCAATGACGGTCATAACCTGAGCCATGGGCCATTTTGGCTTTTTCCTGCTCTTCGCGCATGCGCGCCAGCCGCTCTTCACTGCAAAAACAGCGATAGGCCTTGCCTGCGGCCAGCAGCTGCTCGGCATGGCGGCGATAGAGCGCGGTACGCTGCGACTGGAAATAGGGACCGCGTTCCCCGCCCGCTTCTGGCCCCTCGTCCCAATTCAGGCCCAGCCATTTCAAACTGGCGAATATTTCCTGCAAGGCCTCGGCTTGAAATCTCTTTTGGTCGGTATCTTCGATACGCAGGATAAATATGCCGCCATGGTGGCGGGCAAATAAAAAATTGAACAGGGCGGTGCGGGCGCCGCCGACATGCAGATATCCGGTCGGCGACGGGGCGAAACGGACCACGGGAACCAGATTATTTTCCGGATTGCTCATATCGTTTATTTTTACCGCAATTCGCCGTCCATGTCAATCCGTCCTGACATCTGGATATGCCGCAATGGCGCGGCCCGGGAAATATTTTATTAACCAGATTTCTTATTGAAATTTGCCCCGGCTTGTATTAAAATCGAAAATATGGACAACCTGATCGAAATTCACTGCCCGGTTTGTCATGCCAGCCTGTGGGTGGACGCAGACAAAAAAAATGTCGTACAGCACAAAAAAAGCAAAAAAAAAACCATCTCTTCATTCGAGGAACTTCTGAACAAGGAAAAGCAGAAAAAAGAGGCGGTGGATGAACGTTTTTCCCAGGCCAAATCGCTGGAACAGGCCAAAAAGAAAAAAGCGGCGGAATTCTTTGAACAGACCATCAAAAAAAAATAAACTGCAAGCAGGAGAGAAAAATGGATTTTAGCGAATTAAAAAAAGCGGTACAAAAACAAGTGGCCATTAATGAACCCGATTTCATCAAGGATAACCCGGATTCATTGAACATCGGTTATATGGAATTGAATCCCACCCAAAAGATCATTTTTTCCCTTTCCACCTTCAAAGGCAAAAAGTATTTCAGCGTTCGCAACTGGTTCCAGGCCGAATCAGGCGACTGGGCGCCGACGAAAAAAGGCGTAAACCTATCTTTCGACAAATTCGCCGAATTCGAAGACATGGTGAAACTTTTTGCCCAGGCCGTCCAGTTGGATAAATAATCTCCAGGCTTTAAGACCATTTCCGATTCAGGAGACCAGACATGCCCAAAGCAATAGGTTTTGACAACGAAAAATACCTGCAGGAACAGACTGCGGCCATTTTGGAACGGGTCAATTCCTTTCACAACAAACTTTATCTGGAGTTCGGGGGCAAGCTGCTTTACGATTACCACGCTTCCCGGGTGCTCCCTGGTTTCGATGCCAACGTAAAAATGCGCCTGCTGCAGCAGCTCAAGGACAAAACCGACGTTCTGCTTTGCATCTACGCCGGCGACATCGAAAGAAAAAAAATCCGCGCCGACTTCGGCATCACCTATGATAGCGATGCCCTGAAGCTGATCGATGACCTGGTCTCTTGGGGCATTTCCCTGCGCGCGGTGGTCATCACCCGCTTCGCCAATCAGTTCGCGGCCAAAATATTCCAGAACAAGCTGGAGCGCCGCGACATCAGGGTCTACACCCACAGTTTCACCAAGGGCTATCCGACCGAGATCGACACCATTGTCAGCGACCAGGGCTACGGGGCCAACGAATACATCGAAACCGCCAAACCCATCGTGGTGGTCACCGGTCCCGGACCCGGCAGCGGCAAACTGGCCACCTGCCTCTCCCAACTTTACCATGACCACCGGCGCGGTATCCGTTCCGGTTACGCCAAGTTCGAAACCTTCCCCATCTGGAACCTGCCCCTCAACCACCCGGTCAATATCGCCTACGAAGCGGCCACCGCCGACCTGAAGGACATCAACCTGATCGATCACTACCACCTCGAAGCCCACGACATCAAAGCGGTCAACTACAACCGCGACATCGAGGCTTTTCCACTGGTCAAGCGCATCCTGGAAAAGATCACCGAGAACCCCCTGGTCTACCATTCCCCCACCGACATGGGAGTCAACCGCGCCGGCTTCGGCATCCGCGACGACCAGGTCGTGCGCGCAGCGGCCACCCAGGAGATCATTCGCCGCTATTTCCGCACCCAGTGCGAATACGCCATGGGCGTGGTGGACAAGGACACGGTGGAGCGCCTGCGCCTGTTCATGGAAGATCTGGGCGTGAACGAAGAAAGCCGCAGCGTGGTCCTTCCGGCGCGCCTGGCTGCCCAGGAAGCGCAAACGACCGGCAAGGGACACGCCGGCATCTATTGCGGCGCCGCCATCGAGCTTGCCGATGGCACCATCATCACCGGCAAGAACTCGCCCCTGCTGCATGCTTCCTCCAGCCTGATCCTGAACG
>JAHIKI010000078.1 GCA_018897435.1 Acidobacteriota bacterium | reverse complement strand
CGCTCCTCGGAGCGCTGGCGGAACAGGCAAAGGGAGCTGAAACAAAAATCCTCTTTGCCCGATGTCCGGCATCAAATCGCTTTGTACCTGATGAGGATGTTGATCTAATCATAATCAATTATATGTCGGAGTAGAATTAAGTTCTTTTGAAAATACATCGATAATGTTTTTTGTCTTGATTCGAAATTCTTTAAAAAGAAAAACTGAATCAGCACTTGTAATCGGCCCTTGATAAATTCGATATGCGATATCCCTTAATTTTGTTTGAACTTTACTCAACCGTTCAAACAATTTTGATCCTCTGCCTACAGAAAAATTCCACTCGGCAGAAGTAATGCGATCAGCAGTAATAGATGAAATAGATTCAACAAGGGGCTTAAGCCCCTTGTTACTACCCATTTTTCCACCAGTGCCACCATCCCTATTACCCCCCTTGTCCAATTCCGATTGCCAGGCTTCGAGGTCAGAAACTTTCACATATTCACAATCATCGCACCCGGCTTTATCCAGGAACATCAAAGCCGTGTAGGTGCTGGCGCCGTCGAAAACTTGCTGGTCACCAAAATGGACAACATGAGAAAGATGCTTTCCTTCAGCGATTACTCCCCGCAAGGGCGCACCGTATTTCGAGTTGAAAAATTTATGTGGCAGGATGAAACCGAGACAACCGCTTGGGTTCAGAAGGGCAAGTCCTTTCTCAACAAAGACAACATAGATATCGTAGTTTCCGGAACCGGCGGCACGGTATTTTTCCTTTATATACTTCACTTGCTCTGGATTGGTTTCCTTGAGAGTCTGAATTCGGATATATGGCGGGTTGCCGATAACAGTATCGAAGCCAGAGTTATATTCAACAAGAGGCGAAGCATCGGAAACAAGCTGTGGCTTACCGGGAACAAGGGGCTTAAGCCCCTTGTTAACCGACCCATCGTCCCCCCAACGTTCAGCATGCTTCAAGTGATTATTTTGAACATAATGGATAATCGTCGCCAGTCCATTGTCATCTTTAATCAATCTGGAGTTAAATTTTTGCGCCCAAACATGCTCGGTTCCTTTCGCCCATTCCCAAAATCTCTGAAATTCGTATGAACTATATCCCTTAATCTTGCGAATTTTTTCGGTCAGATCAGTTTCATCTGTTGCGGCAATGACCATGTGAACATGATCAGGCAGGATATTCATCGCGACAACCGTGATATTTTCCTTTTTACATTTTTCGGCGATTTTTTCAGCTACAAAAATTTGATCTTCCGGCGAAAAGAAAAGTGGCTCTCCACTTTTTACACCGAAAGTCACCATGCGTTCCGATACACGCGAATTATGAGTGACAAAAGTGACAAACCATAAATCTGCATCTATCTCCCTATCAACAAGGGGCTTAAGCCCCTTGTTCCACTTCGGGAAGATAGCGGGAAACTCGCGCTGCCAGTCGAAGGTATTGACACGGCGAAGTTCTTCGGCATCGGGGAACATCTTGCCCGAAAAATAATCGGGGCCGATCAGGCTGTTGCCGCACTTGATGTTGTCATTCAAATCAGGGAGGACGGTCTCCTTGAAGAGCGACCGTTCTTCATAAAGCTCCTCTCGACGGGTGTCCTCAAGCGCCTTCAAAGAAAGAGAAAAGCGCGTCACTTCCACCGCTTGCTGGTCGATATCTACGCCGAACAGGTTGTTGATCAGGATCTGGCGCTTAAGGCGGGCGGTCAGGCGCACGCGGCCATCGCTGTCGTAATAGGCATCAGCGCGGTCGGCGGCGCTCAATTTTTTCTTGGTGTCGTAATATTTGATGTGCCAGTCGATCAACGCGGCATAGGCACCGACCAGGAACGAGCCCGAACCGCAGGCCGGATCGAGGATCTTCAGCTTGACCACGTCGGTCGGGGCTCGGCAATTTTCGAGCAAATTGCCCACCGTGTTCCTGACGATGTATTTCACGATGTATTGCGGCGTGTAATAGACGCCTCCGGCTTTGCGCACCTCGGGCTTTTCCTCGATCTTTACTCGCTGCTCGGTGGTTCGCACCACCCGGCCAAGGAAGCGCTCATAAATCGTGCCCAGTATTTCCACCGGCAGAACGGCGAAGTTATAAGGCGAATTCTCCGGCTGCAGGGAGCGGATGATGTCGCGCATCGTTTTATTGGACACCGTCACAGCTTCCAGTTCCGGACGGGATTTAAAAATGTTGCCATTGTAGAAGTTATTGAGCTTTTTAAAGATGTTGCTACAGGCGGCAAACCAACCGTTATCGTTTTCGGCCAGGCCGTCTTTTTCTATGGTTTCGGCCAATCGCTCCAGATAGTCATCCTCGATCTCGCGGTCGGAAAGGGCTTTAACAAAGATCAGCCGATCGATCAGGAGTTGCACAGCGGCAGTAATCAGCGCCCCGTCGGCCGCAGGGTTGAGTTTTTTCATATCCTTGGCCAAACGCACGCGCCAACCATTTTTGTCATTGTCCATGTCGGCCAGGAAAGCCTTGTCGGGCGGAGTGCGGTTAGCCTTGACCTTGCGCGGCGAAAGGGCCAGGGCCCAGAGCCCGCGCGGCGTGTCACTGTGGCGGGTGCGGGCAGTGCGCCTCATGTTCTCACGCTCAAACAGGTCCCAGAGACGGTCGAACTGGTTTACATAGTCGTCGCAGGTCCAGTTCAAAACCAGGAAATTGCGCAGCGCCCTAGGATCGTTGACATGCAGCGTGCAATCGAGAACCACGAATTCCTCGAAGTCGCTGAGTACGGCGAAGTCGATGCGCCGCGCCGGTGCCAGGTTCTGGGTGGAATAGCCATAGGCATAGACCTGATTTAACCAGCGCGGGTCGTGCATGTCATATTTCACCTGCTTGGCGTCCATGACCAGTAGATGTTGCCCGTCTAGCTGCAGGGTGTAATCGGGGCGCTTGCCGCCACGTGATGTGCGATTGAGGATGAATTCATAGTCGACTACAGCCAGGCCTTCGTTGCTGGTGTTCCAGTTGAGGTATCGGAACAACGGGCGGATGAAATTGTTCTCGATCTGGGCTTCGGCCTGATTTTGCAAGCGCGACTTGTTCCGCTTGAAATCATCGACCAGTTTTTCTATTTCGGCCTTGGCTTGTTCCTTGGCATACCCCATGGGTCAATTATAGCCTATTGCCCGGCGAAATCAAATATGGTCGTACTGAGGCCCTTATGCAAAATTCGTGTGCCGGAATCAGGGGGTCACGGATAGGCGCTTGGCTTTTTCGATGACCCAAAGCAGCAGAAGCGAAGCGATCAAAACCAATATCAGGATGCCCATGACGCAAGCATAGAACATCGCAGTCCATGCCAGGGCGCTCATGATCCTGTTGAGGATCGTCAAAAAGGAAGATTTGGATAAGCCGATTTCTGCCAGGGACAACTGGGCCGTGCAAAATTCATTCTCTTCATTGTAAACTCCCAGTTGCACCCCCATCCCCTGCAGCGACGCCTCGATTTCCAGGATCTTGGTCTCCAGCTTGGTCAGATCGTCAATCGAACCATTGCGGTTTTTAAGAGCCGTCAGACCCGTCTGGGCTTTTTCCAGCGACGCCTTTTTGGCAAGCAGATTCTTGTATTCGGTGGTTTTGTCGGTCTGGGTGATGCGGATGGACTGCAGCGTGCCGATTTGCTTGATCTGCTCCACGGCTGGCATGAACCGTTGCGGCGGAACGCCGATGGTCAGATAGAGGCTGCGGTAGCCCGGCAAACCGGAATTGCTTTCGCTTTGAATGATCCCCTTCTCTTTTTGAACCAAGCTGCGCAGACGTTTTTCGTCAGCGGCAAACTCCCGGCTGCGGCTCTGGATATGGGCGATTTTTTCATACTTCTGGTCCAACGCGGTTCGTACAGGACCTTCCTTGATGATGACATTTTTGCTCATTTTGTAACTGGCGATATTCAAGGTCCGGCTTTGCTGGGAATCATTGCTGCTGACCTGTTGTTCGAATTGTGATACTAAGGCCGGCATGACATCGCTGTGATTGAAGGCGAATTCATAAATCAGTCGCAAGCCAAAAACAATAAAAAAAAGCAGCGTAAAAACCCTGATTACTCGCAAAACTTTTTGTTTCATGACCGCCTCCGTAAACATTTTTTAACCCAATCAAGATCATCATACACGAAATCCAAATCAAATTGAAATGAAGGCGAGCCCAGAATGACACATAGGCAGACCCGGTATTTGTCTGGGCAAGGCTGGCATTTGCATTTTTTTTATAATAGTTTTACAGTTGTCGCATCGCCCCGGCGCCGGTCGCACCATTCCCGAGTGGCCGAGGAGAAGAAGATGATGAAGGAAACACTGCTCAATTTGCTCAAACAGCAGGTCGTGGTCGATACCCGCTCGGCTTGGATTTATATCGGCACGCTGGCCGAAGTGCAGGCGGACTGCCTGCTGCTTACCGACGTCGATGTACATGACAGCGGCGAAACTTCCACTCCCAAGGAACGCTATTTGCTCGACTCGAGCAAGTCGGGCATCAAAGCCAACCGCCGTTCCGTTTATGTCAACTTGGAATACGTGGTCAGCGTGTCGCTGCTGGCCGAGGTGATCAAATTCTGAAAACGCGAATCAACCGGCAAATAAAAAAACTTGAATTTGGGGGTGATTGTTTGCTAGGATAACCTTTAAACAAAACGGAGGAACTAATATGAAAAAAATCATCTTGCTGGTGGCCATCCTGGCCACTGTTTGGCTTATGCCGCTTGCGGCCCAGGGGCCGGTTAAATTTATCGATAGCGACACCTTGCAAAAGGTGAAAGCGGAGCTGTTGCAGAAATATGGGGAATCCGAAAAATTCCGCATCGAGCGCGGAGTCAGCCAAGTGGCCGATTTATGGCGCGCCACCGACGGCAGCATCAAGGAGTTCACCGCTTTCTGTAGTGAGAATTTTGTGGCCGACGGGGCAGCGCTGGAAGCCTTCTTTAAAAAATTGGAGTTTTACAGCGAAGCCCTGGGCGGTCATTTCAACGAGATGTCACTGGACAAGGACCAGCCTGTGGACCTCGACTGGGGAGAGATCACACCGATCGATATCGCCATGAACGGGTACAACCCGGCCGCTCACGTTTCCGAGGACTTGTTCCAGAGCAAGCTGGCCTTCATCTCGCTGCTCAATTTCCCCGTCTACAGCCTCCAGGAAAAGGACGGATTGGGAGTCAATTGGAACCGGCGGCAATGGGCCTACGCCCGCATGGGCGGCAGCAACACCACCCGCCTGCCGGCCGAGGTCAACCAGAAGATCAGCGCCAAGATGGCCGCCGCTGGACGCTACATCTCCGAGTACAACATCTACATGGGCAGCCTGCTAGACCCGAACCTGAACACCATGTTCCCGGCCGACATGAAGCTGCTCAGCCACTGGGGACTGCGCGACGAGCTCAAGGCGTGCTACGCCGACAAGCAGGGGGGCCTGGTCCGGCAGCATGCCATCTACCGGGTGATGGAGCGCATAATCCGCCAGGAGATCCCTGAGGTGATGATCAATTCAGGCCGCTTCCAGTGGAATCCTTTCAGCAATTATGTCTATGACCAGGGCAAGCCCGTGGAGACGGTGCCCGAGCCCGACACGCGCTACAAGATCTTCCTCGACACCTTCCAGGCCATGCGCCTGGTTGATCCTTACAGCCCACTTTATCCCGACCATATCCGCCGAAGTTTCGACGTCAACCGCGAGATCCCCGAAAAAGAGGTGGAGGCCATGTTCCATCAGCTACTCACCTCGCCCCAGGTAAGGAAGGTGGCGGCGCTGATCCGCCAGCGCCTGGGCCGCAAATTACAGCCCTTCGACATCTGGTATCCCGGGTTGCGTACCGGTTCCTCTGTCCCCGAGGAGGAACTGGACAAGATCGTCCGGGAGAAATACCCCGACGCCGCCGCCTTCGAGAAAGACCTGCCCGACATTCTGATAAGGTTCGGCTTCAGCCCGGAACGAGCCGCCTATATCTCCTCCAAGATCCAGGTCGACGCGGCCCGGGGTTCGGGCCACAACGCTCAGGCCCAATCCAAAAAATTCAAGTCCAGGCTGCGCACGCGCATCCCGGCCGGAGGCATGAACTACAAAGGCTTCAATATCGCCTTGCATGAGTTTGGCCACGCAGTGGAGAACGTTCTCGACTTGTACCTTATAGATTACTATTCCCTGGCCGGAGTGCCCAACAACGCCTTCACCGAAGCCTTCGCCTTCATCTTCCAGGAGCGCGACCTGGAGATCCTGGGAATTCCCGAAATCGACCCGCGCCAGAAGGAATTGAAGGTTCTGGATACTTTCTGGAACGCCTATGAGATCATGGGGGTCTCGCTGGTGGACATGAAGGCCTGGCACTGGCTCTACGACCACCCCCAAGCCACACCCGCGCAACTGCGTGAGGCAGTCGTGGCCATCGCCAGGGAAATCTGGAACCAGTATTTCGCGCCGTTTTTCGGGAAGCGCGACCAGGTGATCCTGGCCGTCTATTCGCACATGATCGACTACACCCTCTACCTGCCCCATTATGCCCTGGGCAACGTCATCCAGTTCCAGTTGGAGGACTATCTGCGCGATAAGGTGCTCGGCCCGGAGATGGAGCGCATGTGCCTGGCCGGCAACATCATGCCCCAGCAATGGATGAAGAACGCCGTGGGCAGTGAAATATCGGTCAGGCCCATGCTGAAAGCCGTCGACCGCGCTTTAAAAATTGCCAACAAGTGACAATCCAACAGATCGGCGGCGGATCATGGAATTCGCTGCCGGCTGGCACTTGACGGCCGGCTATTCTAGCGGGAGTGAGAATGAGAAAATACCATCACCTCGGAATTCCGACCGACCAGGGACGGGCCGGAGAACACTACCTGGAAAAATTCAAGGTGCACGTGCTGCCCTTTGACAGCAATCCCTACGGAGTGGAATGGATGCGCTATGAGTCGGGCAGCCCGGTGCCCGAGCTGGTGCAAAAGGTTCCCCATATTGCTTTCGAAGTCGATGACCTGCTAAGTGAAATCTCCGGCCAGGAGATCCTGATCCCGCCTAATTCTCCTTCTCCGGGGGTGACCGTCGCTTTCATCGTTTGCAACGGGGCCCCTATCGAATTCCTGCAGTACGATAAATCCCGCGGCCTTATCGATTAGAATGAAAACACTGCATGTGACCGAACGCCGCTCCGGGCGCAAGCTGGGATTGAAATAGAAACTGACCTTTTTCTTTCAAATTTAATCTGATTCAGGTAAAATTAAAGACAGAGAATTTTTTTATTAAAAAGAGAAAAAATGAAAGAAAAAACCGATCACAAAAAAGCGTCCCACAAGCTGCAGGCCCAACAGCTTATCCAGAATTTTAAAAAGCGGGGATTCGAGGGCATCTACTGCGACAGCAGCGCCCAGGCGGTGCAGGAGATCTGCCGCCTGATCCCGGCCGGCTCGCTGGTCGGCCTGGGCGGATCGGAAACCATCCTCGAGTCGGGCCTGATCGACGCCCTGCGCCGTATGGATATCCGCCTACTTGACCGCTATAAAGAAGGCGTCAGCAAGGAAGCAGTCGACGAAATGCGCCGCCAGGGGCTGCAGGCCGACATTTTTATCTGCAGCAGCAACGCCATCAGCGCCGATGGCAAGCTGGTCAACATAGACGGCACCGGCAATCGGGTGGCGGCGCTGATCTACGGGCCGGAAAAAGTGATCGTCATGGCCGGCATGAACAAGGTCGCATCCGACGTGCAAGCCGCCATCGTCCGCGTCAAGAACCAGGCCGCGCCGCCCAACAGCCTGCGTGTCGGTGTGTCCACGCCCTGCTCGCTGAAGGGTTTCTGCCAGGACCCCAATTGCCAGCCGCCCAACCGCATCTGCTGCCAGCTCGTGATCAGCGAAGCCAGCATGACCCCGGGCCGCATCACCGTGGTAATGGTCGGCGAAACCTTGGGGTATTGAGAGCTTGCCCATGACCGGGAACCAGAATGTACGCGTCAGGGAGATGACCCCGGAGGATCTCGATTTCGCCACCGCCCTGACCCATACAGCAGGGTGGTCCAGCGAAAGCCGGGAGGTTTTCGAAGCTTTCCTGGAGTATGATCCGTACGGTTGCTTCATCGCCGAAACAGGCGGGGAAAAAGCCGGCATATGCGTAGCCACCAAATACCTTAACAACGGCTTCATCGGTGAACTGGTCGTGAGCAAGAATATGCGCGTTTTCGGAATTGGCCAAATACTTTTTCAAAAAGCCCTGGATTACCTGCTGAAAAGCCAAATGAAAAACATCTATCTGGACGGCGACCTGAACGCGGTCTCCTATTACGAAAGTATGGGTTTCCGAAAAATCTGCCGATCATTGCGCTTCCGGGGAAAAATCAAAGGCAAAATGCATGCCCACGTCCGCCGCCTCCATGCCGACGACCTCAAGCTGCTGTGCAAGGCGGACCGCGAGCTGTTCGGCGACGACCGCGGCTTTTTTCTGCGCCGGCGTGCGGAAAATACTCTTGGCATGTGCCTGGCTGCGGAACGCGAGGGGCGCCTCAGCGGCTGGATCATGTCCCGGCCCGGAGACGGCCTACTGGCCATAGGCCCCTGGGCCGCGCCCCACGGTGAGGAAGACGCGGCATGCCTGCTGGAGCATCTGGCCAATGAAAACGGCACGGCGATTTTCCGCATCGGCGTCCTGGAAAAGAACGAGGCGGCGGCGCGCCTGCTGCGCACCTGGACGGGCCTGCAGGAAACCATCCATTCCTGGTTCATGGTCAGGGGCGCATCCGACCGCCTGGGCAACCACCCCGCCTTGTACGCCATAGGCTCCGGCGCCAAAGGCTAAAAGAGAAAAAAACATCGAACGCATGCTGTAGCGTCCAACGAATCGTAAAGCCGAAAAAAAGAATTCCCCAAACGTTTCCGCAGCGGACCCTCAACCGCTTGCGCGTCTGATTCACCTGGATTACAATAGTGGACAAGTGAAAATTCAATGAAGTTGAATAGCGAAATGCTCCAGACCATGCTGGCCATCATGCTGCCGATCGCCCTGGGCTACCTGCTGAAGCTGGGCCGGCTTTTCCAGGAAAATGAAATTGCCGCCCTGCGCAAGTTCGTGATGCGCGTCGCCGTTCCTTTCCTGATCTTCCAGAACCTGTACCGGGCCGACGTCGAAAGCCTGCAGCAGGCATTGCCCCTCGTGCTGGCCTTCACGCTGCTGACCGCCCTGTACACCCTGGCCGCGCGCCTGGTATCCCCACTGGTGGCGGCAGGGGCAAAACAGCGGCTGACCTTCGCCTTCGCCGTCTTCGCCGGCAACTATGCCTTCCTGGGTTGGGGGGTGATTGTTTCTTTTTTCGGCCCCCGGGCCCTGACGCGGGCTGTGTTTTTTTCCATGCTGTTCTGGCCGGTTTTCCTGACCTGCGGCTTTTTCCTGCGCCGCCGCTTTCACAACGACAGCGATGAAGAGAAAGGATCGGATTTCTTAAAAGTCATGGTCCGCCATGCCGGAGTTCCGATTGCCACGGCCGCATTGGCGCTGGCCTTAAACATCAGCCGGGTACGTATCCCGGAAACGCTGGACCGTTTCATCGGCCAATTCGCCGCCCTGGCCATACCCATGATCCTTTTCGCCATCGGCCAGAACCTGCGTTTGTTCATGCCCGCCGCCCGCCTGCGCCTGGTGCTGGCCGCATCTTTTTTCCGCTTGGTCGGGGGCTTCGCCCTGGGGATCATGACCGTGGCCGTATTGCGTCTTTTTTTCAATGTGGATGTATTGAGCCGCCAGGTGATTCTGCTGCAGGCGGTGATGCCCACCGCTACCATGACCACATTCTTCAGTGAATACGTCCCTCTGGACGAGGAGCTGCTTTCGGGCGTAATCGCCGGTTCCACCCTGCTCTCCTTTGTCACCCTGCCGCTTTGGGTGATGGTAATCCGCGTCCTGGTCGGCTGACCGGCCCCCAGCTGTTGGAAATCGCCATTCGCCGGACATTTTCCCAAAGGGCTTCAGAATATTTTTAAATAATGTTAAAATATTATCATAGGATTGGATATCGCATCAAGGGAGGCAAGAATGAAGATCAGCGCCAGAAATGTATTCAAGGGCAAAATTGCGGAGATCAACCCGGGCAACGTCAACACTGAAGTCATCATCGATATCCCCGGCGGATTCAAGGTTGTTTCCATGATCTCCAAGAACTCGGCGGCGCACCTGAATCTCAAAAAGGGCAAGACCGCCTATGCCGTGATCAAGGCCTCCTCGGTCATGGTCGCCATCGACTAAAACAAATTTATAAAATCTGTTTCCCCTGAAATCGACTCACATACAAAAAGAAACCCGCCGCTGCCGGCAAAATATTCCCTGGGAAAAACAATAAATTGTGCTAAAATCAAGGACACATTTCACCGAGGAGGAACAAGTAACATGTTCAAGGTCAATGAATATTATGACGGCAAGGTCAAGTCCATCGCTTTCAACAGCCCGGAAGGGCCTGCCACGGTCGGGGTTATGGCTGTAGGCGAATACGAATTCGCCACCCATACACTGGAGATCATGCAGGTCATCAGCGGTAAGTTGACTGTTAAATTGCCGGAAAAAGACACCTGGGAAACTTTTGCGGCCGGTCAGTCCTTTTCCGTTCCCGCCAAGCAGAAATTCCAGCTCCAGGTTGCCGAGGAAAGCGCCTACCTTTGCCTGTACAAATAAGGAGGATCTTGAAGCGATCGGCAGCAATTTTAAATATCTGCCCGCGGCTTAATTTCTTGAAACCCCTGATTCCCCATCAAAAAAAATAAAAAAACCTCGTTGGCCTTGATAGAACAAGGTATAATGGGTTTTGATATCAAACAAAAACCATAACCAACGAGGTGAAGATATTATGTCACAAGGATTGCTTCCATACAAGTATG
>JAHIKI010000077.1 GCA_018897435.1 Acidobacteriota bacterium | reverse complement strand
CTCGCGGTATTGCGGCGCAACCATAGCTGTGTTGCGCATGTCCCAGCCAAGAGCTTCGAAAAAGGGATCAATCAGGCTCTGGCGAACGTGGGCTTCTTTGACCCCGGGCGCAAAGAAAGCCTGGCGGTTGGTGGCGAAGTACTTGCAAAGTTTGGCTATCTCTTCTCGTCCCTGATCAAAGGTTTTGCTCATGGCTATTTGTTTGAGGTTTAACCGATTCAGCCCTGATTGTCAAGAATGATAGAGAATTTTTACCCCTTAGTGTTTTACTTCTTGATTTAGTCCCACTAGGCACAGAGAATTATTCTATCAAATTGTCTTTTGGAATGCGCCAGAGATGATATGCAGGTGATCGATGTAGTTTTGTGATCCGTTTCCTTTTGTCTTTCGAGGAAACTGAGATGAATTGAATATTTACGGCTAAAAGGTTATAATTATTCCATGAGAACAAAGAAAAACCGACCACGGATTGCCTTGAAAAACAATAAAAAAATCGGGCGATCTCCTTTGAAGACCAATCGCATCGTCAACAAATCGGTGGGTTTTCGTGAAGCCCAAGAATGGGATATCATGCAGCAAATATCCATGACCCCGGAACAGCGGCAACGGGCAGCCAAGGAATTGAAGTTAAGGTTTTTTGGGAAGAAATCTCCGGATGTTCGCGCGCCCCATACTGGCGGATGAAGGCTTCATATTTTTCAAAGGATATCCGGGAATTTCTAAAATTGCTGTCCTTGCATCACGTTCGCTATGTCATTGTCGGAGGGGAAGCGGTCATCTATTACGGTCATGCCCGGTTAACCGGTGATATTGATATTTTCTACGATCATTCCTATGAAAATTGCAAAAAACTATATGCAGCCCTTTCTGATTTTTGGCAGGGGAACATTCCCGGCATCGCTTCCCCTGATGATTTGACTACTGAAAACTTGATCATTCAATTCGGGCTTCCACCCCATCGCATTGATCTGCTCAGCACCATAACGGCGGTGGGATTTTCGCAGGCCTGGAAAGAAAAGGTCTTGGAATGCATTGAAATCGAGCGGATCGAATATATAATTTACTTTATCGGTTTACAGCAATTGATCCAAAACAAAAAAGCAGTTAAGCGGCACAAGGATTCAGAGGATCTTGAGTTTTTGACTAAAATTGAAAAACCTTCCGGATAAGTCACTCCACCGACGGAAACTAAACGGAGCAACCAGGTGCGAAATCGGGAACGATTGAAAGGAGCAGCTATGGAAGATGTGTCCGAGCAACGAGTAGCCCTGCTGGTGACGACGCTGAGTTCGCTGCTGACACCCATGATGAGTTCGGCGGTGAATATCGCCATGCCGGCCATCGCCCGGGATTTCGCCATGGACGCCGTCCTGCTGAGCTGGGTGGCCAGTTCCTATCTTTTGGCCGCGGCCATTTTCCTGCTACCCTTCGGCCGGCTTGCCGATATCGTCGGCCGTAAAAAGATATTCGTATACGGGACCGTTATTTTCAGCAGCGCTGCGCTTCTGGCCGGTTTGGCTCCGCGGGCGAATCTTTTCCTTTTTGCCCGCCTGGTACAGGGTATCGGCGCGGCCATGATCTTCGGAACCGGTATCGCCATATTGACCTCGGTCTATCCGCCGCAGCGGCGCGGCTGGGTTTTGGGCATCAATGTGGCCGCTACTTACACGGGGTTGTCGCTGGGACCGTTCGTCGGCGGCCTGCTAACCCAATATTTAGGCTGGCGTTGGGTGTTTTTACTCAATGTTCCCCTGGGGATGCTGATCCTGATTGCGGTCTGGTTGAAAATGCCCCAGGAATGGGCCGGATCCCGTGGTGAACCATTTGATTGGAAAGGGTCCCTGGCCTACAGCCTGATGCTGACCGCCTTCATGCTCGGCTTCACCTGGCTGCCGCGCTGGAAAGGGCTGGTGCTGCTCCTGGCCGCAGCCGGAGCGCTACCCCTGTTTATGAACTGGGAAGCCCGCCATAAGCATCCCATTTTTCAGGCCCGCTTGATCCGGGGCAATACGGTTTTTGCCTTTTCCAACCTGGCAGCGCTGATCAACTACAGTGCCACTTTCGCCATCACCTTTCTGTTGAGCCTCTACCTGCAATACATCAAGGGATTCGATCCCCGTGCGGCCGGATTGGTGCTCATCGCCCAGCCCGTGGTCATGGCTGCTTTTTCGCCGCTGGCCGGAAGGCTTTCCGACCGGCTGGAACCCAGATTGGTGGCTTCGCTGGGTATGGGGGTCTCCGCCGCCGGCCTGTTTTTGTTTGTCTGGCTGAATGCCCACAGCGGCTTGGGGTTCATCGTGGCCGCCCTGATGCTGGTGGGATTCGGCTTCGCCCTTTTTTCCTCCCCCAATACCAACGCCATCATGAGCTCGGTTGATAAAAAATACTACGGCGTAGCCTCGGCGACCCTGGCCACCATGCGCATGGTGGGGCAGATGTTGAGCATGGGCATCGCCACCCTGGTCTTTTCCCTGTTTATCGGCAATGTGCAGATCACGCCTGCCATTTATCCGCTGTTCCTCAATAGCATAAGGGTGTCATTTATCGTTTTTTTTGTGTTGTGCTGCTGCGGAGTATTTTTCTCCCTGGCCCGGGGCCGGCTGCGCTGACGGTCGAGTTTGATGCGCGTCATCGCCCGTTACGATTTGTTCTTTATTGTTTTATACGCCTTGCTGATTCCCGTGGTCGGTGTTCTGGTTTTTTGCATGACCGGTCGGACCGTGATATTGCCCCTCCTGCTGTTACTGGAAGCCCTTTACCTGATGCTGGCACTCAGAAAACCATGGCAGCGCCGCCAGGGGTTGCGTATGTCTTTTCCCGGCGAAGGGCGTGAATTTTTGCTTTCGCGCTCGGCCTATTTCCACGGTCTGGACGAGGCCGGCAGAATGCGATTTGAGCGCGATGTCCGCCTGTTCCTTGTCGACGTCCTTATCAGCGGCATTGGCGGACGGCCCCTGTCCTGGCAGACCCGCCTGCTCATCGCCGCCGGGGCTGCGGCCATGCTGCATGGCCGGCCCGATTGGGAGCCGCCGCTCGTCGATGGTGTTACGATATATCCCGGCATGAGTTTTGACCGCAATTATCAGGTGAAAAAGGGAAACATTGCCGGACAAGCCCCTGCGGGGGGACCGATGCTGCTCGCCGAGGGAAGTCTGATGCAGGGATTTGCTGACACTGAAGATGGCTTCAATGTCCTGATTCACGAACTGGCCCATTTTTTTGACCGGGAAGCAAGAAAGAGCGGGCTGAAATTGCGGCTGCGGTCCGGGACGGTTAACTGGGCGGAGACCATTGCCCGGGAATGGGAGCGGCACAACCACGGGACCTCGATCCTGCCCGCTTACGCCGCCCAGAACGAGGCCGAATTTTTTGCCGTGGCCAGTGAAATGTTCTTTGAAAATCCCCGGCCGCTCCATGACGCCCATCCCGAACTTTTTGAAATACTGCGGGAGTTCTACCAGCAGGACCCGCGCCAGGTCCTGGTAAAAAATTTAAGGGGGAATTAAAATGAAAAAGATCAGAAATTTTATTAAAACAACTCTTTTCGGAGGGTTACTTGTTATCCTGCCCATAGTTCTTACTTTTTTTCTTATAAGGTGGATATTTAATATTGTTTCGGGAATGATAGAACCCCTGACCATGTTGATAATGAAACAACCTCATATGCAGAAGGTTATTGCGGATATAATCTCCGTGGTTCTGATAATCGTGGTCTGCTTTGTGATCGGGTTGATCGTAAAGACAAAAATAGGGAGATATTTGTTTACTAAGATCGATAATCATATCCTTAAAATTGCTCCCGGTTATTCATTATTTAAGGAGACATTGAAACAACTTGTGGGTCAGGAAACGAAACCTTTCTCCTCAGTAGTTCTGGCAAAAATATTCGCCAACGATACACTTATGACCGGTTTTGTTACCGATGAGCACCCGGACGGCAGGTATACAGTCTTTTTCCCCTCTGCGCTTAATCCCACAACAGGGCTTTTGTGTCATTTGAAAAAAGAGGATGTCCGAAAAATTGATGTTTCCGTAGAGACTGCGATGAGGTCGATCATCAGCTGCGGGGCAGGATCATCCAAGCTGTTTGAAAAGATGAAATAATAAATTTTGACAAATTTGGCTTTAAGCAAATTTGCACAAGATCTTACTCTGTGCTTGACTTCTTGACTTTGTCAGCGGGACCTGCGAGTTAATGAATCAGGTAACGGACCAGATTGACCTGAACGGTTTAACATGCGGAAAGATCGCGAGTTGCCCGTTTTCAGTGATGTGCAAATAGCGGCATTGGGGGAACTGTACCAGGACGCCTGCCGGCGGCTCAAACAAAGAAATCAAGAAATCAAGCACCGTGAAGGATGACCTTGTAATTTCAATAAAATTCCCTTAAAATTCCATCATGGGGAAAATTATTTTTCCTATAAGTCGAGCTGGTTGCCGGCGGATTGGCGATTGCGAATTAAAGTCGGCAACAAATACTTAGGAGGCCCATCTATGTCAAGATCCATGATCGTTCTGGTGATGTTGAGCGGATGTTTGCTAATCTTCGGAAGTATGGTCCAGGCGGCTGATGAAAGTGTCGGACAAGCCATTATTGGACATTGGTCAATCGCCCCCAACGAAGCCAGGACAAAAGGAACACTGATTTTTAATGACAATGGGACGTATGAGCGGATTGAAACGGGTAAGGATAATGGCAGCTATTCAGTCAAAGGCCCATATAAGATAAATGAAAAGCAGCACCCATGCGCCATCGACCTGTGCGTAGATAAATGTGGCGGGGCCGGTTCGGAGTGGACCACCTTGTTCGGGATATTGAGATTTCTGGATAACGGCCAACTGGAAATCCAGTTCTCATCCAACAGTGAAAGACCTGAGGCATTTCCCCAAAAACCAGACCTCGGCACTTATCTGTTGACCCGAAAAGCGGTTAAAGAATAGGCACATGTTTCCCCTTTGATCAAAGTTCGGGAGGAAAATCGAATCATAATGGGTAAAATTAATTTTCCTAAAATATTATTAAATAAATAGAAAAGTGTTATGAAGCGAAGTCCAATTACAATATTCTTAAATGGAGTAGAAAAAGTAGGAAATGCATTGCCACACCCGGCAAGCTTGTTTGGCGTTTTTGCCTTAACTGTATTGATATTGTCAGCTATATTTTCTGCTATTGGTACTTCCGCTGTACATCCTGGAACAGGAGAAGTCTTTGAAGCAATAAACCTGCTTTCACGGGATGGCGTTCATATGATTTTAATTCGTATGGTTGATAATTTTACCAATTTTGCTCCATTAGGAATTGTAATTGTTGCAATGCTTGGAATAGGACTTGCTGAAAATTCGGGTTTATAGAGCGCCGCATAAGTAATGCAACAATTAGGACAAAAAAAGAGGTAGCCCGGATTGCTGGATGCAACCGCGTAAAAGAGGCTGAGACGCAGCGAGATTACAGATTTCCTCGGACAGGACGTCCATCAACTCAGCTTG
>JAHIKI010000076.1 GCA_018897435.1 Acidobacteriota bacterium | reverse complement strand
GTGCTAGCCTGAAGAGAAAATAGACCCATTACAGTGGCCATATTGTTCTTGATGCGGTGGTGTACTTCTTTGAGGATGAGTTCTTTCTCTGCGAGCAGGTTTTTTATTTTCTCTTCGGCAATCTTACGTCCGGTGATATCCGAATCAATGGATATCAGTTTTTTAATATTGCCTTTATCGTCTAAAATTGGAGTTAAGGTGGTCTGGGAGCAGATTTTTTGGCTCCATTTTGTTTCAAATGTCGATTCATAAGAAACAGATTTTTTATCTCTTATACATTTTTCGATTACTTGTTTAATGTCAGGATTAAGGCTGGCGGTAATGAGATTGCTCCCATTTATTTGAAAAAGTTCTTCCAATGTTAATCCATATAAGTGGGTGAATCCCTGGTTGATCCATTCAATGTTGGCCTTTTCGTCCATGATGATTACGGCGTTATCAGTTTCTCTGGCAACAATCGAAAGCTTCTCCAATTCTTTGGTACGTTCGGCGACGATATTTTTGAGGTGATCCTTCTGGCGCCGCAGCTTCAAGGTGTAAAGATAGATGATGCCGACCAGTGCCGCACCACCTCCAATAATCCACAAGATATAAGCCCACCAAGTGCGATACCAGGGAGGCAGGATGCGCAGACTGTATACAGCTTCATGCCCCATGGTCCCGTACAAATTTTTGGCCCTGACTCGGAAGCTGTATCTCCCTTCCGGAAGATTGGTATATTCTTTGCTTGTTTTATCAGTCCACTCGCTCCATCCCCTGTCGAACCCTTCCAGAAGATACTGGAATTGCGTGGTGCCCGGTTTCTCGTAGAAGGCGGCCGAAAATTCGAAGGAAAGGGCATTCTCGTGAAAGGGAAGCTCCGGGGTCTCCAGCGGGTCTTGGCCGCCTTCAAACACGGTGCGCTGCTCTCCGAATGCCGAACCGGGCCGTCCGTGTGTGCCCTCAAAGACAAGTCGTTTGGACTTCGCGACTACTTTACGCACCAGGACATTGAAGGGTTGGTCGTAGTCCTTTGGGGCATTAAGATCGACCCGGTAGAGCTCCTTGCCCGGCAACCACAGACGGCCATCGGAGTGGAGATACATCGAATCCTCTGGTGCCGGAATGCCCCGGAAGGGCCGTATCTCCATGCGGTAATGGCCGTCATTTTGGGGAATGGCCCAGAAAACGCCATCTGACGTGGAAAAGAAGGCACTCCCTTTCTGGTCAAAGATCATGATATTCAAGGCCACCGGTGGGTTTAAGAAGGACTTGCCCAGGATGGTATCTGGGATGAAGCGGATCTGTTCCGGAGCTTGGATATCACCCTTGGCAATTGTAGTGCGAAACAAGCCCTTAGGGGATACGACAAAGAGTGTGGTGTCGCGACTCATGGCCCGAAGGCCGGAAAGACCGGGAAGACCCTGTTCGGGACCGAAGCGGTGAATTGCTGCTTGGCTGGGCTTGTCACCGGAGAAATGAATTCGCAACAGACCTTTAGCCTCGGTCCCGGCCCATAAATCGCCATTAGTATCTTCAGCTATCGCGCGAATGTTGTCTTTGACATCTTCCATTCTTCCGAGAAATTCCCAGCGGGCGGCCCCTTTCAAGCCGGGTCCTGTTTTATGCTTGAATACCTCTATGCCTTCCCTAAGGCCGACAAAGAGGTGATTGGGCCAGCTCTTAGAGGTGGCGAGGCTATAGGCATAGGAAACGGAACCCTGAACCTTGATGGCCTCCTCGCCCTGAATCCTGAAAAGTCCCTTGGCGGTGGCCGCCATGAGATCTCCATCAACCTCCAGGAACTGCCAGACCTGGGTGGGACTGTCTTTAAGTGTTCTGAAGACCTGTTTGTCATTCTGCAAGGCGAAGCGGTAGGGCTCACGTACAAGCATCCCCTGATAGGTCCCTACGTACAGGCGCCCGCCATGAAAGCTGGCGCTGATACTGACCCCATTGATATTATTTTGGGCTCCAAAGAAAGACTGAGGCACACTCAACTCGATGTGTGATATTCCGGAATTAGTAGCTGCCCAGAGGTTATGTGGACGATCCATAAAAAGATCCGTCACGCTGTTATCTAGCAGACCGTTTTTTATGTTAATGACCTGAATGATCTTTCCGGCGCGGTTGAAGGTGACGATGCCCCCCTTGATGGTGCTGATGGCAAACGCAGCGGAGTCGATGGGAATGAGCTTGTAAAGGAACCCATTGCTTTCTTTGATAAAATCATCCAGTTCGCTGGGAAAGGTCTTAACGATGTCCTTTGGAGCCTGACGCGTGACATCGTAGCGCTGGGAAGCCTCATCCCAAAAAGCCGAAAGATCGATACGAAGAAAATCTCCGGACATGCGGCCCACCAGCATCTCATGGCGGCCAAAGAGTGCCAGCGTGATGTAATTCCCATTATAAACGCCACCGAGCTGAGGAATGGGAACTGCCTGGTCCCCATCCAGCATGCACAAGCCTTTATCCATATCTGCGTAGAATAAGGTCTCATTCAGCAGGCAGGCCTGGGATGAGGCAAACTTGCCTTGAATGGAGTGCACTTCCCCGTTTACGAGTCGGAAGATCTTACTCCGGGTAAGGAAATAGACCCCGTGGCGGCTACTAAACGCTTGCCAGACATCATTGAATGCCCGGTCAGCTTGGGGGATCGCTTCCTTCAGGGAAACCGCCGAAACTTTTCCCGAAGGCGATACGGCCAGGTAGCCGAAATCTCCGATCGATCCATAGTAAATCGTTCCATCCGGTCCGCAGGTCAGGGCCCGGGTAACGGCATTTTCCAGGACGGGGATGAACTGCCAGCGCTGGCCATCGAATTCCAGAATTCCATTGGTATTTCCGAAATACATGACGCCGCGGCGATCCTGGACGGCGGTCCAATTCTGGCGATGGGCGCCGAACTGTTCGGTTTCGTAGTTACTGATGTTCGGTGCCCCGAGCTCCGGCACCTGGCCGGGCAAAATGGTTCCGAAGATTAAAATCAAGCCCAGGAGTAGCAAACCTCGCCAGTTCATGTCTTCTCCGCGATATTCCAGATATTGTTAGAATATTCTATATTAACCATTTATAAATATTTTAATTGTTTGGTAAGCATAAGTCAAAAAACCGTTCAGGTAGATTTTTAGATGAGGCAATATGAAAACATTTAACCCGCCTTTCTCACAATCATTATCGCGAGATTACGCAGATAGTTGTGGATATAAGGAAGATGACCTATGAGATAGGAGACATACTGTAGGTACAAGTGAAATATCCAAAGGAGTTTGAAACCGTAGACATACCCGTATCCGCAATGGCAGTAAATCTTTGTGAGAAAGGCGGGTTAACTACTGAAAATATTTCCTTAAAATATTTAACAAAAGGCATGACCAACAGGAGTTAAAGGGCGGCGACATCAGCAACATGCTGGGCAGCATCGAGATCAAGAACTAGGTGGCGGCAGAGGAACTCGGTTTACGGTATAAGGTGTACGGTTGACGGTGAAGAAAAGATAAATTTCAGGCAGCAAAGACCCCGCGACCCAAGCAAGGAAAGCCAGCACTTGAAGATGGGTTTAAGGGGCAATAGCAATGACACCACGCGATCAACTCATCGCCTGCCCCCTTCTCTTTGGGGAAGGGGCTGGAAGAAAAAAAATGCAAGTCTCCTATCTTTGCAAAAAGTGGGGCTCCCCTCCAGATTCTATGCCTTTTTTCTACCGTAAACCGTCCACCGTCTACCGTACACCAAGTTCTTGTCTTCTATTTCTTCGCTAGATCAATAACCTGCTGCATGACGCGCATGGCGTTTTCGCCCCAGATCTTGGCAATGTCAGCTTTGCTATAGCCGCGGCGCACCAGCTCGATGGTAATGTTTTTCAGTTGCGTAACGTCTTTGCAATCGGCCAGGCCGCCGCCGCCGTCGAAATCGGTACCGATGCCCACGTGGTCGATGCCGATCAGTTTCACGATGTGGTCGATGTGGTCCAGCGCATCTTTGACAAAAACCGGCGGCGATGGATAACGCGCCTCCAGGGCGTCGTATTCCGCATTGAGCCGGTCTTTCGCGATCTGGTCCTCGATGCTGAACCAGTCGCCGTAGTTGTCACTGATCTTTTTTCGGAAGGCGGCGAAGGCCTGGTCGCGTTCCGGGTCGGGCGGGGGCTGCTTGATGTAATCGTCGAGGATGCAGAGCTGGATGACGCCGCCGTTCTTTTTCAGGGCCAGCAACATCTCGTCGCTCAGGTTGCGCGGGCTGTCGGACAGGCCCCGGGCGCAGGAGTGCGAGGCCATGACCGGGGTCCGGCTGAGCGCCAGCACGTCGAAAAAAGAGCGATCGGAGATATGGGAGACATCGATCATGACGCCCAATTCATTCAGGCGCCGCACCACCCGGCGCCCCCAGTCGCTCAGGCCCCGGTCTTCGGGATCTTTGCGGTCGGTCGAGGAGTCGCAAATATCATTGTCGGCGGTATGGGCCAGGGTGACATAGCGCACGCCGCGGCCGTAGAAATAATCGATTACGGCCGCATCGCGGCCCAGGGGATAGCCGTTCTCCATGCCTATAAAAATGGCGCGCTTGCCCTCTTTTTCCAGGAGCCGGGCGTCCTGCGGCGTCAAGGCCAGGCCGCACAGGTCGGGGTATTTGGCGAACATCGCGTCCATGGCGTTCAGGACGGCCACGGCTTTCGCTTTGGCCCGGGCATACCCATCGTCGGTCCGCGCCCCCTGGGAGACGAACACGGCGAAAAAGGAGGCATCGAGGCCACCGGCCTTCATGCGCGGCAGGTCCTGGCGCCCGCTGCCGGTTTGGCCGGTGGGATGATATTTGCCGATATCCCAGTCCTTTTCCAATAGCATGAAGGGCGTATCGCAGTGCGTGTCCACGGTGAGGACCTGGTCGTGCCAGAGCAATGCTTTTTTGAGCAAGCGGGCAGCGGACGCGCCGGACAGCAGCGCCGCGGCAAGAACGGAGAGGAAGAGGTATTTGGCTTTCATGGTAACCCCCAGCCTGCTTATACTGAAAAAGCAGCGGCTTTGTTTGAGCTTTTCCCGCTAAAAGTGTTTTGCGCAAAAAAAAGCGTTGTGCTATAATTTTTTTAATGCTGGATACCAATTATATTCGCAACAACCTGGAGCTGGTCAAGAAAAAAGTCGAAGCCAAGGGGGTGCCGTTCGCCGAAGAGCGCTTCAGCGTCCTCGACCAGCGCCGCCGCCAGCTCCTGTCTGAAAATGAGGAGTTGAAAAGCAAAAAAAACCGGCTGGCCAAGGCAACCGGTGTTTTGAAACAAAGCGGCACCTCCAGCAGCGAACTCGAACTACAGTCCATCGAACTTTCCAAAATGATCGCCGCCCAGGGACACGAATTGGGCGCAGTGGAAAAGGAATTTCATGATTTTATTTTGAACATACCCAACTTGTTCCACGATTCGGTCCCGGTAGGCCGCGACAGCGCCGCTAACGAACTCGTACGCCAATGGGGGGAAAAGCCGGTTTTCGCCTTCACCCCGCTCCCGCACTGGGAATTGGGAGAAGGGGGAGAAACACTCGATTTTGCCAGGGCCGCAAAAATATCGGGCTCGCGCTTCACTCTGTATTTTGACGCCTTGGCCAAACTGGAAAGGGTCCTGATCCAGTTCATGCTGGATGTGCACACCGGAGAAAACGGCTACCGGGAAGTGCTGCCGCCTTTCCTGGTCAACGACGCCAGCCTGATCGGCACCGGCAACCTGCCGAAATTCAAGGATGACTTGTTCAAGATCGAAGGCTACAACCTCTACCTCATCCCCACCGCCGAAGTGCCGCTGACCAACATCCACCGTGACGAAATCCTGGACGAATGCCGGCTGCCGATCAATTACGTAGCCTACACACCCTGCTTCCGCAGCGAAGCCGGATCGCACGGCAAGGACATCCGCGGCCTGGTGCGCCAACACCAGTTCAACAAGGTTGAACTGCTGAAATTCACCACCCCGGAGCATTCCTACGCCGAGCTGGAAAAATTGACCGCAGCCGCCGAATCCATCCTGCGCAAGCTTAACCTGCCCTACCGCACCATGGCCCTATGCAGCGGCGACCTGTCGTTTTCCACAGCCAAGACCTACGACATCGAAGTCTGGATGCCGGCCCGCGCCGGCTACCTGGAGATATCCTCCTGCTCAAATTTCGAAAGTTTTCAGGCCCGGCGGGCACGCATCAAGTTCAAGAGCAAGGACGGGAAGAAAGATTTTGTCCACACCCTGAACGGCTCGGGCCTGGCCGTGGGCCGCACCGTGGCCGCCATCATGGAAAATTACCAGACGGCGGACGGAAAAATCCGCATCCCCGAAGTCCTGCGCCACTACTTCCCGGGGCGCGAAACACTGTAATGCCCTATTTTAAATGCACGCTGGTCAACGAAAAGGGCCGCTACCGAAGCAGCGAATACTACGCCGAGAACAAAAAGGAGATCGAGGCATCCCTGGGCAACCTGGAAGAGAAGCTCATGCGCGTCCAGCGTTTGTGGTTCAGGAATTTTTCCCTAAAAAAGATATTCAAAAGGAAGATCGGCTACACCGAATTCCTGCTGTTCAACCAGGAGATGATCGCCCTGCTTAAAGCCGGGATCCCCGTGATCCGGGCCCTGGAGATCATCACCCAAAACACCCGCAGCGGCATCTTGCGCGAGATCATCGCCAAAGCGTCCGGCAACATCCGCAACGGCATGCAGATCTCCGAAGCCTTCAGCTCGGCCCAGATCCCCTTCCATAAGATCTACAAGGCCTCGCTGATGGCGGGCGAGAAGAGCGGCCACCTGGAACAGATCCTGGAAAAATTCAACATCTATCTGGGCAAGATCAGCAACCTGCGCCGCAAAATGGTCAGCAGCCTGACCTACCCGATCATCCTGCTGCTGTTCATGATCTCCATGGTGCTGGTGATCGCCATTTTCGTCATTCCCAAATTCTCGGCGTTTTTTGACAACATGGACGCTCAACTGCCGGCCATGACCCTGTTTTTTATCGCCAGCACCCAGTACCTGAAGGAAAACATCGTGCTGTTCCTGGCGGCGGCCGCCCTGATCTACGCCGCCGTCCGCGCCATCGAGCATTTCAACCCGCGCGTGATCATCATCGACCAGGCCAAGATCAAGATCCCCTTTCTCGGCCGCATCATCCACGAAAACGCCATCGCCGTTTTCGCCCGCACCCTGGCCATCCTGATCTCGGGCGGCATCCCGGTCCCCGAATCGGCCGAGATCGCGGTCGAAACATTCGCCAACAAATTTTATTACAGCCAGGTGCGCGACATCCCGGAAAAGATCCGCCAGGGCAACCTGCTCTCGGGAGTGCTGGAGGAGATCGCCATCATACCGCGCATCCTGGTTGAAATGATCCGCGTGGGCGAGACCTCGGGCAACCTGACGGCCGTGCTCGATGAAAGCGCCGAGTATTACGAGCGCTCCATTGACAGCAAGATCAACGCATTGATTTCACTGATCGAACCTGTTATAATAATTCTCTTGGGGATGGTGATCGCCGTGATGCTTATTTCCGTTTATTTGCCGATATTTACTTCCATAAGGGTTATCCAGTGAGAAAAAGCGTCAAGATTTCCGAAGTAAAGATAAATTATCAGCTGCTGGCTAAATTTCCGGCCGAATTCCTGATCAAGAACCTGTTCTTCCCCCTGGACGAGAATGACGGCGGCATATCCGTGGCCATGCCTGATCCGGAAAACCTCGACAAGATCGGCATGATCGAAAATTTCACCCAGAAAAAAGTCATGCCTTTTTTCGCCCATCGCGATGAACTGGAAAAATTTCTTAAAAAAAGCGACACCTACACCAAGGTCCTGCGGGACAAAACCGAAACCTTCACCCTTAAAAAAACGGCCGAAGTCGTTGATGAGGAAATGGTGACCATCGAGAGCATTACCGATGAGGACGATTCGGTCATCAAGCTGCTCAACAACATCATCTTGACCGCTGTCAACAAAAAGGCGTCCGACATCCACATCGAGATTAGCAGCGACGCCCTGCTCATCAAATACCGTATCGACGGCATCCTGCACCAGATCATGGAACCGTTGGACAACGCTTTCCATTCGTTCCTGCTGACCCGGCTCAAGGTCATTTCCGAACTTGACATCGCCGAGAAGCGCGTCCCCCAGGACGGGCGCTTCCGCATGAAGTTCAAGCAGAAGACCATCGACTTCCGCGTTTCGATCATGCCCGGCATCTACGGTGAGAACGCCGTCATCCGCATCCTGGACCGCGAGATGATCACCGAAAACATCGGCGAACTGGAATTGAAGCAATTGGGTTTCGCTCCCTATATCCTGGAAAAAATCAATTACTATATCCGCCAGCCCTACGGCATGTTCCTGGTCACCGGCCCGACCGGCAGCGGCAAGACCACCACCCTTTACGCCGCCCTGAACGAGATCAAGGACCCGGCCGACAAGATCATCACCATCGAAGACCCGGTTGAGTACCAGGTGGAAGGCATCATGCAGATCCCGGTAAACGAAAAAAAGGGGCTGACTTTCGCTCGCGGCTTGCGCTCCATCCTGCGCCACGATCCGGACAAGATCATGGTCGGCGAGATCCGCGATCCGGAAACCGCCCAGATCGCCATCCAATCCGCCCTGACCGGGCACCTGGTATTCACCACCGTGCACGCCAACAATGTTTTTGACGTTCTGGGACGCTTCATCCACATGGGCATCGACACCTATAGCTTAATCTCGGCACTGAACTGCATCGCCGCCCAACGCCTGGTCCGTGTCCTTTGTCCTCTTTGCAAGAAATCCGTCACCTTAAGCAAGGCCGAGCTGGATTACAACCGCACCGATAAAAGCCTGTTCAACCAGCCGGTTTTTCAGGCCCATGGCTGCGAGGAATGCGGCGGGCTGGGCTTTTCCGGACGCACGGCCATCGGTGAAATTTTGGAGCTGACCGACGAGATCAAGGAGATGATCCTGGCCAAGAAACCGACTTCAGAGATCAAGAAAATTGCCATGGAGCAGGGCATGATCCCCATCAGGAAAAACGGCCTGAACTGCGTAAAAGCGGGCGTTACTTCCATTGAAGAACTGAACCGGGTAACCGTCAAAGAATGGGTATAAGCGATTTTTTCCTGCCCGAACGCCTGCCGCGTCAGGTTATCTACATCGGCGACCGCCATGCCGAAGTGTTTGTCCTGCAGAACAAAAAAATCATCAGCCGCAGGCGCGTGGAAGGTACGACCCTGGCCGAAATCGCCGCCGGGCGCCTGACGGAAATCGCCGGACATCTGCAAGTTGAAAACACCGGGATCGTATTCAATGCCGCCCCATTCATGTACAATTTTTTCGAATTCGACAAACTGCCCTGGCAGAAAAAAGCGCTGCGGGAATTGGTGACCTGGCGGCTGCAAAAAGTATTCCCTGAGAGCATCGAAGCCTACGACCACCGTTTTTTCCAATTGGATAAAAAAAGGGTACTCTCCGTCCTGGTCAAAAAATCTCTTCCGGAAAAAGTAGGTGAGCTTTTTTTGGAAAAACAAATCCCCCTGATTTATGTCGGCAACTCCACCATGGAGATATTGAACCGTCTGCTGCAGGCAAAAGTTCCGCCCGATTTTTTCATCGAAAGCGACGTCGCCGGCTGCACGCTGGTTTTTCAAAAAAGGCGCTCGCCCATTTACATACGCAAATTCAAAAGCGGCTCCGTTGCCGACACGGTCGAAGAAATAAGCAAGACCGTGCTTTTTGTCAGCAATAACTACGGCATCGAGCCCAGCCGCTACTGGCTCATCGAACACCGCGATGAAGTGGCAGACGCGGCCATGCAGGAAAAACTGGCCGCTGGAAATTTTTCCCGCCTGAGCACCAATTTGCAGGGAGCACCGTTCATCCCCGGCTGCCAATGAGAAAGATCACCTACAACCTGGCCGCGACTCGCAAGATCAAAGGCTGGTCTTTCGCCTTCAGGGCAGCGGTCCTTGTCCTGGCTATCGTAGCGCTCAGCGCCGTGGCCATTGCCAACCTGGGCCGACAACTGCAGAAGAACCGTGCCGAGAAAAATGAAAGCGGGTTGATCGGACGGCAGATCAACAAAATGCAAAACCGCAGCTTGCTGCAAACCAGAGAGATCGCTGCCTGGAAAAAAATCCGCAGCAAAGAACTGGCGGCGGCCAATGCCCTGATCGGGCGCAAGGTTTTTTCTTTTGTCGCCCGCCTGAATTTCCTGGAAAAGATCTCAAACCCGGGCATCCGCATCCGCCATATCAGCCTGGTCAACGAAAGAGCCGGCCACATCAGCATGACCATCGCCGCCCGGTCGCTGCAGGAACTGTTCGCCCTGTATAAAGAATTGACTCCCTACGAACTGGTCATCGCCAGCGAAAACCAAACCAATGATGAATACCAGGCCAATCTGAATTTCAAGATCAGCAATGAAAAAATATAAGATCGCGGTCACAACCATGCTGGCTTTGTTCGCCTTGAGCGCTTGCGGCTGCCTGCTCTCTTTTGCCTACATGTCCATTCGCGACCTGTCGCGACAGAGCCGCCTGGACAGGCAAGCCGCCTTCCAGCTTCAGGAAAAAGAATTTCAAAAACTGAGCGTGGAACACAAAGAATGGGAAAAGCTCCCGGAGCAATTGCAGGCATTTCACCGCGACCATATCATCAGCATGGACGAGTTCGCCGTTTTCCGCCGCGACTTGAATTCCTGCCTGGCCGCCAACCAGCTCAAGGCCACGAACATCAGTTCCCAATTCAGCCGCCGCCAGGGAAAAATCCGTAAAGTAATCGTCGGCTTCGCCCTGGAAGGGACCTACCGCGATGTGAAAAAATTCATCTTCGCCATGGAAAAAAAGCCCAAAATGAATTTTTTTGAGCGCATGCAGCTGAACGGCAGTGCCGACATGGTCAAAGGCAATTTCAAAATGGAGGCCTACATTGGAGAATAGGATTCTCACCTTGCTGCTGATCTGGATGCTGTGCCTGCCAGTCCGGGCCGAACTGCTCAAATTGAGCCTGCTGCAAAAACCCGCTGCCCGCTTCACATTGAAATTTGATATCTTCAACGGCAGCAGCGAAGCCGAGCGCGGTCAAACCACCCAGGGCCAGATGCCGGCAGCCCAAGCCGACGCCCTGCAAAAAACCATTGCCGAAGAAATTTCCCAATCGATCACTTACGAAGGATTCATTGTAAAAAACTCAAAAAGATCCGCGCTGCTCAACGTCAGCGGAGAATTTTTCATGGTCAACGAGCACGATCAAGTTCTCGACAAGATCAAGATCCTGAAGATAAGCAAAGACATGGTGACCATTGAGTATGACAACCAGCCTTACGACATCAGGATCAAAGGAGACCAGAATGGCTAAGCCAAAAAATAGGGGTAACCTGTTTTTTTTGCTGGCAGCCCTGCTCGTTTTGCAGGGCTGCCTGACCACCATTTCCAGCGTGCGCCAGGCACGGGAACTGTTCAAAGCCGGCGATTACGACCAGGCCCGGGAAGTCCTGAGTCGGGCCGCGGCGGAAAACCCTAAAAACGCGGAGATCAAGACCCTGCTTTTCCGCGCCCAACTGAACAGTTACCAAACCCATCTGTTCCTGGCCCGCGCCAAGCGCAAAACCGGCGACCGCCAGGCTGCCGTTCTGGAATACCGGAAGGCCCTGGCCATTTTCCCCGGCAACAACCAGCTGCAGGAAGAGTTTGCTGACTACGTCACCCCCCCCAAAGCCGCCAAAGAGGAGAAATTCAAACCGACAGTGCTCCCGCCCGTGCAATTGAACGTCAAAAAAGACGAGAAAGTCAGCCTGAGCCTGAGAAACACCCCGATCACAAATATTTTTAAAAGCCTGGGCAAAAGTTACAATGTCAATTTTATTTTCGACAAGGATTTCCGTGATTTTCTGCACAGTATTGAAATTGAGAACACGACTTTTTTTGAAATCCTGAAAGTCCTGTGCATGATCTCCGGTTCCAAATACCGGGTGCTGGACCCCGCAACCGTGATCGTCTTTCCCGATATTTTCGCCAAGAAAAAAGCCTTTGACCTGCGCGGCATCAAAGCATTTTACCTTTCCAATATCAAGGCCGAGGACGCCCGCAAAATGATCCAGACCGTGTTTCGCGACGAACAGCTGCTGATCCAGGAAGATCCGAACCTCAACATTCTGGTCATACGCGCCGATTACAATTCGCTGGTCGACGTCGAACGTTTCCTGGCCAAGATCGACAAGGAAAAAAGCGAAGTAGAGCTCAACATTGAAATTCTTGAGATTAACCGCAGCCTGATCAACAAGCTCGGCGCCGATTTCGGCACCGGTGTTTTCGGCGTCGCCGCCGGCGGCCTGGACAGCGACGGCAAGATCTCCTCGACCATTAATTTCACGGACCTGGGCAGCGCCAATTTCTTCCTGACCATCCCCACCGTGGCCATGAATTTCCTGGAAGGAGACAGCAACAACAAGATCCTCGCCAAGCCCAACCTGCGCGGCATTGACGGCGAGGAAATTACATTCATGGTCGGCGACGAAGTGCCTGTCCCCGAAACCCAGTTCCAGGCCATTGCCGCCGGGGGCATCAATTCCTCCCCGGTAACCACCTACCGCTACCGCAATGTCGGCGTCGAGATCAAGATCACCCCCTTTATCCATCAAAACAATGAAGTCACCCTGAAAACCAAGCTGACCATCAATTTCATTTCATCGGGTGCCTCATCATCTTTCCCTACCTTCGGCAAACGCGAGATCGAAAACAAGATCCGACTGAAGGAAGGCGAAACCAACATCATCGGCGGCCTGCTCCGCGATGACGTCCGCGGTTCCCTGAACGGGATCCCGGCCCTGGCCAGGATCCCTCTGCTGGGAAAATTGTTCGGCAATTCGGAAAAAAACATCAGTCAGACCGACTTGATCTTTTCCATCACGCCCAAGATCATCCGCCGCACCCCCATCAGCAGCCAGGACAACGAAGTCATTTGGGGTGGGGACGAGCAGCCGTCGTCAGCAGGCGGCATGCAGCCGTCGTCAACAGAGGGCATGCAGCCGTTGCCAGCAGACGGCGCGATCGTTCCGGAAGAAGAAGGGACCGATGCAGAGGAAACGGCCCCCGAAATCCAACAGCCGGCCAAAGACATGGTGAGCATTTCCCCCACCCAGGCCAGCATCCCGGTCAATACCGAAACCTTTTTTTCCCTGCGCATCCACTCGGAAACACAGCTGGCCAGCCTTTCCCTCAACGGGGTTCTGAGCGGCGGCAACTGCGAGATCGTTGAAGTAAAAACCGATTCCTTGAATGAAAAAGAGGTGAAGGTTTTAAAGAATATCTCGGGAAACAGTTTTGACATGGGGTTGTCCTTCGGAACAGACAGCGTTCAAACACTGGCGGCCGCATTCATTCAACTGAAAATTAAATTCATGAGTAAAGGCAAATATATCCTGAACATCGGCAACGTCAACGCCTACGATAGCAAACGAAGCAAGGTGGAAATCGCCGGGGCATCCTGCCCGATAGACGTCTATTGATTATTTGGGACGAACCTATCCCCGATTGACCGGTCTATTGAATTTCAATCAGCAGCTTGTGATTCAGTTTTTCCGGATATTGCGATTTCGGATATGAACTTCCGCCCCCCTCCCGATCAAAACCAGTAACGATGTGACTATTTAACTCTTTCTTTCAAGGCCTTGCCGGCTCTGAAGACAGGGACGTTCTTGGCTTTGATGGAAATTTTCTGACCGGTCTTGGGATTGATGCCGATCTTGGCCTTTCTGTGGGCCACGGCAAAGGTGCCAAAACCAACCAGGGTCACTTTGCTTTTCTTTTTCAGACAAGTGGAAACGGAATCCAGGAAAGCATTGACCATTTTTTCAGTTTCAGACACTTTCAAGTTTGCATTTTCTGCAATGGCTTTCACCAATTCGGTTTTGTTCATCATTACCTCCTGCAACGGATTTTAGAGTAACAAAACTAAAAAGTCAAGGCATATCCTACATTTAATTAATTTTTTATTTTGAAACCGTTTACAGGACAGGCTATTCGGGGATTCGTGCCTGAGGGTCCGAAACGAGCCGCTAAAATATCGTTTGTTATCGGTGTTTTCGGCAAAATACTTGTAGGGCGCGACCGCTTGCTGTATAATCATTTTCTGAAAAGGAGGTGCATCCATGGAACCCTTTATTCATGCTTCCGCTGAGATCGACGTGGAAGAGATCATGGCCGCGATCCGTAAAAAGATCCAGGATAAAAAGGACTCCGGCCTGTTGAAACAGAGCGAGATCGACGAGATCGCCGAAATGGAATTGCAACCCTTGCCCGATTTTCTGGAAATCCCGAATATCTACGACCCTATTTTGTATCCGGGCTTTAGCGAACACATGGCCCCGCCCGTACCGCTGGAAGAGAGCTTGAAGGAAACCGGCCTGGCCAAGGGGGTTTTGAAAAAAATCAGAAGCCTACTTTCCCCCTGGATCCGCTTCATGACCCGTCCCATGTATATTGAATTGAAAACCGGCATTCTGGACCTGCAGAAAAAAGTCCCGATCGTTCTGCAGAGCAGCGAATACATCCGCCTGCTGCACAACGCCATGCACAATATGATCGTCGAAGCATCGAAGCTGAAAACCGAGGAAGAACTTCTGAAAACCAAGATCAGGATATTGGAAGACAAGATCGAATTCCTGGAAAACCGGGAACGGGCCCTGGAAAAGAAACTGCTGTTCTGAATGAAAGTCCATCAATTTTTAACCTCCTATTCCTACGGCGATGCCATCGGCAACGAAGCCCTGGAGATCAGGGATTTTTTGCGGGCCAACGGCATTGAATCCGAGATCTTCACCTTGCACTTTCATCCACGTTACGCCCATCAGGTTTGTAATTATCTCGAATACGACCGTTTTTCGGCTCCCGAAAACGTGGTCATCTTTCACTTTTCCATCGGCTCGCCGGTGACCAAAAAATTCCTGCGCCTCGCGGATAAAAAAATCATCATCTATCACAACATTACGCCGTACCATTTTTTCCTTGATTTTCACCGCATTCTGGCCAAGGACTGCTTCAAAGGCCGGGTGGAGCTGAAAAGCCTGGCCGACAAGGTCGACCTGGCCCTGGGCGATTCCGAATACAACCGCAGCGAACTGGTCGCGGCCGGGTTCAAGCAAACCGGCGTCCTGCCCCTGGTCATGGATTTTTCCAAATTCGACCTGCCGGTACTGCCGGTCTTAAGTGAAATTTTCGCCGACGGCAAAAGCAATTTCCTCTTTATCGGACGCATCATCCCCAACAAGAAAGTCGAAGACGTGATCACGGCATTTCACCTGTATCAAAAACATTTCAACCCCGATTCCCGCCTGTTCATCGTCGGTGAATACCGCGGCTTCGAGCGCTATTTTTCGGCCCTGCAAAACCTGATCGCCCGGCTGCAGGTGAAAAATATCCATTTCAGCGGCCATGTCCCCCTGGCCGAAGTGGTTTCCTACGCGAAACTGTCGCACCTGTATCTGCACCTGAGCGAGCACGAGGGCTTCTGCGCTCCGGTCGTGGAATGCTTCCACCTGGATATTCCGGTCGTGGCCTACGACGCCGGCGCCGTCGCCGAGACCATGAACGGCGGGGGCATGCTGGTGCGCGAAAAAAACTTTTTCAAGATCGCGGCCCTGTGCCACGAGATCCTGACCCGCCAGGAACTAAAAGCTGCGCTATTGGCTGGACAGCGGCGGGCCCTTGGAAAATACCTCCAGCAGCGCACCGGCAAGATCCTGCTCGCTTACCTGCGCGGCCTGCAGCCATGAACGGCCTGGCCGTCATCGTCCGCTATGGCGAGATCAGCCTCAAGGGCCGGAACCGCGGCCAGTTCGAACAGAAACTCAAAAATGACCTGGCCTGGTTCCTGAAAAAACAGGGGCACACTTTTGCCAAGATCAGCGCCGAGCGGGGCCGGATCTATATCCGCGGCATCAATGATCTCCCCGACCTGAAAAAGGTCCTGGGCGTTTATTCCTATAGCCCGGCTTTTGAATTGGACAGGGACTACGACGCATTGAAAAAAGAGGTCGCCCGTTTTTTCCCGGAGATCAGAAGCAGCAGCAATTTCCGGGTCAGCTGCCAGCGCATCGCCAAGGACTTCTCTCCCAACTCCATGGGGGTGGAGAGAGAGATCGGCAGCATCATCAGTGAACAAACCGGCACGCCGGTCAGGCTGAAAGATCCGGACTTCGAACTGCACATCGAGATCGGCCACCGCCACCTCTACCTGTTCAGCGAAAAGATCCGGGGTTTCGGCGGCTTCCCGGTGGGCAGCGCCGGCAAGTTGGTCTCGCTGATCTCCGGGGGCATCGATTCACCGGTGGCCACTTTCCTGATGATGAAGCGTGGCGTCATGCCCGTCCTGCTCCATTTCGGGATTTCCGAAAACGAAACGACCAAGGTGCTCCGCCTGCGCGACCGGCTCGAGGAATTCGCCGCCGGCCAGCCCATTAAACTGATCATTATCCCCAGGGAGGAACTGTTCCAGGGGAAATTCTCCGGCTTGTTCGGCACCCGCCACGAACCGTACGTCTGCGTGATCTGCAAGTACCTAATGCACAGGAAAGCCGGCGAAATCGCCAAAAGCGAGAAGGCCCTGGGCGTCATCAGCGGCGACAACCTGGCCCAGGTGGCGTCGCAGACGCTCAAAAACCTTTATGCCTCGCGTGCCGCCGCAACCATGCCCATCTACAGCCCGCTGATCGCCTACGAAAAAAGCGAGACCGTAGCCCTGGCCAAACAGATCGGAACATATGAACTTTCCATCGCCAAGGCGGAAGGCTGCACGCCGCCGCGCCATCCCAAGACCGGCGTTGATTTCGAGCGCCTGCGCAAGGTTTTGCGCGAGACAGGATTCAGCGATTGAGCCGATGCCGACTGCTCCGCAACAAAAACATCACTTCGGTTTGATATCGAACCGTTCGGTCTTGGCCCAGGTCCGTTTCTTTTTTTGCACCAGGTCATGATACAGGCTTTTCAGCACGACAAACACCCATAGCTTGGTGTAGGTGAAATAAGCGAGCACGGTCAGCAAAAGGTTGAGCGGCGTATCCTCGCGTTCGTAACTCAGGGCGATCATCACTTCCAGGATGTAGAGCAGGAAGGCCAGCAGCCAAAGCTCCAAGTAGGGACCGAAGAGGTTGACGCGGACCAAGCCAAAAAGCGACAGGACAAAGATCAGGTCGGAAAACAAAATGGCGAAAACAAAAAAGTAATACAGAAAAAAGAGATTCAGCAGCTCGAAGGTCGTAGCTTTCGGCCGTTCACGCCACAGCCGGCGCCCGAACTTGCCGATCAGGTAGTTGTTGCCGCGCGCCCAGCGCGTGCGCTGTCTGACCCACACCGCCAGGTTCTCCGGTTCCTGCTCCCAGGTGACGGCGCCGGGCAGGAATCCGATCAGAAGGCCTTTCTGGTAGATGCGGAAGGTCAGTTCGGTATCCTCGGTCAAGGCCTCTTCGTCCCAGCCGCCCAGCGCTTCGAGCACCGACTTCCAGATGATGTAATTGGTGCCGGGCAAGGTGGAAATACGTAAAAAGAACCAGCGCCCCGCTTGGATGAGCCACTGGAAGGCGATTGATTCCAGGTTAATGAAGCGGGTCAGAAGATTGCGTCCGGCGTTGTAGGCCCGGAACTTTCCGGTCACAGCGGCCAGGCGGCGATCGGATACCAGGTCCCAAGCCAGCAGGCGCAGGGCGTCTGCTTCCGGCAGGTTGTCAGCATCGTAAATGGCGATGGCCTCGCCGCGGGCTTCCCGAAAAGCCCGGTTGAGTGTTAGGCTTTTTCCGCGCCCTCCTGCGGCGGTCGGGATGTCGAGGAAGCGGAAACGCCGGTCGGTCCCGGCCTGGCGCCGGACCGCTTCATGCGTTCCATCGCTGCTGCCGTCGTTGATGATCATGATCTCCAGTTTGCCCTCAGGGTACTGCAATCGCTGCAAATGAGCCATGGTGGCCGCGATGACCTTTTCTTCGTTGTGGGCCGGGACCAGCACCGTGACCGAAGGCAGTTTGTCATCGTCGATGGCCGCCGGGACCTGCCGCCGCAGGCGCTGGCGCAGGCAGAATCCGCCCAGGCAGAGGACGAACTGGTAGAGCAGCATCAGCCAGATAAAGATCACCGAAAAGACGAAAATGCCGTTGAGCAGGACATTCAGGAAGAGGCTCATCGTCTGCTCCTGGAATAAAAGTAGAGGAACAGTAGCAGCAGCAGCGAGGAGAGCCCGAGGATGAGAAAAATATTGGAAGAAAAAAAGCCCACCACTTCAATGGCGTGCCGCGACTGGCTTTGGGTGTAGATCTCTAGCCGGTGGCGGCCGCGGGCCAGGACCAGGCTGTTCTTGTTCTGGGGCACGGCCAGAATCTCGCCATCGAGGAGGATCCGCTCCAGGGGCCGGTTGAAGGTCAGGGTCACGGGCGTCGGCGAATCATAGCGCAGACTGTAGACGTTGCCGGAGACAGACAGGTCATAGATGTCGCCCCCGAAGGTCAGGCGGGTGGTCAACCCCTGCTCGTCGAGCAGGCCGGCCTTGGCAAAAGTGAGCAGCCGCGGCCCCGAGGGAAGGAAAACGTGGTTTTTTTCGTAAAAAGGCCATGCCTGGCCGTCTAGCAGCGGCACCGTCCCGGAGCTGTTCAGCACCAGGGTGAAGGGCTGGCGGGAATCGATGCGGAAACCGTCTCCCTGCGGCCGCAGGGAGACGTCGCTGCCCATGACAAAGGGCAGGAGGTCCATGTCGAAGGGGTTGACCGTCGACTCGGCGTAGATGCCGACCCGGCCCGAAGCCCTGGCAGCATAATAAAAGGTCGTCGCCAGCTCGCTGCCGATCGGCTGCGGCGCGGGCAAATGCCGTTCGCCGCTGCCGGGGCGGGGCATAACATTAATGTCGAACATCAGCCGCCCCGGGTCGGCGACAAGGGGCTGGTAAGCGCGTAAATAAGCCAAGTAGCGGTCCGGCGGGCCGAGCCAGCTGGCGGCCGGGTCCTCGACCTGCAGGGTGAAACGGTGCTTGGCCATCAAGGCGATGATGTCCCGGCTGTCGATGCCGCACTCTTCCATGATCCGCGGATTGAGCAAGGAATCGAGGGCGGTGACGATCACCTCCATGTCCCGGTTGCGGGCTTTCACGATCTTGGCGGTTTCAACCAGAAAAAAGTCGTGAAGGTCCTTGACCATTTCGCAGCGGAAGCGCAGGAAACGGTCGAAGTTCTTGCGGTCGCGCTTCCAGTAATGCGCTGAAGCGGCCTCGAAAAATTCCAATGGGTCGATGCCGCTGCGGCGGCGGAATTCCAGCCGGACATCGCTGTTGAGCGGGACGAAGCGATCGGGATTCTCCATGCCGCTGTCGGTGTCGTAACTTAGCTCGGCCAGGTTGACGCCGTCCCAGTCATGGCTGGTCAGGATGCGCCAGAAAAAATCATTTGCCAGCCGGCGGGCATCAGGGTTGAAGAGATTCATGGCGTACCGCCAGCCGACCCGCGCGTCCAACCCTGCGGCCGTCTTCTCGCGCCATTGCGGATGGGCATCCCAAAAAAGCGGCGTGACCTGGGGCAATTCGAACCAGGCGTAGACGGCGATGCCGTGATCGTGGCAGAGACCGATGAAGTAATCATAATCGAACTGGTATTGGGCGTAGAAATGCCAGGCAGCCAGGTAGACGATCTTCACGCCGCTGGCCCGCCAACGCCGCACCAGCCTTTCCCAGGAAACGTTTTGGCGCAAGCCGGGGTCAAAATAGAATTCAAGGTTGGCGCGGCGGATGGGAAAGGGCAGCTTGAGAACGTTCTTCAGGTAATAGGGAAAATACGGATAACGGCTGATGCCGAAGGGCGTATAGGGATCGAGCAAAGTACCGAAATAGAGCACCCGTCCGCGCCCCAGGTTTTTTACCACAGCTAGCGGCTGGCCGGAAGCGTTGTCCCGGCACAGGACCTGTCCTGCGTCGACGCGGAACGGGTTGATGACCGCCGGCGGATTCCAGTTATAGACCGGGAGGGGCAGGGAAAGATCGCGCACCTGGGAGACATAGATCGCCTGGGCAAGGAAACGGATATTCAATTTTTCCGCCAGCTCGCTGCGACCGTCGGTGATCAGGATGCCGCCGGCTTCGACGAAATCTAGCACGGTATTCTGTTCCACCGCCATGAGCTCGTTAGCTGCCGCCTGCGGCAACACCAGCAGGTCAAAACCCGCCAGGGAAAACTCTCTCTGGCTGCCCAGTTCCCGGATCTGCGGATCGAAGCCAAAGACCTGGAATAGCGAGGCGAAGCTTTTCTGGTCGTTCTTCTCGGCTTCAGTCTTCGAGCGGCTGGAAAGCAGCAAGGTCCGCGTCAATGTCAACGGCCGGCTTTTCCGGCTTTTGAATATCCCGCCCAGCCAGGAGCGGAATCTGCGCCACCATTTGCCCTGTTTCGGGGCGGGCTGCAGGTCGAGCGCTTCCATTACGTACAGTTCACCCGGAGCGAGTTCGATGTGGCGGGGAATGGTACCGGACAAACGTTCCGGCGAGTATTTTTCCCATTTGACCTTGCCCCGGGCGTCCAGGGTGATCTCATGAAGGTACTGGTTGAGCAGCACCACGCTGCCGTCGCCCCCCGCCGTGGTGATCCAGCGGCCGTCGCCATACACATTGCAGCGGAACTCCCGCAGCGACGCGAAGGTCCAGTACCTGGCCTTTACCGCCCGCACCAGCCGCTGCAGGTCTTCCAGGGGCAGGAAGGGGTGGAAAAAAAACCCAGCCAGCCCATCGCGCACCACGCCCATGTTGTCCAGGTTGTGCAGCATGGCGTTGGTGTCGCGCGTCCGGTTGTTCAGAGAGATGTAGCCGAGGTTTTCAGGCACGACCTGCACGCCTAAGTCGGTCATGGTGTATGGATATGGTGCCAGCATCTGCGAGTCGGAAATGTCAGCCACCATGGGCCGGTCGTAGAACGTGTCAAAAAAACCGCCAATGACGCGATAATCATGCTGGCTGGCGGCGTAGTGCGGCGTTTCCCAAGCAATGGGGAACAGCCCGTTGCGGCAGCACTCCGCGATGCCCTGGTTGATCTTCCGCTCCAGCCATTCTTTGGTGGAAGCCGCGATGGGGGCCCCGGCGATCACGTCCCAGAATTCGTAGTCGTCGGCGCTGGTGCCGCGATACTGGTGGCTGACGCCATGCATAACGATGGCCGCCCCCTTGCCGACGGCGTAACGCAGAGCCGCAACCAGTTCGGGATTTTCCGAAAGAAACACCTCTTCCTGGGCGGCCGGATCCCGGTAAATGGGTATCAGCGCGATCTGGAACGGTACTTCCTCGTCGGCCAGAAAATCGGAGATATTCTTGATGGCCGCGGGATCGCTCTGGGGATTGACGTCTTCGATGCGCAGCAGGACCCGGTGCGAGACCTCGTGGTCCTGGCCGAGGATCTCATGGAGCAGATCGGAAAAGATCAGCCAGCGGCCGCCTTCGCGGGCGTAGGCGAAGGGCGAGTCGGCAAAGGCCCACAGGTTGGCGCCGTGAACAACGTAAGGCAGATTCTGTCCGCCGTCATCCTTAGCCCAGGCCACGATGCGGCAGCCGCTCCCCCCGCTCCCGGGCACCAGGGTCTGCAATTCCTCATCTTCCTTGCTGAACTGGCGGTTGGCATAGGATACCCGCCAGTTGCGGCCGCTGACCTCCTTACCGGCCAGCACGGGGAAACGGCCGGGCGCTTCATGGAGCAGTTCATCCAGCTGCAGGTTGATCCAAACGATCGGGCCTTGGCGCCTGGCGATCGCCTGCAGCAGGGCTGGCGGCAGGGGTGTGCGGCCGTCCTCGGAAATGGCAAACAGAAAATCGGCCGTCAAGGCCTGTTGCGGCGGACAATCGTGAAAAGATTCCAGGCGCACCTCGTCGAGGCTGAAATGACCGAGCAGGCATTGCGTGAAGCGGGCGGAAAGGAAGGCGTCGGATTTCTCCCGTTCGCCGTCGTACAGGATCAGGGCGCTACGCGCCAGCACCGGGCCGGCGCCTAGAAGGAGCCAACCGGCCGCCAACAGCCAGGCGCGCTTCATGATCCCCCCAAGCCGCTGGCCAGGACGGCGGCGATCCGCTGCGCAGCCTTGCCGTCGCCATAGGGATTGGCCACGTGGGCCATGCGCCGGTACGCTTCCCCGTCCTGCAGAAGCTCCAGCACCTGACGGACGATGGCCAGGCGGTTCGTGCCGACCAGCTTGACCCCGCCTGACAAAATTCCTTCCGGCCTCTCCGTTTCCCGGCGCATGACCAGCACCGGTTTGCCCAGCGCCGGGGCCTCTTCCTGGATGCCGCCGGAATCAGTCAGGATGAGATGGGCCCGGCCCATCAGAAACACGAACGGTTCATAGGCCAGCGGTTCGATGAGGCGGACACGGGGCAATCCCCGCAGAATAGCCTGCACCGGCTTTTGCACATTCGGGTTTAGATGCACCGGGTAGATAACCCGCAGCCGCGGATCCCGCCGGGCGATCTCCCGCAGCGCCAGGCAGACCTGCCGCAGGCCGCGGCCGAAATTTTCGCGGCGGTGCCCGGTGACCAGGATGATCCGCTGCTTCTCATCATCCAGTTCCAAGTCAAAAGATTGCCGGAAATATTCCAGCCAGCGTTTTTGCGCCTGGGGAGCCCGCAGCCGGCGCCGGATCATGCGCAGGGCGTCGATCACGGTGTTGCCGGTCACCCAGATCTTTTCAGCGGCCACCCCGGAGGCGAGCAGATTCCGACGCGCCGTTTCAGTGGGTGCGAAATGAAAATCGGCTAGAACCGACAGCAGGCGGCGGTTGCCTTCTTCCGGAAAAGGAGAATATTTGTCATGGGTGCGCAATCCGGCTTCAACATGGGCCACCGGGATGCGCAAATAAAAAGCGGCCAGCGCCGCGGCAAAGGCCGTGGTGGTATCGCCCTGCACGACAATCGCGTCCGGTCGTTCCGCCAGCAGGATCCGGCGCATGCCGCCAATGACCCCAGTACTGACATCAAAAAGGTCCTGGCCGGCCCGCATCAGGTCCATATCGATGTCAGGGGCGATGCGGAAGATCCCCAAGACCTGGTCGAGCATCTGCCGGTGCTGGGCGGTCACGCAAACCCGGACCCGGAACGATGAGCGATCACGGCGCAGGCGAGAAATGACCGGGGCCAGTTTGATGGCTTCCGGCCGGGTTCCCAAAACCACCAGGATATTGAGCAGGCGGCCCGGCATCTTTGTCTCCTCCTGTGACCCTAAAAATAGAAATTAATGCCACCCGAAAAATAATTGCCGCTGAAGCGATACTCGTCGTTCTCGCTGTAACGGGTATAGGTTAGCGTTATGTACATGGGGTCCCGCGGTGAATAGGTCAGGCTGGCCGAATAGGCGAAAGTGCCCACAGCCTCGGAGTTGTTCCCGAAATGGACCTGGGGATTGAATCCCAGTTTCGGGGCGAGTGCCAGCTTCATGCCGGCATGCCAGACAAAAAGCGATATGCGGCGCGCCGCTTCGTCCGGATACCAGAGGGTCGATTTTTCGTTCAACAGGTACAGGCCTGTTTCCACAGCGACACCCCGGAACAGCTTGTAGGCTAAACCGGCATCGACGCCGATGGCGCTGTAGCGGCCGGAGCCGAACATCTGGAACAGGGCCACGTAAGCATCGATCTTGCCTTGCTGATAATAATAGACCCCGGTGACCATGCTCAGCGACGACTTCTGCCTTTTTTCGATTTCTTCTTCGCTCAGGGAATCGAAGGCGATGGTCTGCTGGCGGAACTTGAGAATCAGCGAGGAGGTATTCCCCAGGGAGAAGCGCAGGCCTCCCCAGGGGGCCAGGGAAAAAAGGTGGTACTTGCCTCCGAGGAACGATTCGACGCCGAACTGGAAATAGGTGCCGCCGCACAGGGGGATGGCCACCAGTAACAGCAAAACCGCCATCTTGCGCTTCATGTGCTCACCTCCGCAAACTAGTCACCATATTTGAAAAAATCGAGGCTTTCGCGGCCGATGCGCTGGCTGCGCTTCAGCGTGAAATAGGGAGTGCTGAAGTGGATATGGGTGGGCCTTTCCAGCACGATCAGCCCGTCTGCTTTCAGCACGTTGCGCTTGTGGATGACTTTCAGGGGGTTGGCGTATTCGAGCATGGCATAGGGCGGATCAAGGTAGATCAGGTCGAATTGAAAGCCGTCTTTGCTTAAAGAAATGATTGAACGGTTGAAATCACCGCGAATCACCCGGAAGAAATCGGAAGCGATGCCGATTTTTTCGGCATTATGCCGGATGGCGCGCGCGGCTTCCGGCAGATCGTCGATGAACACCACGTATTCGGCTCCGCGGGAAAGGGCTTCGATGCCGATGTTGCCGCTGCCTGCGAAACCGTCGAGAAATATTTTTTCCTTGATGTCATTCTGCAGGATATCAAAATAAGTGAGCTTGATCTTGGACATGGTCGGACGGATGAGCGGATTTTTGCCGCCGCGCAGCACCCTTCCCTTATAAAGCCCACTGTTGATCCGGATCATGGCCTCAGAATACCGGGTCCAATTTTTTTAGTCAAGCCCCGGTTCCCCGGTGGGTCAAGCGCGGCAACATCACCGATTTCAATGCCGCCGCGGAACTGCTCCCATAACCTATTTCAAAATAGTATTTATTGCCCTTGCACCGCCAGATGGGCCGCCGGATCGTTCGACGTGTTGTCCACCGTCGCCCCAAAACACATCACGCTGCCCGCGCCCGAGGTCGGCCGCACCCGCAAAATGACGTTGTCGTACGCGTTCCCCGGATAGGGCACGCCGGCCTGGATAAATGGATTGAACGCCTGGAAATCATGCCCGGCCAGCGTCTTGCTGAACTGGGCACCGATCTGGGCGCCACTGCTGTTCAGCAGCGTGAACTCCACCGTCACCGCGTCCGCCGTCGGGTTGAAAAACCCGCACGTCGACCGGTAACTGGCATTGTTCGTATAGTTCTGGATCAGCATTACCCGGCTGGTGTCGGCCGTCTCCGCGTCCACCAGGTTCAGCCCCGATAATGTTTTGGCATAGTTGCCGTTCAGCGTCCGCGCCGCCGCCTGCAGCAGGTGGCTGCCATCCTGGCTGACGAACTCCACCGCCCCCACCGTGCCGTAATAGGTGAACACCTCGGTATCAAGGCCGTCGATGGTCTCCAGCAGGTTGGCGTACTTGACGCTGCTGAGCGCGCCGCCGGTGCTGTTGTCCCACAG
>JAHIKI010000075.1 GCA_018897435.1 Acidobacteriota bacterium | reverse complement strand
CATCCGCTCCTTCTGTAAGGCTTGCTTCTCGGGCCAGTACCCCACCGGAGACGTTTCCAAAAGCTATCTGGAGCAGATCGAAGCAGAGCGGGAGCAATACAAGCTGAATCAGATGGAACTGGGTTTCAAGTATTGATGAACGGCCATTTGCCGATCTCCGGGACCTTGAGCGAATTCGACTTTGCCTCCATCCTTGCCCTGATGAACAGCCAGTCGCTGGACGGGCAGTTGAAGATCGCCACGACGCGTTTCAGCAAGACGCTGTGGCTGGAAAACGGCCGCATTGTTTTTGCTCAATCCAGTCTGGCCGAGGATTCCCTGGGACAATTCCTGTTGAGCCGCGGCATCATTAACAAGGCACTTTTTGAAAAAAGCAGCCGCCGCATGCAAAAGAACAAAACCCGGCACGGCCGGGCCCTGCTGGAAATGGGGGCCCTCACTCCCGAACATTTGTGGACCGAGGTCGCGGCCCATCTGCGCGCCATCATCTTTTCACTTTTCACCCTGCGCACAGGCAAATACGACATCGGTCCACTGCCCGAAAAGGAAAGCGAGAACATCGTCCTCGATGTTCCGATTCCTGATGTGATCCTGGATGGCATCCGCAGCATAGAGGATCAGGAATTTATCGAGAGCAGATTCGCGGAAAACAATGTGCTTTATCCTGCTCCACCCATAAGCCACTTCCCGATCGCCCTGAAACCTTTTGAAACCCACATCCTTTCCCTGGTGGCCGAAGCCACGCCTCTGGCCGCTGTCGTCCAAAAGAGCGAACTGCTCCGTTTCGACACCCTGAAGATCCTCTACTACCTGCTCAAGCTTGAACTGATCTGCAACCGCAAGCAACCAACCCGTCAGCCCACGCCCCGCTTCATCCAGCAACAGCCGACCACCTTCACCTCTTTTGATGAGACACTTCAGTACTACAACGCCAAATTCGAATACATCTACCGGGTGCTGTCCAAGGAGATCGGACCGGTGGCCCACTCCATTCTGTTCGATTCCATCACCGCCATCCAGGAATCCATCCACCCCTGTTTCCAGAACCTGGAGATTCGCGGCAACGGCCGCATTGATGAAAAATCGGTCATGAAGAGCATTTGGTACGAAAATTTCAATGAGAACAGCAATGAGTTCCTAAAAGGACTTGAGGAAATCCTCTATGCCGAGATCTACGCGGTGAAACGCCACTTGGGCAAAGACCATGAAAAGTTGATCTTGCGATGGATCAGGGAATCCGGAAATTGATCCGTTTGCGCCAGCAGCTTGTTTTTCTGGCTCTGCTGTTCATCCTTATGCTCCTGCTCGGTTGATGAACCCCATCATCCAGATCCTCGGGCCCACCGGCGTGGGCAAAAGCCGGGTGGCGTTGGCCGTGGCGCGGGAATTCAACGCCGAGATCATATCTGCTGATTCGGTCCAGGTTTACAGCGGCTTCGACATCGGCACCGACAAGATCAGCCCGCAGTCCCGTCGGGAGATCCCCCACCACCTGATCGATATCATCGAAGACTGCTCGCAGTTCAATGCCAGCAAATTCCTGGATCTGTCCTTTGCCGCCGCGCAGGGGATCCTCGCCCGCGGCAAGATTCCGCTGGTCTGCGGCGGGACCGCCCTCTACCTCAGGGTTATGATCCGGGGCATATTCCCGGAAAGCAAGAACCAGGCCCAGCGCCAGCAGTTGAAAAGTGAAGCTGCCAGCATTGGCTGGGATGCCCTGCGGAGGCAATTGGAAAAGATCGATCCCCTCTATGCCAAAAAAATCGGACCCAACGACAAGGTGCGCCTGGTCAGGGCACTTGAGATCTATCGCAACAGCGGGCTGCCGCCCAGTGAGGCTTTTCGACTCAGCCGCTCGCCGTTCGCCGCCCATTGCTTTATCCGCATCGGGCTCCAGGTCGATCGGGACATACTGTATCAGAACATCAGCCACCGCGTGGACAGGATGCTGGCCAACGGCCTGGTTGACGAGGTCAAGAAACTGCTCGCAAGCCACCCCCCCTCCTGTCCTCCCTTCCGGTCGCTGGGCTATAAGGAGATCCTGTCACACTTGCGCGGTGAAACAGACCTGGCCACGGCCAGGGAACTGATCCAGTGTCATTCGCGGCAGTTCGCCAAAAGACAGCTTTCCTGGTTCCGTCAGGAAAAAGACATCGAGTGGTTCGCTGCCGAGGACACGGCGGCCATCATGGAGTTCATTAAAAAATGCCTGTCGAAAAAGCCATAACCTGCGGCTGGTTTTCCGGCCAGCAGCATGAAGCGGAAATCACGGCCAGCATGGCTGAACTGCAGGCGCTCTGCCGGACGGCGGGAGCGGCAACGGTCGGACAGCTTTGGCAGAAAAGACCGCTTCCGGACCGCCGTTTTCTGATCGGCTCAGGCAAGACCGAGGAGATCAGGAGCCTGATCGAATCGGTCAGCGCCAACCTGGTTGTTTTCTTCAACGTCCTGAGTACCATGCAACAGCGCAATCTGGAAGATTTTCTGGGAGTCAAAGTCATTGACCGCAGCCGCCTGATCCTGGATATTTTCGCCAATCGCGCCCGCAGCCAGGAAGGAAAACTGCAGGTTGAACTGGCCCAGCTCCTCTACTTCCTCCCCCGCCTGACCGGCAAAGGCATCGCCTTGTCCAGGCTGGGCGGCGGTATCGGCACCCGCGGTCCCGGTGAAAGCAAATTGGAAACCGACCGCCGTCTGATCAAAGTGAAGATCGCCCGCATACGGCAGAAATTGAAAGCCGTGATCAAAAACCGGGACCTGCAGCGCCAGAACCGCCGTTCCCTGCCGGTGCCGCTTGTTTCTCTGGTCGGCTACACCTCGGCCGGGAAATCAACGCTGTTCAATGCCCTGACCGGAGCAGACGTCTTTGTTTCAAACAAATTGTTTTCCACTCTCGATCCCCTGCTGCGCCGGGTCAATCTCCATAACCTCCATCCCGGCTACTATTACATTTTATCCGACACGGTCGGCTTCATCCGCAGCATGCCCACTGAACTCTTTATTTCGTTCAAAGCCACCCTGGAAGAGGTGCGCCAGGCCGATATCGTCCTGCACGTGGTCGACTTGACCAATCCCGACTGGCCCGGCCAGAAAAGCGAAGTGGAAAAAGTCTTGCGCCAGCTTGACATCGGTCAGGAAAAGGTCGTCACCGTGTTCAACAAGATCGATCTTCTCGACAACCGGGAGAACCTGCTGGCCAGAGAAAATCCCGGCGAGCTGTACGTTTCCGCCGCTGAAGGCTCAGGAATAGACGCTTTGCAGGAGGAAATATTCAGGCGCTATTTCAGCGACTATGAATTCTGCACCATCGAGGTAGCCGATGAACAGCAACTGGACGCTTTGGGCAACTGGACCATTGTCCTGGAAAAAAACCGGACCGCCGATGGCTTCAAGGCCGGCGTTTTATGTTCGCTTAGAAAAATGTTACAATTCAAAGAAAAGTACGGAGGTGTGATCCGATGAAAGCCATTTTGCCGGCGGCGCTCATCCTGTTGACCATCGCCTGCGGCGGTGTGAAGCCCGTAAAAATCGATTTTCATCTGCCGGTCCTCCAGAGCAGCGATTTCAGCGACGCCTATTTCCGCCAGGGCTGGGATCAACTGCAAAAGGGCGACAGCAACGCGGCCTACAAATCTTTCCAACTCAGCGAAGTGCGCCTGGACAAAAAACAGGCGGCATTCGGCTACGTTTTCCTGGCTCGCAAAAAATACAGCGCGGCCTCAGCCCAGTTCGCTCAAGCCCTGGAAACGAATCCTGAAAATTTGCAAGCCCAAATGGGCATGGCCACCATCCATGAATTTGAGGGCGACAACGCCGCAGCTTTCCAAATATACGGCAAACTGCTGGCCTGGGCCCAAGACGACGCCTGGATCAAACTGAAGTACGAATACATTAAATCCAGCGCCACGCAAAGATACCTTCTGGAAGCGGATAAGGCAAAAAATATTGACAAGGCGAAATACATCAGAGCTCTTGAACAGGCGGCCTGGTTTTCTCCCGACCTGACCGCCATCACCCTGCAGATCGCCGACCATTATTACGGCGAAAATGAGTGGCAGCGCAGCCTGCCTTTTTATGAGGCAGTGCTGGAAAAGGAAGCCTACAACGAGGTAGTGCTGCTGAAGCTGGTCGCCATATATGAAAAAAACGGGAAATTCGATATGGCCCTGATGACCCTGGACCGCCTGCTGGCCATCAAACCCGGCGATCCCGTTTTGGAATCCGAAAAAAAGCGTATTCGCGACCGCTTCCAGGAAATGAATTTGCCTGAGAAATTTAAAAGGATCTTCTTTAAGACCGAGATCAACCGCGAGGAACTGGCGGCCCTGATCGGTTATTATTTCGAGCCGTTCATCCAGATGGACCGGGCTCCCGAGATCATCACCGACATTGACGGTTCTTTCGCCAGGGAATATATCATCAAAACCTGCACCAGCGGCATTATGGGCACCCGGCCCGACCACACTTTCGACCGTTTCTCCACTCCCGACCGGGCTACGTTCGCCGTGATTCTCAACTCCCTGATCAATTATCTGGGGAAAAATAGGCACACACTGCGCTTCACGCCGGCGGCAGACAGAGTGGCCGGCGCCGACCTCTCGCCCCTGCATAAAAATTACGATACCATCGCTTTCTTGGTCAATGCCCAGATCCTGCCGCTGGATACGGAAAATAATTTCAATCCCACCCGCCCGGTCTCTCCCGCTGACGTGATCAACGCCCTGAAAAAAATACTGAACAACATCGGGAACTAAATCCGGGCCTCACCCCCCCGCTGTGCGGGATGGCATCGCCAGATGCCTCGCAAAACCTCGGCTCCGCTTTGCGGAGTGGCATCGCTTTATACCTTGCAGAGCCTCGGTATAGCGATGCGGACATGCGATGCGTACCTGCCCCCTCTCCTAAAGGCGAGGGGGAAAAGGTAAAGTGCTCGATGACGGGGTCAGGTAGTAAGGACTAAAAAAAAAGGGCGGCTTTAGGGACGCCCTTTTATCAGAAGTGAAAATAGTGAACTATCTGCCGCTGCGCATATCCTCCATGGAAAGTTTGTCTTTTTTAGTGTATCCGGCCGGAACCGCATAGATTCCAGCCGGCGCGGGTTTCTGGGTGATCTCCACAACCTGGCTGGTCACGTTGAGCTTGCTGCCCATCATGTCCATGGTCATTTCCGAAGCCACCTGGTAGCCGTTGATTTTCATCAGTTCGCCGATGGCCGCGTCGTCCATGAAGCTCATCTTGGAAACATTGGCATACATCTTGGCAAACATCTTCCAGTCAAAGGGAACATCGGTGGTGGCCCAGACCTTCATTTTCATTTGCATCATCATCATGCTCATCTCCACATCGTAGCCGCTGCAGCTCCACTTATTGACTTTCTTGGTCTGGCCGTTGGCTGCAACCTTGACCGTCACCTTCATCATGGACACCATCGAAGCGGCTTCCTTGGGCAGCAATATGGACATGTCCAGGGGCAAGGCCGTTTCCACGTAAGTCTTGTCCTTGGGATTGACGATGAACATCATTTTTTTGTTCATGTCCATGATCATGATCTTGTCACCGGTTTTGTTGACCAGCTGGTTGTTGCCCACCCATTGCTCCATGACCTCATCTTTGGCCGGTTGTTCCTTACCCATCATGGTGAAAGCATCGGTATGGACGTTGGTTTTGATATACACGTCGGCCGGCAGCATGAGCGCGATGACCAATACAAGAATAACCGCAAAAAAAACTTTTTTCATCTATCCTCCTTGAAAATGCCATAATAGCCACTTGGCCCTTGCTTGTCAAGTTCCCTCCGCTCGCAAAACCCTGGTTGAGGCACCTGCCTGTATCCGGTTTTGACACCCCCGTCTGATATCAGGAAGAGGAAGGAGTGGTAAGCATTGACAGAGAACAGGTAATGAAGCATAATTTTTCTCAAGGAGCAGCCATGACCATGGAAGACATTGCCTTTTATCTGCAGTCCATCCGTAAAAACGCTTCCTTCATCGATTACGATGTTCTGGAAACCGAGCCCTTCGACAACAAGGACAAGGTCACCTGGGTGGAGATCGTCAACCCTGAATTCACTTCACTCTGCCCCAAGACCGGCCTCCCCGACTACGGCACTATCCGCATCAAATACATGCCCGAAAGATTGATCATCGAGTTAAAATCCCTGAAATATTATTTCCTGCAGTTCCGCAACACCGGAATTTTTTATGAAAGCCTGACCAAGCTGATCCTGAAACATCTGGTCAAAAGAATCCATCCCCTGGAGATGACCATAGAAGCCGAATTCACCCCGCGCGGCGGCTTAACGACCAGGGTGGTCTCTACTTACAAGAAATAACCCAGTTAGACCGGTTCGGACGAGTCCAGCGGCGCCGGCTCCGGATGCTTGCAGTCTTTTTCGATGATCTTCATGGCCAGGATTTTCTGTGATTCGTTGAACTTGGTGACTTCGCAGCCGAGGGAGTAGATGATATCGGCCTTTAAAACGCTGCCCGCCTTGGGAGTAAATTTGTAGATGCGGGAATGGACAACCATGATCTCGAAATTATAGTTTTTCTTCTCGTACGGGATGCTGATCTGTAAACACTGGCCGACGGCCGGCGAGAAATTGGAGAGCAGATTAAAGCCGCCGATGGAGATATTCTTGATGATGAACGGTTGGAAATTGCGGAATTGCCCCTTGACTTCACGCTCTATTTCAAATTTCCCCGCAATGTAGGAAGCCGTATCGAACCGCAGAGAATGCCTTTTTTCATCCATTGCCGGACTCCTTTTTAATAAAACGTTTCAAACGTATTTTTTAATTATAGCATAGAATGAAGTTTTAAAATTTCGGGATCCGGCTTCGACGCAAACTGACCTCACCCCCGCCCCTCCCTCTTCAGTTCTTCCATTCTCCTTTAGGGAAGGAGGCTGGAGGTTAGAGACAAGAAATTCGAGATTCACTCCGCGCGGCGGCTTGACGACCAGGGTGGTCTCGAGTTATAAGAAGTGAACTATCGTGATAAGTGATGAGTGATGAGAAGCGGCAATAGAACGATTTAAATTTCTTTCTCATTACTCATTACTATTGATCGTCGAGTTCGTTCACTCATTACTTTATTTATTTACAGCTCTCGCGCCAGCCAAAGTTTTTTGCCACGGCGATAATAGAACGTGATCAAAACCAGGTTGACCAGCTCAAAACCAAGAAACCAGGCCAATATTTCCCTGTAGGGGATCGCCGCATGCGTAAAATGATGCCAATAATATATTCCCACCGGCCGGATCAGAAAGATCATCCCGGCCACCAGATAGATCATACTCCAAAGCATGTAGGATATTCCCTGCTTGGAGACGATCACGTGTTCGGGCGACAAAGGGTTCGTCTCATTGGTCTCGATGCCGAGCACCAGGGAGAGAATGGTCAGGAAGACGATGGCCGGGGTCAGGAACACAAGGGCGATGACGCGGGTAAAGGCATCGAAATGCAGGGCCAGATCGCCAACGGCATACAGGGCGAAGCCGATCAGCAGCAGCGGCACCAGGTGGAACCAGAGCTTGAAGTGGTAAAATTTTTCCTTGACGAAGGGGGAGCTAAAGATATGCGCCAGACCGGGTCCTTCACCGGGGATGGAGGTGAAGGTGAAGCGTGAATTCAAGCCGGCCACGATGAAGAGCGCCATGACCAGGTTCAGGTAAGACACGAAATTCTTCACCGACGGGTGCGGCAGGGGGATCATCTTCATGTTGATGACGAACACGGCCACCAGGGCGCCGACGATGAGCAGCTGCGACCATTGGGCCGGGGAGCGCAGGAAAATTTTCAATTCTTTCCTCAGCAGTGGTAGAAAGTCGTTTTTCAGCCGCGAAGGATGCCAGCTCGACTTGAAGTAACCTCTGCCGCCCCGGTTCAGCTTGTCGAAAAGCTGCAAGTAGAATGTCTTGCGCAGCCAAAGCACCAGGGCCAGCAGGGCGGCCACCAGGATGACGAAGAGGGCGATGGTCTTCCAGTAGGGAACGCTCCGGCCGTCCGCGGTCAAGCTCATGGCCCGGGCCAGCCAGGAAAAAGGGAAATAATAGAAGATCTTCAGGTCCAGCGAGCCCATGTATTTCAGCACATTGTCGATCTCGCTGGGTTCCAAAAACCTTTCAGGACGGAGCAGCCGCAAAAAGACCACGATCGAGGAAATGAGGATGATGGAGAACACCGAGAGCACCGGCTGCAGACGGCGCACCGAAAAGAAGGCCGGGATGACCAGCCCGAGCATCATTCCGGTTAAAACGCCGCAGGCTATGAAGAGAAGAAAGGCCAGCAAGATCTGCAGGGCCTGACCCGCTCCGGGAGCGAAATAGCGGCAATAAAAAAAGAGCACCGGCAGCGAGAAGAAAACGACCATGGCCGAGCTGTATACGCTTACTTCCAGCATTTTCCAGATGAAGGCGCTGCGCACCGGCAGGGGGGTGGTGAAGAGAAAATGCAGGTCACGTGAGATGAAAAAAATATCGAGCGAGGTCAGCAGGGCCGAAAGCAGCAGCATGGAAAAAAGGGTCATAAAGATCATCATCAGCATTTTCTCAGCAAGGAAAACCTTGAAAAAATGGGGGAATTCCTGCACCTGGGCCAAATAAGAAAATATCTTGTTAAAGAAAAAACCGAGCACAAATATGAAAAAAAGACCCAAAAGAAAAAAAAGAATGAATTTTTTCTTTTCGCCCCGGACCAGGGCGTTGCGCAACTGCCGGTATTTAAGCTTCAGCAGGCTTTTCATTGTCGAGCACGGTCTTGAAATAGAATTCCTCCAAACTGCTCTGTCCCGCCAGGGTCATTAGCTCTTCCAGATTGCCCTGGACGACGATGCGGCCGTCGATGATGATGCCGATGCGCCGGCAGATCTCCTGGGCCAGGGTCAGGATATGGGTGGCGAACAAGACTGCCGTCCCCATGCCGGCAACCTCTTTGAGGTATTTTTTGAATTTTTTCCCCACCAAAGGATCGATGGAGACCAGCGGCTCATCAAGCAGCAGCAGTTTCGGCTCCACAGCCAGAGCCTGCGAGATGAGCAGCTTCTGCCTTGTGCCGGCTGAGTAGTTCTCGACCAGCTCGGTGCGGTACTCTTCAAACTCGAAATACTTGAAAAAGAAATCGATTTTTCCCTTGCGTTTGGCGTAGGGGATCTTGTAAAGGTCCTGGTAGAAATTGAGGTGCTCCTCGCCGCTCAGCTTATAATAGAGAAAGGGCTGGTCGGGAACATAAGCGATCAGCTTTTTCAGCTCGTGCTGCTCGCGGTGATACGGTTTGCCTTCGATGGTGATGCTGCCGCCGTCGGCGGCCAGCAGTCCGGCCAGGATCTTCAGTGTGGTGGTTTTACCCGCCCCGTTCGGCCCCAGCAGGCCGTATATTTCTCCGGCAGCCAGGGAAAAAGAAACGTCCTTCAGGGCTTGCCGCTTGGCGAACTTCTTTTGCAGGTTGGTTACTGCCAGCATGAGAGCATTCTAACATATTTAATGAATATATGATGAGGTTCAATGTTCGACGTTCGAAGTTCGAGGTTCAAGAACTCGGCTTACGGCCGACGGCATACGGTTTACGGTAAGAGATAAAATTCCAAATCACAAATCCCAAATTCCAAATAAATTCCAAGTTCCAATGACCCAAACGAAAGCCCTTTCAAGTTCATTCTCTTCGTTTTGGTCATTTGGTCATTGGAGCTTGATGCTTGTTTGGTGCTTGGTGCTTGAGATTTGGAATTTATCGCTCCCGCCTATTTCTCCCTGAACGTCCAGCAGCCGTCCCAATCGGCCGGCGGGTTGTCCAGCAAGTAGAGGCAGCGCTTGGCGAAGACCTGCGCAAGAAGATCACCGGCCTGGACAATGAAGGCCTCCAGAGCAGCGGAAAAATCTCCGGAAAAATACAGTTGCAGGGCTTTTTCGAAACGCGCCAGGTGCTGGGCCTCTGCCGCCGCGGCCCCACCCTTTTCGCCCACGACCTCGAATATTTCCTCCGGGTTCAGCTTGCCCTTGACGCGGACCCGGTCGAGTCGGCGCAGGACCATGCGGTCGGCCGCCATGCTTGCGGACAGAGAACCGCAGATCACCGCAGTTTGATACTGCTTGTTGATCCCTTCCAAACGCGAGGCCAGGTTGACCGCGTCGCCGATGACTGTGTAACCGAGTTTTTGAGGGGAACCGATATTGCCGACGATGACCTCGCCGCTGTTGATGCCGATGCGCATACTTAAGGGAGGCAGCCCGTTTTTTTCGAAATCGAGATTCAGTTCCAACAACTCTTCCTGGCAACGCAAGGCGGCATGCATGGCCTGGACGGCCTGAGCGTCGGAAGCAAGCGGCGCTCCCCAGAAAGCCATGACGGCGTCACCTTCATATTTGTCGATGTACCCCCCGTTTTCCAGGATCACGGTGGTCATCCGCTCCAGATAGCGATTGAGGATATGGACTACTTCCTCTGGCGGCAAAGCCTCTGACAAGGAGGTGAAGCCTGCCAGGTCGGAGAAAAAAACGGTGACCAGTTTTTTTTCTCCCCCCAGTTTCAGGGCATCGGGATTTTTCATGATCTCGACCAGCAGGGAATCAGACATGTAGTTTTTGAAAGCGTTCTGGATGATTTTCTTTTTGCGGCGCTCGCGCTGGTAGCGGCGATACACGTCCTGGGCCGCGCAGGTGAACAGACCCGCGAAAAGCGGCAGGAAATTTTGATCGGCGCCCAGATAAAAAAGGAGAAAATTCCCGGCGGCGGCCAGCAGGATGACGCCGACGGCGGTCAGCACTTGCGCTTGGATCGACCTGATCCGTGAAAGGAAGTAGTTGAACGCGGCGATGGCCAGCAAGACCAGCAGCCATTGCAGCCGGGGATCGATCACATGGATGAAATCCCTTTCCAGGAGATTGGCCAGGGCCGTGGCATGCAGTTCAAAGCCGGAGCCGGCGGCATTGACCGGGGTGGAACGGTTGTCTAGTAATCCCTGGGCGGTCGGGCCGATCAATACGATCTTGTCCTTGAAATCCGCGGCCGCTACGGCGGACGCCTTGCCCTCTTCCAGGCGGACTTGCGATTGGATCACTTCGGCGATGCTGAAGCGTTGGAAACTGTTTTTTTTGTAAAACCTGAGGTTCAATCGCCCGTCGGCGGCGAAGGGGATCGCGGCCCATGACAATTGCGGATCGACGAACCGGGCCAGGGCCAGGGCCAATGAGGGATAAACACTTCCGCGGCGGCAGACAAAATGGCGCAGGCCGCGGTAGACGCCGTCGCGGTCCGGGGCGGCAGAAGCTTTGCCAGCACCGCGCAGTGTGGCGCGGATCATAGGCACCGGAAGCAGCACATCCCCTTCTTTGGACGGCAGCCGGGAAAGCCGCGGCGGCTCATTCAAGGCAAATTTTTTCAGATCTTCAACCACACCCTCCCCGCTTGAAAAAAAAAGCGGCATGAAGACCCGGGACGATTTTTTCAAGGCCGCGGCCAACAATTCGTCTTCGCCTCCATACAGACTTGGTTCGCTGAATATCATGTCCAAGGCAACGGCTTTGGCTCCGGCGCTAGTAAGGAATTCGATGGCCCGGGCGTAAAGACCGCGCGGCCAGGGCCAAGGGATATTGAAATGCTTTTCATAAAAAGCAAGGCTTTCCTTGTCTATTTCAACCAGAACGATCGGCGCCGAGCTGGTCCGGCTTGTACTGCGGATCTTCTGGTCATATAGTTTTTTTTCAAACAGGAAGGAGACAATATTTCCCAGAATGAAAGTGAAGGCAAAAATCAGCGCGGTCGAAACCAGGAACCGCTTCAATTTCTGTGCCGCGAAACGAACCGCTTGAACCTGGTCAGCCTTGAGCTTTTGCTGCTTTTGACAGAGCCCTGATCGAGATTGTCCTCAACATAGGCAATGCGCTTGGATGCCGAGGGATGGGCTGAAAACGCTTTGGCCTTCTTTTTTTCAATCGCTTTCACTTTTTGCAGCATGGCCAGCAGGGCTTGGGGGTCGTACCCGGCCGCCTTTAGCAGTTCAATTGCCCCAAGGTCGGCGTTTTTTTCCTGCTTGCGGGAATAACCCTTCTGCAACAATGTGCCACTGATATCCATGATCGAATCCTGGAAAATATTGAGCACCTGGTCGCTGGAGCCGATCGCTTCACCGGCGGCAAAGGTGCCCAGCGCTTTCAGCCGCTGCGATTTGATCGCCTTCAGCGGATCCTTGGTCACCACATGCTGAATCTCATGGGCCAGGATCGCGGCCAGTTCGTCTTCATTTTCGGCCATAGCAACGATGCCGAGGGTAAGAAGGATGATCCCGCCCGGGGCCGAAAAAGCGTTTGGCTCGTCATTGTCCAGTACAGCGAAATGGTAACCGCTGAAGATCTCAGGTCGATCGCACTTCAGCACCAGGGCGCGGCCGATCAGGTTCAAATAGCGGGTGATATCAACGTTCTTCCACAACGGATACTGGCTCAGAATGTTGGCCGCCACGGCACGGCCGATAAAATATTCTTCTTCCTCGCTGATCTTATGGGCCGCCCCGGAAACCAGCTCCAGGCCTTTTTTGGCCTTGCTCAACTTGCTTAAATTAATGGGCGGCTTCCAGGAGAGCAGAAAAAAGCATAGGCAAATCAGTAGTAATTTTTTCATTTCAGTTTCCCTTCACGGATGAAAGCGGCCAGTGCCGTATTGGCGATATTCCAGTCCATTACCCAATCCACGTCGGCAAAGTTGTAGCCCTTGCTGCCGCGCAGTTTTTTCTCGTTGCCTTCGTTGAAACCCTTTGCGGCCAGGGCCAACTCCTCTTCGCTGGCTCCCTTTTTCCCGGGCATGATACCGCTCAAATTCGTTTTGCTTTCGGCAACTGCCGTTTGATGTATATACCCTTTCAAGCCAACGGCATTGCGCACCAAATACCAGTTCCCCTGCATTTCAATCAGCTCCAGTTTTGCTCCCTTTTGCATAGGCGCCAGGCTCGCGGAAAGAAAATCTGGCTTGGCCAGCAGGTTCGAGCGCATGACCTTGACAACCAGGACCTTGCCGGCCAGCAGCATGGCGCTCACAACAAAAAAGCCCAACAACCATATTTTTTTCTTCATCACTTTACCTCGGTAGCTCTCGCTTTCACCAATTCAACTGTAATAAAATTATAATGCAAGCGGCCGGGGATTTCAATAGGCAGGACAGCCCCGATTCATATATTAAATATCCACAAATGTCGGTACGGCTCCTGCAGAACGTTGCTGAGCGCATCCTTTTTTCAGGTCCGATAGGGGGCTTCTTCTCTATCTCCTCACTTGCTCGGGTCGAAACCAAGGAACTTGATTTTTTCATACCAGACGATCACGCTGGCCAGGGCCGCGTAGAGCATAACCACGGTCGCCGACTTGATGACGATCTTGTACCACAGCTTCTGCGAGTATTCGGCAAAAAGCACCTGCAGCCCCCTCATGATGATGTAGCAGGCGATGGCAAAAAGCGTATAATTCATGTTGCCTCCAGTTGATTTGTCCCCTATTCCCAGCCTGGAACCGTTCAGCGCACCAGCACCAGTTCAACGATCTGCGAACGCGACTGGAAGCGCATGGGCGGCCCCCAGGTGCCGGTTCCCGGGCTGGTGTAAATGTAGGATTGCCCAAGCCGGTACAGCCCGGCGGGGTATTTATAGATCAGCCAGACCAGCAGGTCCATGGGCGGGATCTGCCCGGCGTGGGTATGCCCGGACAGCTGCAGATCGATCCCCCGGCGCACGGCCTCGGCGAATTTGGCCGGGCGGTGATAGAGGAGAATTTTGGGAATACCGGGCGGCACATCGCGCAGCGCCGCGTCCAGATCGGGCCCTGGCAGCTTGAAGCGCATGGCCGAATCCTCCTCCAGCCCAATGACGGCGATCCTGCCGTCGATGATCCAGGATTGGTTGCGCAATACCCGCCAGTTGCTGCGGCGGGCCAGTTCAAGGAACTTGTCTATCCCGGCATAAAATTCATGGTTGCCGGTGACGGCCACCACTCCATGCCGGGCTTGCAGATCATTTAAAATTTTGCAATAGCCTTCATCCCGGCAGATGTCCCCATCCAGAGCGTCACCGGTCACGCAGATCAGATCGGGCTGCAAAGCATTGACGCGCTCCACGATACGGCGCAATTGCCGCGTCGAAGTCAGGTTGCCAAGGTGCAGGTCAGACAACTGCACGATGGTGAATCCCTCCAGATCGGCGGCCAGTCCGCGCACCGGGATCTTCACCTGGCGCAGGACCGGTCCGAGCGCCACGTTCAGCACTGAAATGGCGGATATGATAAAAACCAGGGCCAGGGCCGCCAGAACCAGCAGTCGGCGCTGCTGAGGAAAAAGCAGCGAAAAGGCCAGTTCCAGCAGAAAAACCGCAAGGGCGATGGCCAGGACTCCCAACCACAGCGAACCTGCATATAATAAAGGATATACAGCTGTCAGGCGGCTCAGGAATTCAGCGGCGATGAAGGTCAGGGCGCCGGCGACCAGAAGCAGTTTCAACACCAGGCGCTGTCCGCTTGTCAAAGACAATCCGGAGACAAGGCGCCAGTAGACAAACCCGTGCATGGCAGTGTAGACGCTCAAAACAATGGCAATGAAGACAACAAAATACAGTTTGGACATGGTTCTCCTTCTTGTGATTCACCCCGGGGTACGGACGGCTTGGCAGGCAGCCGTTACTCTTTCCAGCCGATCAGCAGCGCCGCGTCAAAAGAGGTGTCCTTTTTTTTAATCTTTTTCAGTCCGGCCGCACGCATCCAGCCGCCGATCTCCGCTGCGGTGTAACTGTCGCCATGGGCGGTGGCCACGAGCATGTTCAGGGCGAACAAGGCCCCTAGCGCAGGCCGGGTCCGGTCCGGCCCCATGATGAAATCCTGGACGACCAGCTGCCCGCCCCGGTTCAGGGCTGCGGCGGCCCGGGCGATCAAGCGGCGGTTCTGTTGCGCATTGTTCATGTGCACGATGGCCGAAAGCATGATCAGGTCATAACCGGATCCGAAGCCGCCGCGATTGAAATCGCCGGGCGCGAAATCGATCCGCGGCAACAGTCTCTCCCGGCGCACATACTCCCGGGTCAGCGGCAGTACTTCCGGCAGGTCGAAAGCCACTACCCGCAGTGATTTTTTGGCTCGTGCCAAGGCCATGGCGTAAGCCCCTGACCCGGCGCCGATGTCGAGGCAGCGGCTGACCGCCGCCAGATCGAGCAATCTTACGATGCGCGGCGCTTGCGCCGAGGCGCGCTCGTGCATGGCGGCGATGAAGCCGCGCCTTCTTTTCTCATCTTTGCGGTTGGCCTGGCGTTTAATCACCGAAGTGCCGCGGCGCACGGCTGCGCTCAAGGTGTGCCAACTTTGCCATTGGCTGGCGCTGTGGGTCAAACCGGCCATGAATTGAGGCTTGCCGGCCACAAGGTACTCAAGGGAAATTTTCGTATTGCGGAAACGGCCACCCGCCTTTTTTAGCAGTCCCAGGACGCATAAGGCATTGAGCAGGCGCTCGCAGGCCCGGGGCTCCGTAGCGCTGGCCGCGGCCAACTGTGCAGCGTTCAGGGAATTTTCTCCCAGTTTCGAGAAGAGTTCAAATTCGAAGGCGGTCAGGATGATGCGGCTGGCGCGAAAGCCATAAACCGCCTCGCTGAGTTCCTTTTTGGTCTTGATCGCTTCAATGGCCATTCTGACACCACCTTT
>JAHIKI010000074.1 GCA_018897435.1 Acidobacteriota bacterium | reverse complement strand
CGTCCTGTCCGAGGAAATCTGTAATCTCGCTGCGTCTCAGCCTCTTTTACGCGGTTGCATCCAGCAATCCGGGCTACCTCTTTTTTTGTCCTAATTGTTGCATTACTTATGCGGCGCTCTATAATTGATTTGAGCCAGGGAAAAACTTCAATGGGATTAAGCTTTCTGCGTCTGGCATAACGGATCATGGTTGCAATGTCCACACGGCCGTTGCCGATGACCCTTCCCTGTACTTGCCAATATTCAGATCGATCCAGCAATGACAACTCTTCTGCTTCCACGTAGAAGTCAACCAGAAGTTTCTCAATGACTGAGAAATGACCATGGTTCGGTGCTTCGGTAATCATTGGTCGGACCACGATGGTTTTTTTTACGCACGATAAAACGTCCGAGGTCCTTGCCGCGCGGATTGAGCCAGGCATCATATCCGGAATCTCGCAACAATTCGTACAAGCTTGACATCGCCTCTCGTTCAGTGAAGACGAATGTGACGAATTCATTCAACAAATGATTCATGAAGCTTTTTACCTGATCCGTCGACCAGCAGGAAAATCGGAGCAAGGGATAATGTTTTTCTATTGCCTTTATTGCATCTGCAACCGGAGTCGGATCGAGTTTGAAAGGATCGGAAAGGCTCGAATACCAGCCCCGTCCGGCATTGAACAATGAACCTGATCGGACAAGCTCGACAAGGTAACGATTCAAGGTTGGCTGCTTAAGTTCTTTATAACGAATCGGCAGGAAATTCTTGATGTCGGATAAACTGAAATAGTTTTGTTTGCTGAGGATCGGGGCGAGTCCCCCCTTAAAAAGAAATTGCCGCAATCCGTTTTCTTTGGAATTCATTTTTCCGCCTCTTTTTTCTCGAAATTTGTTTTCGTAGGGTATTGAAATTGAATGCCTCCGTCAAACATCTTTTTTTGGGGGAATGTTTTTTGTTTCAAATACTTTCAGCACTTCATCTCCATAATGATTAATGACCTTGACGGCGATCTTGCCGGTCTCGGGAGCTGGGAAGGGGCGGCTGGTGGTCGAATACAATGCGCTCCAGGCCGCTTCATCGATCTCGGCCCGCAGGGCACGCTTGAGCTTGTCATAGGGCTCCTCGGCGCCGGTGAAGTAGGCGTGGCGTACGAAAAAGCTCTCGCCGTTATAATTGGTGTCAATGAACCAGCAGGCGATATCATCGGTCGAGGCACTGCGTATCTGACCGGTGGTCGGGTCATAGACATCTACGCCTTTTATTTCTACAATGACTTGCCCGTCCTTTTGTTTTTTTATTTCCACATCGGGCTCGCCGAAAACCATGAAGAGATTCCCGGCTCCGGTTTTCTTGAGCAGTTCGTCACCCATGGCCAGGTCGGGGTTCATCTTGGCCGGCAGCACGGTCAATTTGCCATAGCGTTTCACTTCTTCGTCTACGTGCGGATCGAAGGCGAAACCCAGAACGATTAACATATCGAAGCCAAGACCCTGCACCGCTTCCTTTGCTGCTTCCTTTACCTGCATCGGGCCGACGGTGCCATGCTCCGGGCCTATTGAAATAGCCGCTCGCTTATGCTTGCCATCCGCTTCAGTGAATTCTCCCACTGCTTGTAGCCAGGTTCCCGCATAAGTTTCAAGATAATTGAAAGTAAGCCTTTCTTTCCTGCGCGTATTTTGCACGCCAGCTTTTTTCTTGGAACTCGGAACAGGGATAAAATAAGCACTCTTTCGCCGTGCCTCAACGATTTCGTTGGTGATCCCTTCCTCTGAAAAGCGGAAATGACGCTTGGGCTCGACGTAGGGTGAATTTAGAATCGGGTTCTCTATAACAACCACATTACTTATTTGTTCCCTTTATCTTCATGTTTTCCGGCTCTCTCAAAAATCTCCAATAAACATTGGATCAATCGCGTCCTGAAATTAAATTTATACTCTTTTGAGAAAATATTTGCAAGAAGCCATCGGGTCAGGCCTCCAGGTTCGAATCATCATCAACCCTTACCCCAGCCAAGCCATTTTTTTTAGTTCTTTCTCGGGGCATCGGGGGCATCGGGGCCAGGTCTTGAAATGACAGGGAGCAATGGGCGTCCGAAGCTATTCACTGTTTTGCATATTTGTTGGCCGTTTGCTATAATCAAAGCATGGAGAAAACAATTAGGATCGTGAGTTTCCAGGAAGCGGAGGAGCTGGACATCCAGTATTGGAAAAAGGCGACACCGGAAGAGAAACTGGATACCCTGCAAGCCCTTAGGGAGATTTATTACACTTTTAAAAATGAGAATCGAAAAAGACTTCAAAGAGTTTATCGAATTGTTGAACAAAAATAGCGTCCGCTACCTGATCGTCGGAGGGTACGCGTTCTCTTTCCACGCCGAACCGCGCTACACAAAAGATATCGATTTTTTTGTGGAGGGCTCGGAAGAAAACGCGGAAAGATTGCTGAACGTCCTGGCTGGATTCGGCTTCAAAAACATCGGCTTGTCAAAGGCTGATTTTATCAAATCCGGGGACATTGTCCAGCTGGGGGTGCCGCCGGTCAGGATAGATATGATGACCTCCGTTTCCGGACTTGATTTCGCCACGGCCTGGGAAAATCGGGTGACCGGAAGTTACGGTGATATCCCCGCATTTTTCGTTTCCAAAGCCGACCTGATCCGCAACAAAATGGCTGTGGGCAGAAAACAGGATCTCAGTGATATTGATAGGCTGCAAAAAATATGACCACAATCCATAAGGCATCGGGGTAACGTCTAAGCAATGAACTTTGAGTTTTGGAGGAAGCAAGGAAAAACTGGGTGACGATGATCCTTTTCGTCAGAGAGCACTATTTTTTCTTGATCGGGTTCAACCTCTGAAAAGTAGGGATGTCCAGCGGGTCATCGAAGTTATCCGGACCGTGGGTCATGTTGGGCATATTGCCGTCATTGACGTAATTGCGCAGGTCGGCCCCGCCGCTGCCCGCCCGGTTCGAACCGAGAAACAGCTGCCCGGGAGTGGGTTGGCGGAAAGCCGGTTCAATGGGTACGTAATTGGGCGGCGGAGTCTTGGCCCGCCCCTGGGCATCGGAGCGACTTTCCTTGAAGCCGGTGGCGATCACGGTCACGCGCAGGGTGTCGCCGGCGTTCTCGTCTTCGATAACCCCAAATTTGATGGTGGCGTCGGCGTCGGCGTTCTTGGTGATCAGTTCGGATATTTTTTCGATCTCGCTCATGGTTAGCGTGCAGGATGCGGTAATGTTGTAGAGGACGCCGGTGGCACCATTGATGGCCAGGTTGTCAAGCAGCGGCGAGTTCAAGGCCCGGTTGGCGGCTTCTTCGGCCCGGTTATCGCCCTTGGCTTCGCCGCTGCCCATCAGGGTGACGCCCCTGCCGACCATGGTGGCTTTGACGTCGGCGAAATCGACGTTCTGGACGCCGGTCGAGGAAATGATATCGGAAATGCCGCGTACGGCCTGCAGCAAAACTTCGTCGGCTTTCTTGTAGGCGTTCTTGTAAGTGATGTTGGCATCGCCCAGTTCCAGCAGCTTCTGATTGGGGATGACGATGATGGCGTCAACATTCTCTTTCAGCTTGCGGATCCCGTCCTCGGCCACGCGCATTCTCTTTTCCTTTTCAAAATGAAAGGGTTTGCTGACTACAGCCACGGTCAAAATACCCATGGTGGCCGCATGATTGGCGATGACATGCGAAGCGCCGGTGCCGGTGCCGCCGCCCATGCCGGCGGTGATGAACACCATGTGGGCGCCCTCCAGGACCTCAATGATCTGGCCGGTATCGTCCAGGGCCGCCTGTTCCCCGATATCGGGATTGGATCCCGCTCCCAGCCCCTTGGTGATTTTATCGCCAATCTGCAGCTTCAAAGCCGGCGGCCTGATGGTCGACAAAACCTGCATGTCGGTGTTCACGGCCACGAACTCCACTCCCTTCAGATCTTCTTCGATCATGCGGTTAACCGCGTTGCCTCCGGCTCCGCCTACGCCGATAACCTTCAGCACCGCTCCCCGCTTTTTTTCGCGGCCATACAGGATTTTGATGTCATCGTCCATTTTAGCCTCCTATACTCCAAAATAATCCTTGAATTTTTGCAGGACATTTTTCGGCTTGTTGCGAATGAAGCCCTTGTCCTTCATGTCAGCGAAACCATACTTGATCAAGCCCACGGCCGTGGCGAAATCCGGAGTGTTGACCTTGTCGATCAACCCGCCGACGCCGTATGGGGAACCGATGCGCACCGGGATCGAGAAAATGCCGTCGGCCACATCCAGGATGCCGTCCAAAAGGGCGGTGCCGCCGCTGATCACCACGCCGGCGTTGATCGAATTCTGCAGGCCTTCCTTTTCGATCTCCATCTTGACCATCTCGAATATCTCGTAGGCCCGCGGTTTCAGGATGTTCATCAGGATGGAAGTGGAGATCTGCCGCGGCTTCTTGCCGCTGACCGAAGGCACTTCAATGGTTTCATCCTTCAGGTTGGGGTCCATGGCGCAGCCGTAGCGGCGCTTGATCTTTTCGGCGCGGTCGATGGCAGTGCGGATGCCGATCGACAGGTCATTGGTGAAATTGTCGCCACCGTAGGGGATAGTCCCCGAATAATTGATGGCCCCCTTTTCAAAAACGGCGATATCGGTGGTGCCGCCGCCGATATCGATGGAAAGCACTCCAAGTTCCTTTTCATCGGGGGTCAGAACCGCTTCGGCCGAGGCGATATGCGAAAGCACCGTGCCCAGGACATTGACCTTGGCCTTTTTCAGGCACAACAGCAGGTTCTTGGTGGCCGTGAGCGAACCGGTGATGATGTGGATATAGACATCGAGATTGGTGCCGACCATGCCTACCGGGTTCTTGATCCCGTCCTGGGAATCCACGATGTATTCTTGGGGCAGCACATGCAGCACCGAGCGGTCGGCCGGCAGCATGATGGCGCTGGCGTGGGTGATGGCCCGTTCCAGGTCTTCGCGGCTGATCTCCTTGCTGCGCCCGGTAATGTTGATGCTGCCCTTGGCGTTGATGCTCTGAATGTGCTTGCCGGAAATGTTGACGTAAGCCGATTCGATCATCACCCCAGCCGTCAGTTCGGCGTCCTTGATCGATTTTTTAATATCCTCGACCGTACTCTCCATGTTGACGATGGCCCCTTTGCGCAGGCCGCGGGACTCGACCACCCCGTAGCCGATGATCTCCACGTCCTCCTTTTCCCCATCTGATTTGATCTGCGCGATTAGTGTGCAGATCTTCTTGGTGCCAATATCGATACCGACCAGATAATTGCTCTTCATGAATTCCCCCGTTGTTCATCCAGATATTCGAAATAGATGCGCCCGGCGATGCGCAGGTCCACGCTGCGGATGGCAGCAACGTTCAGCGGCAAACGTCTTTTGATCTTGAAATAGCGGTTGATTTTGCGCACGAAATTATTTTCTCCGGGATAGAATATTTCGGGCACATCACGAAATTTTACTTCCAGGCCATAGGGTTCGTTGTAGGCCACATATTCGATCTTGTCCCGCAGCGGCTGCAATTCGCGCGAAAAAATGGCGACCGCGCTTACAGCCGTACTGCCGCCGCGCACAGCGATAAGGCCGTCGGGAATTTGCCGCTGTACGCTCAAATCCACGCCATCTGCATCCAGCAGCCGGTACATGCCGTCCGCATAATGCTGATAAAAAGGCCGGCGCAGGCGGAAAGCGATCTCCACCGTGTCGGGCAGGATGCGCCGGATGGAGGCATTCTCGATCTCCGGGACTTGCAGCAGCTGGGCATGCAGGTCCTCGAGATCCAGGGTCAGGATGTTGCCGCCGAAACGCCGCAATATCCCGGCGATCCGTTCCTTGGCAAAAACCGGCTGGTTGCGCAGGCGAAAGGAATGCACCTGCAGGGCATCGCAGGTGAGCAGGAAGTTCGCCGCCTTATAAACCGTCAAAACGGCCAGCAGCGCTATGGAGAGCAGCAAAAGGACATGAACTGTCCGCACCTGAATGAAATGTATTTTCTTTTCGCGCGCCACAGTCAGATTGTTGTTTTTGCGGAAAAATTCGGCTTCGAATTTCAGGGAGCTGCCCATGCTATTCTTCATTTCTTCAAAGCCTCCATTTCCGCGGCAAAGTCGTGAGCCAGCCGGGTGAGGTTTCCGGCCGAAAGAAAAGCCACGCCGTCGCCGTCCTGCAGCCGGTCTTTCAGAAATTCGCCGATCTGGGCAAATGTTTCCAAATAATAAACATTTTCCTGGCCGCTTTTCCTGATATTTTCGGCCAGGGTCTGGCCGCTCACGCCAGCGATCTCATTCTGATTGGCAGCGTAAAGCTTGGCAATGACCAGCAGGTCCGCTTTTCTGAAAGCCTTGGTGAATTGCTTCATCAGAATGTGCAGGCGGGTGAAGCGATGCGGCTGGAATACGGCAATTACCCGGCGACAGCGGCTGACGCGCATGGTTTGCAGGGTGGCCCTGATCTCACTGGGATGGTGGGCGTAATCGTCAATGACCAGGAGTGTCGGGCTGGAATACAACAACTGGAAACGGCGTTCGGGCAGGGTGAATTTCTCGAGGCTGGCCTTGATGGTTTCCATGTCAATGCCCACTTCCAGGGCGGCGCCGATGGACGCCAGTGAATTGGCCACATTGTGCCGGCCGCCGACATTCAATTGCACGAGCCCCCGGCTGCGCCCCTGCATGAGCAGTTCATAGCTGCAGGCGAAGCCAGTTGTTTTTACTTTCACCGCCCGCAGGTCGGCCTGCGCTTTGAAGCCGTAGGTGACGATCTTTTTGCGGATCAGGGGCATGATCTTTTTGACATTGGAGCAGTCACTGTTCAGTATCAGGGCTCCGTAAAAGGGGACCTTGTCGGCGAATTGACGGAAGGCCTGGACAAGGTTTTTCATCCTCCCATAGAATTCCAGATGGTCATTTTCAATATTGGTCACCACGGCAATGGTGGGAAAGAGTTTCAGAAAACTGCCGTCCGATTCATCGGCTTCGGCAACCAGGTAGCGTGAAGATCCCAGTTTGGCGCTGCTGCCTTCCACTTTCAACCGGCCGCCGACCACATAAGTCGGATCGAGATGGGCCTGGGTCAGGATGGAGGCGATCATGGACGTGGTCGTGGTTTTGCCATGTGTGCCGGCCACGGCCAAGGAAAATTTCATGCGCATCAGCTCGGCCAGCATTTCCGCCCGCGGAATTACCGGCAGTTTATTTTTCAGGGCCTCAAGAACTTCAACGTTATCCTCGGTTATAGCGCTGGAATAGACCAGGGCTTCCGCACCGCCGACGTTCCCGGGGGCGTGGCCGATAGCCACGCGAATGCCTTGCGCCTGCAGGCGGCGCACCGTGTCATTTTCGGAAATATCGGAGCCGCTGATCTGAAATCCCATGTTGTGCAGCACTTGAGCAATCCCTGACATGCCCGAGCCGCCGATTCCGGTAAAGTGAATTTTCTTGATCCGGCTTGTTTCAATCATTGACGAACACCACTTTGCGCTGCCGCGATACATTGAGAATGATACCGGTGATCATCAGGCTGCTCAGCAGGGACGTACCCCCCGAGGAAATGAACGGCAGGGGAATGCCCTTGGTGGGGAAAAGGCCGACAGCAACCGAAATGTTGATCATGGACTGAAAAACAATGAGAAAAACCAGGCCGGTCACCAGCAGGTAGGTGTGTGGGTTGTCCGACTGCCTGGCAATGACCATGCCGCGCAAGTAATAGAGCACGAACAGGGCAATAACCGCCAGCGCCCCTAAAAAACCCATTTCCTCGGCGATGATGGCAAAGATGAAATCCGAATATGCGTAAGGCAGGTAGAAAAGTTTCTGAGTGGAATTGCCGATCCCCTGGCCGAAAAGTCCTCCCGAACCAATAGCGTATGTCGACTGCATGGCTTGAAATCCATGCGTGGCCGCATAACTTTCCGGATTTAAAAAACTATTGAAGCGCTCCTGGCGCATGGGACTGCTCTGGACCAACAGCGCCAGCAGCAGGATCAGCAGCACGAAAAAACCCGCGAAATATTTCAAATGCAAGCCGGCCACGAACAGCATCACCAAGGTGAGGGCGCCGATGAGCACAAAATTACCGAAATCCGGCTCTTTGAGGATCAATCCTTCCATAAAGATCACCGGCAACAGGATCAGGCCCAACTGTCTGAGATTGTTGATATCGGTTTCCTTGCGGCTTAGCATCATGGCCAGGTAGAGCACCAGGGCTATCTTGGCGAATTCAGATGGTTGGATCGACATGCCACCGAAGCGGATCCAGCGGCTGGTATTGTTGATCTTTTGAAAAAAGAAAACCAGTGACAGGCCGGTAAAGGCCAGGGCCATAATGGCCATGATCAGTCGCTGGTTCAAATAAAACGGTGTTTTGACCAGAATCAGGAATACAAAAACCAGCAGCCCCAAAAGCAGAAAAACCAGTTGCTTGTTGAAGAAATGGAAACTGTCGCCGAACTTTTCCCGGGCGATGACCGGCGTAGTGCTGAATATCATCAGAAAGCCGATGGCGATCAGCAGCAGGGAAACGGTAAGCAAAGTTCTGTCGATACCGCTGGCTTTAACCATTTTCCCCTTCCTGCAGCTTCAGCCGCAGCACTTCCTGCTTGAAGACATCGCCGCGGTGCTCAAAATTGTTGAACATGTCGAAACTGGCGCAGGCCGGGGCCAGCAGCACCACGCCACCGCTAGGCGCCAGCAGCCCGTACCCTTTTGCCACCGCTTCTTCCAGGTCGCCGACATCAACCAGAAGTCCCCCCAGGCCGGACAGCTGGGCGCGAAGCAAGGGAGCCGACTGGCCAAGCAGCAAGATCTGTCGTGCCCTTGCGCGCAGCGGCCGCTCGAGCATGGAGAAATCGGCGCCCTTGTCTTTTCCGCCCAAAATGACGACCAGGTTGCCAGCGATGCTGTTGATGGACTTCAGCGCCGCATCCACGTTGGTAGCTTTTGAATCGTTGATGAACTCGACCAGGCCGACTTTTCCGACCTCTTCCATGCGGTGCGGCAAACCCCGAAAAGTGGCCAAACCGTCTTCGATCTCAGCGGCAGTCAGGCCGACTTCCCGGCAGGCCAGGGCCGCGGCCATGATGTTTTCCAAATTGTGTATGCCGCGCAGGGGATTGTCGCGCAGTGATATCGCCTCTTCGGCTTTTCCTACATTCAGGATCAGGTCATGGCTCTTGATATACGCCCCACGGGCCTGGGCGCGGCTGGAGGAAAACCAATACGCTTTTCCCCGGCCCATTTTGCCGCAGTCACGCAGCAAGGGGTCATCGGCATTTAGCACCATGCAATCGCTGCGTTTTTGATTTTCAAGCAATTTGAATTTGGCCGCCATGTAGTCAATCATCGAGGCATAACGGTCCAGATGATCGGGGGTGATGTTGAGCAGCACGGCCACCCTGGGCCTGAAGCGGACCGTTTCTTCAAGTTGAAAGCTTGACAGTTCCAGCACCACTAGGGAATCGTCGGCGATGGCGGCGATCTCGGCAACAAAAGGCACACCGATATTGCCGGCCAGGTGGCTTTTGCGGCCGCTGGCCAACAGCAGGTGCTGAATTAGGCTGACCGTTGTGGACTTGCCATTGCTGCCGCTGACGGCGATGATGCGGACCTTGACCTGGCGGAACGCATATTCGATCTCCGAGATCACTTCGGCGCCGCCACGGCGCAAAACAGCGAAACGGGGATTGCGGCCGTCAAAACCCGGGCTCATGATAATCAGCTGGCAATGAGCGAGTTCGGCGAATTGGCCGCCCCCGGTCAAGAAGCGCACCCCGCGCCGTTTAAAATGTTCCTGGCGGTCTTTATCGGTGATTTCGCCGTCATTGAACAGGATCAGGGCCGGGTGCGGCTCTTTGGCCAGCAGGAATTCCAGCACGGCCTGCCCTGTTTTTCCGAAACCAAGCACCGCTATCGGTTTCTTATTCATGGGCGAACTCCGCGATGGCCTTTTCCAGAGCCATGCCCCTGGAACCTTTGAATAAAACCACAGCTTCCGTTTGGCCCATAAAGGCGCCGCGCAAATAGCTGCCGGCCTCTGCCGCTGCGGCGAAGCATTTGATCCGGGCGGCCGGATAGCCAGCCTTTTGGGCCCCGGCAGCGATTTTTTCGGCCCGCCGGCCCACGGTCAGCAGCAGGTCAAAATGCAGCCCGGAAAAATAGCGGCCGATTTCACGGTGAAAATCGAGCTCCTTTTCGCCAAGCTCCAGCATATCACCCAGGACAGCCGCTTTTTTCTGCTTGTATTCCCGGTCCACCCAATGCAGTGTCCTTTTGAGGGCCTCCGGGTTGGAATTATAGGTTTCGTCAATGATCGTGAATCTGCCAAAGCGGCGGATCTGTCCGCGGCCGGACAACGGCTGCAACCGGGACACGGCTTCCTGGATCTCGAAATTCTTCATCCCCAAACGCTGGGCCACCAGGATGGCGGCAAAGAGATTCTCGACATGGAGGCGGCTCACCAGCGGCGCCACAAATTCCTCTGTGATGCCGAAAAAATCTATGCGCAGACGGCTGCAGCCTTTTTCCCTGGTCACTTTTTTTAGCACTATCTGATTGCTTCCGGCCCGGCTGCCGAAAAAAATCCGCAGGCCTTTGCCGCCGCAAGCGGCGCGGCGCAGCAGCGGCGCATCACCGTTAACAAAGGCGCAGCTGTCGGCACCAAGGTGGTTGAGGATCTCGCATTTGGCGCGAGCGGCATTAGCCAGAGATTTAAGAAACTCCAGGTGCACCGGAAAGACATTAAGCAGCACGGCGACATCGGGCTTTAATATGCCGGCCAGCCGGTCGATCTCACCGATCCCCGGATCGCTCATGGCCAGTTCGAAGACGGCCGCTTGCTCGTTGCCATTCATCTGCAAAAGCGAAAAAGGCAGGCCGATCCAATTGTTCCAGTTTTGCGGCGAACGGAAGCAGCAATATTTTTGGGACAGGATTTGAAAAATGAATTCCTTGGTCGTGGTCTTGCCGGCGCTGCCTGTGATGCCGATGTATTTAAGAGAACGATATTTTTGCCTGACATGGGCGGCCAGTTTATGCGCCGCCTGCAGCGGATCGTCCACGCGGATCAGCGGCAGGTTCAATTTACCGGCGCTGAAATCTTTTCTTACCACGGCCCCGGCACCTGGAATGGCAGCCAGATCCTTGACGTGATCGTGTCCGTCGGCATTGGGAGTGCGCATGGCAAAGAACAGCGCGTTGGCCTTCATGGCCCGGGTGTCGAACTGAAAAGCCTTGAATGAGCGCACCCGGGAGGCCCGGCTCACGGTGCCGGAAACCGCGGCGGCGATCTCAGCTATTTCCAGTTCAGGCATGGTTTGCTCCCATTTTTTCCCGCACCACTTCAAAATCATCAAAATGAACGGTGCGCTCTCTGAATATCTGGTAGTCCTCATGCCCTTTGCCGGCGATCAGGACCACATCTCCCTTTGCGGCCATGGCCAAGGCTTTTTCAATGGCTGCCCGGCGATCGATCTCCGTGCTGAAATTGGAGAAGCCGGCGGCGAAGCCGGACACGATATCCGCGATAATGGCCTGAGGGTCCTCCTGGCGCGGATTGTCGCTGGTCACCACAACCCAATCGACGTAGCGGCAAGCCACCTGCGCCATACGCGGCCTTTTCGTCTTGTCCCGGGAACCGCCCGCTCCGAAAACCAGGATCAGCCGGCCCCGGGTGATCTCGCGGAAGGCTTTGAGCAGATTTTCCAAGGCGTCGTCGGTATGGGCATAATCCACCACCACCAAAAAATCACCGGCATGGGCGATGTTGACCCTGCCTTTGACCGGGGCGAATGATGCCAGGGTGGCACTGATCTTTTCCGCGGCCACGCCCTTGACCAGGGCCGAACTCACCGCCGCCATGATATTGAGCAGGTTGAAGCGTCCCAACAGCCGGCTTTGGATGTCGATCTTGCCGAGCGGTGTCTGCAGCACGGCCTTGACGCCCTCCAGGGAAAATGCGTATTTCAGCGGCCGGATATCGGCCTGTTCGGAAAAACCGAAAGTGAGATAGCGGCAGTTTAACTCGCGGATGATGCGCGCACCGCTGGCATCGTCACCGTTGATGATCGCCCAGTGGTCACTGCCGAGTTTTTTAAAAAGAGAAAGCTTGGCTTCAAAATAGTTTTCTAAGGTCTGGTGAAAATCGAGGTGATCACCGGAAAATGAAGTGAAAACCGCCTGAGCGAAAGAAATATCATCCACTCGTCTCAGGCTGAGTGCGGCCGAGGAAACCTCCATAACCAGATTTACGCAGCCGGCCTTGACCGCCTCGGCCATGAAAGCGAAAAGCTCCGGAGCTTCGGGAGTGGTCAATTTTGTTCCCTGGTCGCAACCTGGGAAATTCATGCCCAGGGTGCCTATGGCCGCGGTTTTGGCTTCGCTGTTGAGCAGGGCCTGAATCAATCCCATGGTTGTCGTTTTGCCGTTGGTGCCGGTGACCCCGATTGCCTGCAATTGCCGGGAGGGATCGTCAAAAAAACGATTGGCGATCGCGCTCAGCGCCCGGCGGTCATTTTTTACCTGCACCCATGTAACCTGGCGGTGATTCTGAGGAGGCGGGTGAACCGAGACGACGGCGACGGCTCCGTTACCGATGGCTTCGGAAACATAAGCGATCCCATCTTTAACGAAGCCCCTGATGGAGACATAGCAATTTTTTTTTCTGATTTTCCGTGAATCAAATTCAATGCCGCTAACGGGTACATGGAGATCGCCGCGCCAGGCCAGGGATTCTTGTTTGCCAAGCAAGTCATCCAGGTATTTCATATGCGGATCTCGTTTTCGGCAGGCATATCGGGAAAAAGCTTTAAGTAAAGCATGATCTTTCCAGCGATGGCCTTGAAAACCGGCGCCGCCACCTCGCCGCCGAAATACAGGCCTTGGGGCTCATCGATCATCACGAACACGGTCACCTGGGGATCGTGGGCCGGGAAAAACCCCCCGAATGAAGAAACATAGCTTCGCGCGTATTTTCCCCTTTTAACCTTATGGGCTGTCCCGGTCTTGCCGGCAATTTCCAGGCCTGGGATCCCGGCTTTTTTGCCGGTGCCGCGGCTGACCGCGGCCGTCAGGATTTCTGTCAGCCGCCGCTGATTGGCAGCGGACAGCACTCGCGCCTGGCTGCCGCCGGGAGTATCATTCATGATGATATCAGGCCGGATGAAAAAACCGCCCGAGGCCAGCACATTGAAAGCGGCCGCCATTTGCAGCGGCGTCACCGCGATTTCATAGCCAAAAGAAAGAAAAGCCAGGGAAACGCCGCTCCATTGTTTCAGGGCATTCAAGATGCCATTCTCTTCAGCCGGCAGCAAGATGCCGGTGCGGCGGCCGAAACCGAATTTTTGGATGGTCTGAAAATATTTTTTTCCGCCCAGCCGCTGGCCGATCTTGACTGCGCCGATATTGCTCGAATGAATGATGATGTCATCAAAGGAGAGCCGCGCAAATGGATGCACATCGGTGATCTGCCGGTCGCGGATCATATAAACGCCATTGTGGCAATCGAACATTTCCTGCCGGCCGCAAATCCGGTTTTCCAATGCCGAAGCCGCCAGAATGACCTTGAAAGTCGAGCCGGGGTCATAAAGAAACGATAGCGCCTTGTTTTTCAGGACCGGCATCGGCGTGCGCCAGATGTTTTCCGGGCAATAATCCGGGTTACTGGCCATGGCCAGAACCTGGCCGTCGCGGCTGCTGATCACAATGACCGCCCCGCCCGCCGCCTGATATTTTTCCACCGCGGCGGCCAATTCCCTTTCCACGAAAAACTGCAGGGCCGCATCAATGCTTAGGTGGATGTCCCTGCCCGTGACCGGCTGCTCCATATACTTGAACTGGAAAATCTTTTTGCGGGCGTCGATCAGGACTTTCAGTTTGCCGCCGCGGCCCTTGATCTCGGAATCCAGGCTGGTTTCAATGCCGCCCAGGGCCTGTTCGTCGATGCCCACGCCGCCAAGAATGTGAGAGGCGATCTTCTTTTGCGGATACACCCGCCGGTACTCATCAACGAAATCTATGGTCCCGGCCACATCCTTGCTCAAAGCAAGCGCCTTAACCTGCAAGAACTCGTCATCGGTTAGTTTGCGCTTGATCCAGATGAATTTTTCTCCGCGGCGGATGCGTTTGATAACATTTATTTTCTGGGAATTGCCCAAGGCGAGCAAAGCGCAGATTTTTTTAAAAACAGCCAGTGAAAGCGCATTGTCCTTATTGCTGATGAAGGCCGACTTGGATAGCAGCGAAATGGCCAGGATCTCGCCCTTGCGGTCGGAGATGGTGCCGCGCTTGGAATGAAGTTCCTCGATCCGGTTGGTCTGGGCCTTGACCTTAGCCATGTAGGTGGTGTAATCGAGCACCTGCATGTTGAAGAGTTTGAAGGCGATCAGAAAAATCCAGATGAAAAAAAAGATGGAAAGGACGAAAAAGCGCTTTTTACCCTGGCGGTTTCTATTCATTGTCATCTTCTATGACCTTGATGATCTGGCCGGCTTCAGGATACTGGTAGCCCAGTTTTTCCACCACGATCTTCTCCATGCGTTCCAGATTGAGCAACTCCGCTCTCCGTGCCAGCAGGGAATCGATCTCCAGACGCAGCTTTTTTTCCGCCAGCAGCAGCTCGTGCTGCCGATAACCAAGGTCCACGTTTTTAAGATTCAAGCTGGAATAAATGAACAACACAAAAAAAATGAAAAACGCCAGGATAGCCAGGCGAAAATCAGCCAGCGATCTGCCTTTTCTGTTCATGCCACTTCCAAAGCCCGCAACTTCGCCGAACGTGAGGCCAGGTTATCGGCCACTTCGGTTTGGCTGGGAAAGGCGGGAAAAGGCCGAAGCAGCTCGACCTTTTGCAAGCGCTGCAATTGCTGAAAAACCCGCTTGACTAGGCGATCTTCCAGCGAATGGTAAGTAATGAATACCACGCGGCTTCCGCTCAGCAGATGCTGGGGAATTTTTTCGAGCCAGGACGCGATGCCGTCGAGTTCATTATTGACAAAGATGCGCAGGGCCTGGAAAACTTTGGCCGCCGGATGCCCCAGTCCCGGACGCGGCCGCCAGCGGGCGAGATCCTCAACCAGCCGCCGCAGCTGCACCGTCGATCGCCAGGGTGTGAAAAGCCTTTTTTCAATGATCGCTTTGGCCAGACGCCGGGCGTTGGACACTTCGCCATAGCGGCTAAAAATATCGGCCAGCTTGTCCTCGGCAAAGGAGTTGAGTACTTCGGCGGCGGTCAGGCTGGTATTGAGATCTTTGCGCATATCCAGGGGCCCGTCCAGGGTATGAGAAAACCCGCGCTGGTCTTTTTTCAATTGAAAGGTAGAAATGCCCGGATCCACCAGGATTCCCGAGACGGCCAGGCGCCGGCAATTAAAATCTTCAAAAAGGTTGATAAAGGTGCCCGAATGAAAGCGCACCCGCTTAGCGAAACCCTTTAAATTTTCCCTGGCCAGGGCAAGACTTTCACTATCCTGGTCGATGGCGATCACCCGGCTTTCAGGGAAAGCGCTGAGAATATGATGGCTGTGGCCGCCGCCGCCCACCGTGCAATCCACAAAAGTTTTTTTTTCGGTGCCTTGGAATATTTCCAGGACCTCTCTATTCATGACGGGGTAATGAAGAAAATTCATTTAGCAACCTCGACACCTTGTGCATCTTTTCATCGCCGAACTGACCACCCATGTACCGCGCCTCAAAGACCTCCTTGTTCCAGATCACCATATAATCGATCTTGCCCAGGATCAGCAGGCTGTTTTCCAGTTTGCTGCCGGCCCGAAGATCGGGCGGGATCAGGATGCGGCCCTTGGAATCGATCTCGGTTTCCGTGCCCCAGAAACTGCTGCGGCTGACGAATTCTTCCAGGTCGGGATCGCGCACGGGAATGGCGGCGATCTTCTTTTCGATCTCCTGCCAGATCGTCATGGGATAAAATAGAATATGGTCGCCGTTGACCGAAGTCAGATAGACCTCTCTACCAAAATCTTTTTCCAGGGCGGAGAGGTACTTAGCGGGTATTTTAACCCGGCCGCGGTCATCGATTTTCGCGATGTAACTACCCCTGAATCGTTCTTTCATCCCATTTTGTCCCATTTTCTCCCACATAATAATATATATAATAACTAATTGTCAAGAAATTTATTCATAAATTTTTTTTTAAAAACCATCTTGACACGCTATATTTAGCGCCTTATAATCGGGTATCAACTATATTTATAGGCCAAGGAGAGTTTAATGGAAAATTTCACGGAAAACGCGCTGAAAATATTAAAGGCCCGTTACTTCAAAAAAGATGAAAAAGGGACAATGCTCGAAATCAAGCCCTCGGAATTGTTCCGCCGCGTTTCCCGCTTTATCGCCAAAGCCGAAAAAAATGAGGCCGACAGAAAATTCTGGGAGGAAAAATTCTTCCAGGCCATGATGCAAAAGGATTTCATGCCCAACTCTCCGACCCTGACCGGCGCCGAACGGCAAATGTGCCTTTCCGCCTGTTTTGTTTTGCCCATCGAGGACTCGCTGGACGGCATATTCGAAACGGTGAAGAACGCGGCCCTGGTCCACAAGGAGGGCGGCGGCACGGGTTTCGATTTTTCCAGGATCCGGCCGGCGGGAAGCTTCGTACGCAAAACCCAAGGCATAGCCTCGGGCCCGGTCTCGTTTTTAAAAGTCATTGACGCCGGCACCGAAGCGGTCAAGCAGGGCGGCACGCGCCGCGGCGCCAACATGGGTGTTTTGCGGGTCGACCATCCCGACATCAAAAATTTTATTTCTATGAAAAGGGACGGCGTCACGGCTCAGAATTTCAATATCTCGGTAGCCGTCACCGACGCCTTCATCCTGGCCATCAAAAACAACACCAGCTACGACCTGATCAATCCCATGGACGGTTCCTTGGCTGGCAAGGCCAGCGCTCAGGACATGTTCGACCTGATCGTCGACTCGGCCTGGAGCAACGGCGACCCTGGATTGATCTTCATCGACAAGGTCAACCAGCTGAACCCCACCGCCAAACAGGGGCCCATCCGTGCCACTAATCCCTGCGGCGAACAACCGCTCCACGATTACGAGGCCTGCAACCTCGGTTCGATCAACCTGCTGAACATGTACGATGAAAAATCGCAGCAGGGGCTGAATTGGGAAAAATTCCGCGAAGTCATTCAACTGGGCGTCCGTTTTCTGGATGACGTCATCGACGTCAACCTGTATCCGCTCGAAAAAATCGACAAGATGGCCAAAGCTAACCGCCGCATCGGCCTGGGGGTCATGGGGTTTGCCGACCTGCTGATCCGCATGGGCATTGCCTATAACAGCGAAGAAGCCCGTTCCCTGGGCACTAAAATCATCGCCTTCATGAAAGAAGAAGCGGTCAAAGCTTCACGCCTGCTGGCCGAATTGCGTGGTAATTTCCCCAATATCGACAAATCGGTCTACAAAGGTCAAAAAATGCGCAACGCCTCGGTACTGACCATTGCCCCCACCGGAACTATTTCCCGCATTGCCGGCTGTTCATCCAGCATCGAACCGATATTCGCCTTCCAGGTGATCTCGAAGATCCTGGACAGCGAGATCCGCGACATTCACCCGCTCTATCAGCAATGGCAGGAAAAGAACCCCGAAGCCGCTCAGCCCGCATATTTCATTACCGCCCAGGAAATCCCCCCTCTCGATCACTTGAAAATGCAGGCGGTTTTCCAGGAATACGTGGACAGTGCCGTTTCCAAGACCATCAATTTTCCCAATGCGGCGACGCGCGAAGATATCGAGGCCGCCTACCTGCAGGCCTTCGACATGAACATCAAGGGCATCACCGTCTACCGCGACGGTTGCCGGGCCGTGCAGGTCCTGAACAAAGCCGGTGAGGAAAAGCCCAAGCCCATGGGCCGTCCCGCCGCCATTCCCTCCACCACCCACAAGATCTCAACTGGTCTCGGCAACCTCTACATCACGGTCAGCTATTTTAACAAGAAACCTTTCGAAGTTTTCGCCTCCATCGGCAAAAGCGGCTACTCGACCATGGCCGACGCCGAAGCCATCGGCCGGCTTATATCGCTGGCCCTGCGCAGCGGTATTTCGACCGAAGAAGTGGTCAACCAGCTCAAGGGTATCGGCGGCGCCGAACCGATCTTTACAAACGGCCTGCTCATCCAATCCATCCCCGACGCCATTGCCAAGGTCCTGGAAACCCACATCGGCACGGTTCACATGCGCCATCAGGACCACAACGTTCTCAATTGCCCCATTTGCGGCAGCAGTGTCAGCGATGAAAAGTGTCCCACCTGCGCCAATTGCGGCTGGTCGAAATGCAACGGCGTTTAAACGCTTTTTAGAACCTTAAAATAAATTTTTTATACTTTTTATGTAAAAAATTTATTTTCTAAGGTTCTTATCCGGTTTTTACCGGGTTAGAGACTACTTGAAAATATTTATTTCTGTCAATTATGGTATAATATCCTATCTTCACAAAAGTATATCATTATGCAAAAAGACACTAAAAAATTATTTTCAGACCGACAAAAAGCGCTGCAAGGCTTTAATAAATGGGAGAAAAAGCATTTGGTGGAACTGTCGCCACAAACAGTAGTGGAAGGGTTGGATTTTCTTTACAAGTTGCTGCCCGAAGAATCCCGTCACCGTCCAATTGATCCTTCAGGCATAATGATTATGCGCCGCGCCTTGGCGCATCTGAAAGGCGACTATAAATGAAATCATTAGAATCCGCATTGATTGCCATTTCCCGATTTTTGAAACAACAAAATATTCCCTATATGGTCATCGGTGGCATGGCGAATGCGATCTGGGGCGAACCCAGAGCAACCCTGGATATTGACATAACCATTTGGGTCGAAGATGCAAAAATTCAAAACTTGATCCAATCGCTTATGCCTGTTTTTAAGCTACTACCTGAAAATCCACTCGAATTTATTTCCAAAACCAGGGTTTTGCCCATCACTACTCAAAGCAACACTCGAATTGATTTGCTGTTTGGAATGCTCCGATTCGAAGAATCCGCTATTTCCCGCGCCATTGAAAAAGACATTCATGGAACCCCAGTCCGTTTTTGCACATCTGAAGACCTGATTCTCCATAAAATCATTTCGGATCGTGAAAAAGACTTACACGATGCCGAAAATATTATTGCCCGCCAAAAAAACAAGCTGGATATTGCTTATCTGGAACCGCGAATTAAAGAACTAGCCGAAATTTTGGAAAAACCGGAAATTTTAGAAAAATGGGAAGCATGGAAGAAAAATGCCGAATAATTTCCCTGTAACATAGAAGGCGGGGTTTGAAGCAACGGGGTCAGGTCTCGACGGGCTGTTGCCCAATTAGGGTAAATAAAAGCATCATTAATACGCTGATCTAAACCGAAGATTAAGAGTGATTAAAGTCATCCGGCACCGATAAATAAAGTTTCGACATATAATTCCCCATCAAT
>JAHIKI010000073.1 GCA_018897435.1 Acidobacteriota bacterium | reverse complement strand
TGCCCTTATATTATATGTAAGATTAAATTAAAAGTCAATAGAAAATAAAATTGCGAAAATGCTTTTTACCCCTTATCCCTGTGACATCCCTTTGTTTATTTGGATTTTAGCGTTTTATCTTTTCAATTTGAAGAATTGCTGTGTGGTCGGCAGTTGCTTGCGGATTAAAAAATGCCAAAAATTAGTCTTCGTCTGAATTGTTGCGTTTGATCTTGATGTCGTGCAGGCCTCTGAATTGCAGGGAAAGGGGGCAGGTGCCGGTGAAGGCACTTAGCAGGGTGATGATGCCCAGCAGGCCGATCCAGTTTTTATAATAGATGCCGGCGCCGATAACGCCAAGCGAAACGATGACACGGATCCACTTGGCTGTCTGGTTGGTGTTGCACTTGGGTGTTTTGGTCATGCTCTTATTATATCGCAAAGCTGCGGATTTTTCAATTCTGCCGGCCCTGAGGTGACCGTTTGCTGGAGATGGCTTTGAAATATTTCATGGCCGTTCCCCAGGAAGAAATCGTGGCAATGACCAGGCCCGGGAAACCGTCAAGAAATCCCAGCCTCCAGACATAATGCCTAAAGAAAGTCACCGGCGGCAGAATGAGCAGGCGCAGCAACAGGCACTTTTTCTTTTGACTGATGATCTCTTCGCCCAGAAAAGAAGAATAGCGGTTCAGGCGGCGGATGTGGTCGCCGATATCGCGGTAAGAGAAGTGTAAAATTTCACCGGACAAAGGGGCGATGTCGCCGCTCACTTGCAACCTTTCATGGATGCGGCCCAACCAGACCGAAGCGTTTTTTCGGAAAAGCCTGATTTTTTTGTCGGGGTACCAGCCCGAATGGCGTATCCAGCGCCCCAGATAAAAGGTCTTTCTTTTGATGGCAAAAGCAGCCACGCCTCCCGGCGGTTGCTTTGCTTTCAGTTCCAGGATCGCGTTTTTCAGTTCGGGCGATACCCTTTCATCGGCGTCCAGATTGAGTATCCAGTCGTGACCGGCTTTCTGCAAGGCAAAATTCTTCTGTTGGCCGTAATCCTCGAAACGATTTTGATAGACCGTGGCCCGGGCTTGTCTGGCGAGTTCCGTTGTGCGGTCGGTGGAGTAAGAATCGACCACTACGATCTCATCGGCCACGCCGCGCAGGCTGTCAAGGGCGGCGGGCAGACGCTCCTCTTCGTTGAAGGTGATAATAACTGCTGAGATCTTCATGCCGCCGCCTGGTTCCATGGATGAAAAATACCGGAACTCTGGCCGTTTGTCAACGAAAACCGGGCCGCTTCCGCTGGGACTCGGCTGGTTGGCGACTTCTCAGTGCCGGAAATGGCGGATGCCGGTGAAAAGCAGGGTGAGGCCGAGTTTCTGCGCGGCCAGGATCACGTCGGGATCTTTGATCGATCCGCCGGGTTCGACTAGTATGGCGATTTTGTGTTTGGCGGCAAGTTCGACCGAATCGGGGAAGGGAAAAAACGCATCGGACAGGAGCACCGATCCGGCCGGGGCGGACTGGCTCTTGCGGATGGCCAGCTCCACCGCATCGATGCGGCTGGCCTGCCCGGCGCCCACGCCGATCAAGGTAAGATTCTTGACGATGATTATGCCGTTTGATTTGACGTATTTGATGATCTTCCAGCCGAACTCAACATCGCCCTTCTCTTTTTTGTTCAAAGGCTTTCCGGATTTCAATTCAAAGGATTCGCTGTCAGCTGTCTGGTTGTCACGGCTTTGATAGACGAAACCTCCGGGGATGGTCTTGAAATCGGCATTTTCCACGTAGCCGGCAGGCATGCGGATCAGGCGCAGGTTTTTTTTCTTGTGCAGTATCTTCAATGCCTCATCCGTATAGTCAGGGGCGAGAACAACCTCAAAAAAAATCTCGCTCATGGCAGCGGCGGTTTCGGCTTCGAGACGGTGATTGAAGCCGACGATGCCGCCGAAAGCCGAACGTGGATCGCCTTGGAAAGCGTTTTGAAATGCCGGCAGTTGGGCGGCGGCCATGGCGGCACCGCAAGGATTCTGATGTTTGACGATGGCCGCGAAATGTTTTTTCTCCTGGAATTCGTTCAGCAGCTCATACATCATGGCCAGATCCAGGATGTTGTTGAAAGACAACGCTTTGCCCTGCAGCTGGTCGATGGCGTTAAAGGGCGAACGGCGGTCACGGATGGCCATGAAAGCCGCTTGGTGGGGATTCTCACCGTAGCGCAGCGACTGCGTCATGCGGCCGCCGATGGTTAAAAAATCGGGGTGGCCAATCTCGCCGGCATGCAGGTAGGCCGCGATCAATGAGTCATAAAATGAGGTATAAGCGAAGGCCTTTTGCGCCAGTTTTTTTCTCGATTCCATTGGGATATCACTGTTGCTTTCGACCGCGGCAATGACCGGTGCGTAATCCTTTTCATCGATGAGCACGATCGTATCACGGAAATTTTTGGCGGCAGCGCGGACCAGGGCCGGGCCGCCAATATCGATGTTTTCCAGCATGGCATCCAAATCAGCGGCTTTTTTTTCGAGGGCATCTTCAAAGGGGTAAAAGTTGATGATCACCAGGTCGATCTTGGCTGTGCGGAATTCCTGTAATTGCCGCAAATGTTCATTTGTTCTTTTGGCCAGGACCGGACCGAATATCAGCGGATGCAGGGTTTTTACCCGGCCGTCAAGAATTTCCGGGAAATTGGTGATCTGGGAAACCTCGGTAACCGGGATGTGTCTTTGCTTCAGGCGAGCGGCTGTTCCGCCGGTGGACACGATTTCCCAGCCTGCTTTGACCAAAACTGTGGCGATTGTTTCGATATTTTCCTTATGGTAGACGCTGATTAATGCCCGTTTCATGGTGCACCCCCGGAATTTTTTATTATATCTTTTGTGGGTGATAAAAGCAAAGTTTGGCGGCAGCAGGCCCCAAAACAGGGGCAGCGTTCCCTTAAGGGGGATTTCACAAACTCCCGCTTTTATGATACAATAAAATTTCTCAGGTTCCGGGGTGTAGCGCAGCCTGGCTAGCGCGTTCCGTTCGGGTCGGAAAGGCCGGAGGTTCAAATCCTCTCACCCCGATTTTTCCCCTCTTTTCACTCTCTGATTCTCCATCAAAAAAAACTCGTTGTCCTTTTTTACCAGCGCTCATGACCATTTCAATTCCCATTACGCCTGAGATGATTAAATTAAAATCATATTTAACTCCGGAAAAAAGCCTATTATAATAATACTTTCACCATTGTAATCCGCATACTCTTAAATTTGCAGGAAAATTCTATCAACCTGGTTATTGAAAAAAAACAAACAAAGTACTATGCTAAATAGAATTAATTATTATAATGAAAAAAAGATTGATTCTCTTGATATTGATCGGTTTCAGCTTCGTTTCGCTCCTAGCCCAGGAACGCTTGCGCTGCAAGCAATTGTCCTTGGACCAGGGACTTTCCCAGAGTTCTATTTTCACTATTGTCCAGGATAAATCAGGCTTCATCTGGATCGGCACCGAATCGGGGCTCAACCGCTACGACGGCTATCAGTTCAAGGTTTACAGGCAGGATGTGGATGATCCCAATACCTTGAGCAACAATATTGTCGAGTCTCTGCTGGTCGATTCGAGCGGAACATTGTGGGTGGGAACAGACAATGGGCTCTGCCGCTATGTCCTTGAAAAGGATCATTTTGTTTCTTATCTGCATGATCCAAAAAAGAATGATTCGTTGAGCAATAATCGTGTCTTTAACATTTATGAAGACAGTTCGGGAAATCTCTGGATTGGGACGGACGGTGGGTTGAATTGCCTGGACCGGCAAAGCGGCCGGTTTCAGCGTTTTAAAGCCAAGCTCGGTACAAACGCCACTTTGAGCCATAATCATGTACGCTCCATTCTCCAGGATCACCATGGTTTCCTCTGGGTGGGGACAGCTGGTGGCGGCCTTAATCGTTTAAATCTCCAGACCGGGCAGTTCGATCATTTTCACCAGGCAGCGGCTGAGGCAACCAGAATCAGTGACAATACGGTACTCGCCCTTTATGAGGACCACTCAGGTAATCTCTGGGTGGGGACGCGAAAAGGCCTTGATCGCCTCGATCCTTCCCGTCAATCTTGCCAGCACTACCGGCACAACCCCAACGACCCTTTCAGCTTGAGCAATGACTGGATAAACTGCATCTACAAGGACCGGTCGGGAGTTTTGTGGATCGGGACCAATGAAGGGGGAGTCAATAACTACCTGCCTGAAAGAAACGGATTCACCAGCTTTCGTCACAATCCTGGCGATGTGACCAGCCTTGCTGGCGACCGGATTCTCGCCGTTATCGAGGATGATTCGGGAAATATGTGGTTTGGAACCTACGAGGCCGGTATCTCCAAATACAACAAGGCTATCGCCAATTTCAAGCTCTACAATTCCGAACTCAACAACCCAAACAGCTTAAGCAGCAGCGATGTGAGGCAAATTTTCAAGGAAAACCAGAATATTATCTGGGTGGCTACAGAAGGCGGCGGTTTGAATCGTATTGACCGGGCTAGCGGAAAATACACTGTGTTCATGAAAAATCCACTCGACCCCCGGAGTATATCATCCAATCATGTTTTCTCCATTTTAAAAGATCGTGAAGGCACCATGTGGATTACCACGGCTGATGGCGGCTTGAACAGGTTCGATGCCAAGCAGGGCAAATTTACCCATTATATGAACGATCCCCTCAATCCGCAGAGCATCAGCCATAACTTTGTACGCACCATTGTCGAAGACCGCGCCGGCTACCTGTGGCTCGGTACAGACGGCGGTGGAATGAACCGCTTTGATAAAAAAACCGGCCTCTGCAAAAGGTTTCTGCCGGAGCCGGAAAATCCCAACAGCTTGAGTTCTTTCAGAGTCTTTTCCCTTTTTAATGATAAATCCGACATCATCTGGATCGGAACCGGCGGTGGTGGATTGAACCGCTTCGACCCAGCTACGGAAACCTTCAAAGTTTTTCGTTATGATCCAAAAGTGTCCGACGGTATCATGGATGATTATGTCATATGCCTAAATGAGGACAGTCGCGGTTTTCTCTGGATGGGAACAGCGCAAGGCTTGACACGGTTTGATCGCGAAAAAGAGGTATTTCACACCTACACCGAAAAGGATGGGCTTCCCGACCATACGATTTACGCTGTTGTCGAGGACCGGCAAAAAAATCTTTGGGTGACCACGAACCGTGGCTTGTCGCGGTTCAATCCGCTCACCGGAAAATTCAAAAATTTCCATTTAGATGATGGCCTTCAGGGTTATGAATTCAACACCTACAGTTTCTGCAAAGGTGATGATGGAGAGCTTTTTTTCGGCGGTATTCAGGGACTCAATTCTTTTTATCCAGAGCAGATCACCGACAATCCCCACATCCCCTCCATCGTGCTAACTCGTTTTCAACTCTTAAATAAAGATGTTCCCCTTGGAAAAAAAGTGGGGGGACGGGTGGTGATGGACAAAGCTATCGGTGCAACGGATATGCTCACCCTTTCCTACAAACAGAATGTCTTTTCTTTTGAATTTGCGGCTCTTGATTATAAGGCGCCGGAAAAAAACCAGTACGCCTATATGATGGTTGGCCTGGACAAAGAGTGGAATTACGTGGGCAATCGCCATTTTGTGGCCTATGCCGGCATCCCCCCCGGGAAATATTTATTTCGTGTCAAGGGATCCAACAACGACGGCCTTTGGAACATTGATGGAGCGTCATTGCAAATCACCATTACCCCGCCTTTTTGGCAGACCTTGTGGTTTAGAATTTTTGCCAGTCTTTTCTCTCTCATTGTGATTCTCTTTCTGTTAAGCTTAAAGATTAGAAATATAAAAGCCCGCAAAGAAGAACTGGAACAATTGGTAGTGGCCAAGACACAGGAATTAAAGCATGCCAATAAGGAATTGTTGAGTGCCAACAGCAGGCTGGAACTGCTGTCCCTGACCGATACCCTGACTCACTTGCCAAACCGCCGTAATTTCGAACTGCTATTTATCCAAGAATGGAATCGTTGCCAGCGGCATTCCCAGCCTTTGTCTTTGCTGATGGTCGATATCGATTATTTTAAATATTATAACGACACTTACGGCCATCCTAAGGGTGATGAGTGTTTGAAAAAAATCTCCGCCATCATCAAATACTGCACTCCCCGGTCCTCTGATTTCGCAGCCCGGCTGGGCGGGGAAGAATTTATCATCGTTTTACCCAACACTCCGGTGCCGGGAGCCGGTCTTGTAGCTGAAAGATTGCGTGCAATGGTGGAAGAAGCGGCTATCGCCCATAAAAGCTCCAAGGTCAATAAGGTTGTAACCATAAGCATTGGGGTGGGAACAATGATTCCCAAGCAAAATTTGGAAAGCGATTATTTGATCAGTATTTCTGATCAGGCATTATATCAGGCTAAACAGGACGGTCGCAACCGCTACGCCGTTATCAATATCTGATTAAAAATGCCAACCAATGACTTTTTCGACAATGGGAACAAGCAAATCAAAATAATGCTTTGTAAACGCTTGCTAAAACGTATAAAAAAAGATTAAAATGTCAATATAGGGAGAAAACAATGGAGAGTAGAAAAGTTCGTATCGCTATGATTTCCATGAACAATGATGGGGGCAAGTTTTATAATTTGCTTATTGCGCACTTCAAGGAAGTAATCATTGAATTTTATAAGACTATCGGTCAGTTTAAGAAAGAATGCGGCGAAAAAAAGTATACCGGAATTATTATTGATATGTATACCATTGTCAGCTCTTCCACTGAAGAAAAGGGTTTTTTCTTTTCATTACAGAAAGGATTGCCGGTGATACAGATGAAACATGGATTCCAACCGCTGGAAGTCAGTGGTTTTGTTGACCAAAAAAAAGCGGGAGAACTGTCGGGAATAAAGCTTGTGGAAAATTTTATCCACTCGAATTGTATAAAAACACAGCCACGCGGTATAAGGATGTTTGAAAGAAAAAAAGTTCTTTTAAAGATCCAGTTTTTATTGTCAAAAGAGAATCTTCCGATTAATAGTGAATTATTGGATATATCACAGGAAGGATGTTTCATTATGGTGCCTTCTGAAGTGAATGTACAAAAAGAAAACAAGATTTGGATCACTATTAACGATCTGAAGGATAAAAATTTAATAACTTGCATCGTAAAATGGAAAAAAACTCAGCTGGCCAATGACAAACCAATGGTTGGATTGGGAACCAAGTTTGAAACAATATCCAAGAAACAGAAAACGGAAATTCTCGATTTGTTAAAAAATGCCAGCTCCTGATTATTTCTTGAGCGAGATTTTTCAAGTGCCATTTTGCCTGAGGGGATTAATAAAATTATGTTTACTCCCGATTAAATAACCCAAAATAACAATGCTTTTACTTATAATCCATGTACTCTTAAACTTGATGGAGAGTTCTGGCCTCGCTCGCTTGAACCGACAATGATTTTGTTGTATAATTTGTTTTCAATAGTGACCTTATGGGGATGAAATGGAAAATCTAAACTTAGTTATTGTGGTGCTTTATTTTGTGGTGCTTTCGATTCTGGCCGTTTTCGGCTCGCACCGCTATTATATGGTTTATCTGTATTATAAATACAAAAAAGCCGTTCCCAAACCAGAAAGCGAATTCGAAGAATTGCCGCGGGTGACCATCCAGCTGCCCATGTATAATGAAATGTATGTAGCGGAGCGCTTGATCGACGCGGTAGTAAAAATGGACTATCCCCGGGAATTGCTGGAGATACAGGTCTTGGATGATTCCACTGACGAAACCGTGGCCATTGCCCAGCGGCGGGTGAATTTTTACAAAAAACAGGGCATGGACATTTCCTACCTGCAACGAAAAAATCGCAAGGGATTCAAGGCCGGGGCGCTGGAAGAAGGCATGAAGATGGCCAAGGGCGAATTCATTGCCGTTTTTGATGCCGATTTCATTCCTCACAAGCATTTCCTGATGAACACCATCCACTATTTCACTTCTGATAAAGTGGCCATGGTGCAGATGCGTTGGAGCCACTTGAACCGCAATTTTTCGCTGATGACCAATTTGCAGTCGATCTTCCTGGATGGCCACTTCGTGATCGAACACACGGCTCGCAACCGTTCCGGACGATTTTTTAATTTTAACGGCACGGCTGGGATCTGGCGTAAAATCGCTATTATTGACGGTGGCGGCTGGCAGCACGATACCCTGACCGAGGACCTCGACTTGAGTTACAGGACCCAGATGAAAGGCTGGCAGTTCATCTATCTCCCTGATCATTCGGTCCCTGCCGAATTGCCCGTGGATATTGTTGCCTTCAAAACCCAACAGCATCGCTGGGCCAAGGGCTCCATTCAAACAGCCAAAAAACTACTGCCCAGAATATTCAGATCGTCATTGCCCCTGAAGGTGAAAGTCGAAGCGTTTTTTCACCTGGCGGCCAATATAGCCTACCTCTTGATGGTGCCGCTGTCAATTTCCATCCTGCCAGTTGTGATTTTAAGAAGAAATTTGGTTTGGGGCCAGATGTTTATTTATGATGTGCCCCTATTCCTGATGGCCACGGCCTCGGTTTCCGCTTTTTATATTGTTTCACAAAAGGAACTTTATTCCAATTGGACCAATACCTTCAAGTATCTTCCTCTGCTTATGGGGCTGGGGATAGGGTTGTCGGTTAACAATTCCGCCGCGGTTTTGGAAGCCCTGTTCAACAAGGAATCTGAATTCGTGCGTACTCCCAAATTCGGGATCGAGAAAAGGGATGACAGCTGGGCCTCTAAAAAATACAAAGGGAACAAGAATATTTTAATTCCGGTGCTTGAGCTCGCTCTCGGCATCTATTTTACTTTTGCCGTGATCACCTGCGCCATTGAAGGCATTTGGCTGACCCTGCCCTTTCTCATGCTTTTTCAATACGGGTATCTGTATATTGCTTACCTTTCATTTTCTACAATTTTCAAAAACAAGTTTCTATTGAAAAAAGCCAGCGTCAGCATTGTCAGCTGATTCCTGCCGGAGAAGAATTTTCCCAATGCAGACAATGATTCGCGGACAATATTGAACCAATATGAGATTCAGCGCCTATTTTATCAAATTTTCCCATCCCCAGGCGAATTTCACAGGCAATGTCCAGATCGCGGGCAAAAGCGTAGCAGCTAATTTCAGTAAAATAAGCGATGATCTGTTCGCGGCTCATTTTAAAAACCAGGTTGAATTCAGTTTCCGGCAGGAAATAGATTTTAAAAACGCCAAGGGTCGTTTTACAGTGCTTTTGCCAGTTCTATCACAGTACAATCAGAGAAAACTGAAAAAGATGGCGGAAATCCTGCGTTCTATCCAGGATAAAGCTTTCAGGGAGATCATCTTGGCGCTGTTGACCGTGGAAAATTTTCTGGAAGTGCAAGGCTTGCTTTATTTTTTTTCCCTGGAAAGAAGCGCGGCGGCAAAGGTTTTGATCGAATTGGAACTTGCCAGGCAACTGAAAGTCATCAATCTTAATTATTTGTTCGTCACATCCTGGGAGCATTTTCTGCAAAACCTGGCCGCTATGGAAAGCGGTTTGCGGCAGGCGTATGAAGGCAGGGAAAGAACCTTGAAGTTCACTCAATTGGAAAAGACGGTCAAAATCCCACAGGAAACCATTTTTTTCAAATACTTGTTAAAAAAATGCAGCCAGGAGTTCCCCTGTAAAGTACTGCCCAACGCGCTGATTTTTTCCAAACTGCCCTTGATGGACGAAGAAAAAACACGCATGGCCGATATTGAAAAAACTTTAAAAGCCAACAAATTTCTGATATTTACCATTGAAAATGTTCAGAAAAACACGGATTATTCTCTCAAGCAGATTAATGACTCACTTTGGTACATGCTCGACGAGGAAAAATTCCTGCAGTTGGATGAAAGGCATTTTATCTTCAACGATGAATATAACAAGATCATCAACCGTTTGAAAAAATTCAAGCGCAACCAGGGCGATATTTTAACTTTTGATGATCTGCGCGCCGTCACGTCCTACAGCAGGAAATATCTCATCGTTTTGTTTGAATATTGGGATGGACACAATATTACCCGGCGGGTGGGCAACAAAAGACAGATTTTGCTTGGAGCCTGATCAGGGAAGCGTAATGCCCAGGCGAGTTTTTGCCGCGTCCACAACATCATTGAAAACCTTTTCCTGCTCTGCCAGCGGCTGCCCCTTGGTCTTTACGTAGAAAATGAGATGTTGCAGCAATTTCAAGGCTTCTTCGGAATACTTTTCGTCTTTTAGCAGGTGGGCTTCGGCCAGATAGTCCAAGGCGTTGTCCAAATTATCGTTTTGGTTCAGCAAGACCCCGATATCGTATGCCACCTTGGCATTTTTTTTCATTTGGTATGAGGTTTTCAGGTTCTCAATAGCCTTATTCTGGTCTTTCAACCGTGCATACCAGAGCCCCAGCATTTTGTAGTAATCCGCGTGGGGTTTGTTCTGGTTTATGGCTTCGACGCCGCGGATCGCTTCTTTCAAGTTGTTGTTCTTGAGCATGCGTTCGCTCAATGCCAGAACGAAATTGGCTGATTTTTCCGATTTATCCAATTGGTACGCCTCGAGCGCTTTGTTTAAAGCGTTCACGGCGTTTTGCGGGTCGTTGGGTTTGGCTGCCAGCAATTGCACCTGGATGCGCAGGGCCGGGGCAATAAAATTGTTGTTGATGAGTGAGTTGTCCTGGGTAGCGCTGTTAAGTTTTCTGGCGAGTACAATGATCTTATCGGCATAGCTATAGGCTATGTCCAGATCTTTTTTGGTCAGGTTGTAGGCATTGGCCAGGAAAAGATACAGGCGCAGCTTGTAGCTGGATTCGATCTCCTCGTAGGTCAGCGCTTTTTCACCGAATTCGATGGTTCTTTCATATTGCTGCAGCTGGTATGTGGTTTCGGCAAGATGGAGGTACATGTATATAGAATTGCGGTCTTCTTTGCCGCCGTATTTATTGTAATAGTCATCGAGTTTTTGCATTTTGAGCTTCAGGTCTTTTTCGCCGACAAGGGCGATCCAGGCGTCGGTCTGTTCTTTGTCCAGGGCGAGCACCCCTGACAAACTAATGGTTATAAGAATTAAAATAAGAAAAACAAGTTTCTTCATCGCTGAAATCCTCCACTTGGTTTTGAATTTAGTATTAATTATAATTAAAATCGTTCGCCAATGTCAAGTTAATTTCTGTCAAGCCGGGAAAAAAGCGCATTTGACTAAAATTATGTTCCCCGGTAAAATAAAAAAGTGATAAAGGCATGGATCTTTTGTTGGTGTTTAGTTATTCTGCTCGTTCCCATCTCCGCGCAAACGGTCACGGTGAACTCCTTCGAATTGCCCAATGGTCTGAAAGTAATCCTTTCTCCCAGCAACGACATGCAGGCCGCTGCGGTCTGCGTTTATCACATGCAGGGCGCCCGCAATGAGCCTGCCGATAGCCGCGGGATATCTTACCTGTATCAGTATCTGATGTTCGATGGCAACGAAAACCTTGAGCCGTACGATCATGTCCTTTTCGTTAATAAAATGGGCGGAATTGTCAGCGGGCGGGTAAATTATGACAATGCCGTTTTTTATGAAACGCTTCCGGCCCAGGAGATCAATGTGGCCCTTTGGCTGGAAAGCGAACGCTTGAAAAGCCTGCGCCTGCAGGATGCAAATATAGACTATCACAAGAACCAGATCTTCAACCGAATAAATCGTCTCTGGGAATCGAGCCAGAATTTCAAGGCTCAGACTTGGGTCAGTTCCAAGGTTTTTGAAGGTTCGGCGTATGAATATCCGTTGTATGGCGACCTGAACAGGATCCGCTTTTTAAGCAACGATCGGATAAGGGAGAACTATCAAAAATTTCAGAACCTTGCCAATATCCTCCTGATCATTGCCGGGAAATTTGATATCAACGAATTGCGGGCCGGGATTAACAAATTTTTCCAAAATATCCCGCCGGGCCGGAAACCTGCGAACCCGGTTTTCAGCGCCCACAACCAGCGGAAATCATTTTTGCTTAAAAATTGGATGATAGCGGGCCTGAAAAGGAATTTTGTCGTGTATGGCATCAAGGCTCCGGCCAAGATCGGCTATAATTTCATGTATTTCGATTTTTTGCGCTATTACCTGACCGACCCGCGCTTTGCCCGACTGGACCATATTCTCAACATTGTAAACGAATTGGATGTCGAGATCGAGAGCAGTTTCACCGATTATATGGAGGCCAATTGCCTTACCATCCAGATCTCCACCTCCAAGCGCATCAATCTTGAAAAAGCCAAATACGTTCTGGAAAAAGAATTCCAGGCCCTGGGCAGCAATCCCATAAGCAACAGTGATATGAAAGCCGTCCGCTCCCTGATGGAAATTGATTTTTTGAAAAGCATGATCTCTTTGGAGGAAAGATGCTTGCGTATCGGCGAATTCTTTCAAATGTTCGGCGAACTGAATTTTTTTGACGTTCAGCTCAAGCGCCTGCGCAAGATTACTTCCTTTGATATCATGGAAAGCGCGAAAAAATATCTGTTGAAGGAAAACCAGGTTGTCCTGAATGTTTATAACAAATAGAAATTCGCCATTCCGTTGCATTTTTTGTTTTCTGGGGGGGGTGCTGTTCTTTCTGGGAAGCAGTCGGGAGCTTGCCTCGGAAACGCGGCTGTTTTCTTTCACGACGTCCAAAGGGTTGGTCATCAAGGTCTTGCAGGACAACGACATGCCTTTCATCCACGCCCAATTGCTCATTTACCTGGACGGCAGCTCGCAGAATTACACATCCCTGGCCATCTCGCAATTGACGGTCATGAACATGTTTGAGCGGGAATTGAATTCACCGCCTTCCAATCTTATGGACATGCTGCAGCGGCAGGGGAACGACTACCAGGTCGAACAAAACCCGGAATATGTGAAGATCACCATGAATTTCCTGCCTGACCGTCTGGCGGCTTTCCCGAAACTGCTAAAGGAAATTTTTTACTACCAATCCTTTCATTTAAAGAAATTCAAGCAAAGCAAGGAAAAATTCTGGTCATTGTTCGCCAAAGACAGGGATTGGAAAAAGGAAATGGCTTTTTTGCTGGCCTACCAGCAGATGGTCGGTAATTTTTATTTCTCCCAGGGTTTACTGCTCCAGGAAATTTTAAATAGGATCAATCTGGCCCAATTGCGTTCATTCCTTTTAAAAACTTTCCGGCCGGATAACGCCCTACTGATCTTGAAAGGGAAAATCAATCCTTACTTCATCCTAGGCATGATCGAAAAGGATCTGCCGCAGCCGTCCCCGCAGCCGTCCAAAGCCAAAAAAGAAGAAATCACCATCAATGCCAACCGCAAGATCTTTGTCCTGAATGTCAATTCCGCTGAACAGCCAGCGGTCTATTGGTTCGATGCGGCCCCGGCTGTGACCGATGTCAGTTATCTACCCTATGTGATCGGCAATTTTGCCCTATTCGGTTTTCCAGGCGGGCGGATTTACCAATCCGAAAAAAATCAGTTTTCGATGGCCGGCTATAAGGTCAATACCGAAACCTATTTCTTAAAAAAATTCACTATTTTCTGCAATTATTTGCGTTTGAAATACATTGACCTGGAAAATTTTCTTTTGTTGGTAGAGCAGGAGAGGAGAAAATTCGTCGTCCGCCCCATTGAAAGAAAGGAATACCTCGACGCCTTGAATTATTACATTGGCCGGGCCCAGGTGGAGACGAGCCGTTTCGATTATGACCTGCAGGGTGAGATAGACCGATTTCACAGCCAGGGGGTGGGATCGCTGGCGCTGCCGATCGGACCCCAACTTTTTCAGGAAGTGAGTCTCAACCGCGTGATGCAGGTCATGGACGAGCAGATGGGATCCAGGCACAGAAGCAGTGGCCGGGAAAAAGGGATCGTGGTTTTGATCGGCAATGCCAATCTGATTATTAACAGCTTGAAATTATTGAAAACGGAAGCGCTTGAACTGTCGATGGATTAAAACAAGGCGGCGACCGGATTTGAACCGATGAATAGCGCTTTTGCAGAGCGCTGCCTTACCACTTGGCTACGCCGCCAATGGAGCGGGAAACGGGATTTGAACCCGCAACATCAACCTTGGCAAGGTTGCGCTCTACCATTGAGCTATTCCCGCTTTTAGCATTAAGAATAATAGATATTGCCATTTTTGTCAAGAGTTGCCGCTTTGAATCAAATTGACATTGCCGGCCGCCAGTCTGTTAATATTTCAGTTTTGATTCAGCTTTTCCGGGCGCTTCGAGCAGGGTTATAAATTCCGGCGGCAAAAAAGGTCGTCCTTTTTCATTCAGCGCCGTACCGGTGGTTCGGGCTGAAAGAGCAAGCCTTTGGTCCGGGTAACGGAAGATGTCCTGCAAAAAAACAAATCGTATGGGCGAAACGCGCTTCAGGTTCAAGCCGATCCAGAAAGCGTCGCCACCGCGCAGCGGGGTTTTGTAATCAAGCTCCGCTCGCACCACCACCAAAAAAATCTTTTCTTGCGTAAACCGGTTGAAATCGATGCCCAGCGAAAGCAGGAATTCGTGGCGGCAGTGTTCGAGGTAGTTCTGGTAGATCGCGTTGTTGACGATGCCCTGCATGTCGCATTCGTAATCGCGAACTTTGAGGTCAAGCTTGTAAATATAGTCAGTCATTTCGCTAGTATTGATCTATGGCCACGAATTTCATTGTTTTACGGCTTTTTACCGGCACCATGCATATGTTCGGCCGCATGCAGCATCAAATCGGCAAAAGCTCGAGCGTCTTCCAGGTCGACGAGGTCGGGGTGGCCGTGGGCGCTCTGGGCCTCCAGAGCCCAGGACCGCTCTTGCGGCTTCTCTATCCATTCCTCGAGCAGTTGGAATTTAACCTGGCCGCGGCAGCCGAAAGTGCCCAGGATGGTCCGGCCGCCAGTCAGGCTAAGTGCCGCGTAAAAAGCGGAAATGGCTTTTTCGCCGCCGCGCAGCGATCCATGGGTGGCGAAAAGGGCAATTTTTTTCCCTTGCGGTATGGCTTGTAAAAAGTGGGTCATCTTGGCCGGAACGCTGTGGTTATGGACCGGGAAACCGCAAAAAATGAGGTCGTAATTGCCGGGATCCTCGACTTGGTCGATGGGCAACAGTTTTTTTCTGGTGTGCTGGATGCCGGTGAATATTGCCTCGGCCGTTTTGCGGGTATTACCGGTTTCGGAATAATAGGCGACCAGGATGTTCATGCCTCCTCCTTGCCAAGGGGAATTGTAGCGGATCGGTTGGTCAAAGTCTAGAGCGGGACTGAAAAACGATGGCAGGTTAGACAGACGGTCTTTACGGCCAAGTTTTTTTGATTTTGGTAGGGCTCTGACGCAATGCCAAAAGAATTCCGGCCAGTATCAGTGCGGCTGCGGCCATTTTCAAAAAGGAGGGGACTTCGCCAAAAAAAAGAAAAGCTAGGATTGATGCCCCGATCGGCTCGCCTAAAGTGGCGATGGCCACATAGGCGGCAGGCAGGTGCGCCAGAGCCCAATTGAAAGAGGAATGCCCAAGCAATTGGGAAATCAGCGCCAATAACAGGAACCAGCCGTAGGTTGAGGTTTTGAAACCAGTGAGCGGCTGGCGTAGGAGCATTGCGGCGGCCAGCAATGTCAAAGCTGCGAATCCGTAGACCATGGTCACATAAGGGATCAGGGACATGTGGCGGCGCAGATGACGCCCGATCAGCCAATAACCGCTGACGGCCAGGGCACCGGCCAGGGCCAGGGCGTTGCCCAATAATGGCCGTGCAGAAACGCCCGTACGGGCCTCGGCAATGCTGATGACAATGCTTCCGCCCAAGGCCAGCAAAAGACCGGTCAGCAAAGCCGGTGTCAAAGGTTCATCCAGAAAGACCCGGGCCGCCAGCGCCACCCAAAGTGGCGACGTCGAGACCAGGACCACCGAACTGGCCACGGAGGTGTATTCGAGCGAAGTGATCCAGGTGCCGAAGTGGATGGCCAGGAAAAAGCCCGAAGCCAACGCCCACCCCCAATCAGAGGCCTTGAGTTCCAACAGCTCTCCGCGGCAGCGCAACCAGGCCACCGGCAGCAAGATCAGCGCTGCCAGTCCCAGGCGGAAAGCTGCGATGGTCAGGGAAGGGGCATCCTCCTGGGCGATGCGGACGAAGATCGATCCCGAGGAGACGGCCAGGATGCCTATGGCCAGGGCCAGGCGCGGAGGCAGTGTGGGTGCAGCTTCCCTCTTTTTCACAGATCTGATACGCATTTGCTATTGAGCGTGCTTTGTCCCTCTTTTGTTTCCTTTGTTTCACCGTGATTCTATCTTTTTGTCTTCAGATAAACAAGTGAAAATCGTGGTCCTTGTTCTATTTAACAAGAGCAAGATGTTTTTTTCAAAGGATGAGTCAAAAAAATAGCAGGCCGACGCCTTTCAGAAAACTGAAATCTAAAATCACGGCAAAATTCGAAACGGGCCACAGCTTTGATTTCACTTCAGTGTTTTCATGCTCATTATGTGCATGGTGACCCCTACTCCGACCGCCAACAGCAGAAGCCTGCCCCAAAGGACTTCGAGCACCACCAGCCCAGAAAAAGCGAGAGTGCCCCACAGCAGTACGAGAGTCGCCACCTTGGTTTGCCGGGAGATGGCCCTGTGTTCCCGGTATTGGCGGATATAGCGGCCGAACCACCTGTGGGTAATAAGCCAATTGTATAAGCGGTCCGAACTGCGAAAAAAGCAGGCGGCTGCCAGGAGAAGAAAGGGAGTGGTAGGCAGGAGCGGCAGGAAGATGCCGGCGGCACCCAGTCCGACCGCGACCATGCCGCACAATGCAAGCAGCCCTTTTCGAGCTTTGGACATGTTCATTTCGTTCCCAGCCGCCCGGTCACCCGATAGTGAAAGAGGTCATGGCCAGCGAGCCGGCCAGGAGCTTGTCATTGAAATAGGCTATCTTTTCCCCTTTCTGTTTCAGGGCAAGAACATAGAGCAGCGGTAGAAAATGCTCGGGGCTGGGCACGGCCAGTTGCGCGGCATCCCCCATTGACCGGTAGTCGGCCAGTTCTTGGTGGCGGTCCTCGTCGATCAGTTTCTTGAACAGGTCGTTCGCCTCGATCGCCCAATCGAACCCGAACGGACGGTTGAAATCGCGGTGGCCGTCGCCGCTGACCTCGACCCGGTCGAGATTGTGCACCATGTTGCCGCTTCCAAAAATGAGGATGCCTTTATCCCGGAGGTCTGCCAGTTCCCGGCCCATGGCATAGTGTTTCACCGCTGATTTGGTATAGTCCAGGCTGAGCTGAACCACCGGCAGATCGGCAGCGGGGAACATCCGCTTCAGTACGCTCCAGCAGCCGTGGTCCAGGCCCCGGTCCAAATCGAAGCCCACTTTGCTGGCGCTAATGGAGTTGCGGATCTCCCCGGCCAGCCAGGAGCTGCCTTGGGCGGGATACTGAACCTGGTAAAGCTCCGGCGGGAAGCCGCCGAAATCGTGGATGGTGCGCGGGCTTTCCATGGCCGTGACCAGGGCGCCCCAGGTCTGCCAGTGGGCCGAGACGCACAGGATGGCCTTGGGTTTAGGCAATGATTTGCCCACCTGTTGCCAGCGGCGTGTAAACTCGTTGTCCTCGATGGCATTCATCGGGTTGCCGTGGCCGATGAACAAGGCCGGCATTCGTTGGCTTTTGCCCGTTGAATCTTTTGGCGATTTCCTGGTTTTTGGCTTCATGAGTAACTCCACTTTAGGTCTAGAATAATCGCCAGCAGTATAATATTAATGAAGAAAAAAATCGAATTTTCTTTATTGAGAACGGTTTTCATTCTGCTGCTTGCTGGATAATTGGGAAGGAATACCTAAAATCAAACGAATTCACCTCTGGCGACGATCACGGCTTTACCGCCGACGCTTATGTTGATTTTGGCATTTCCTTCTTCCGCTTGCAACAACAGCAGCGAGGGCCTGCCGATCTCGTAGCCTTGCTCGCTGCGGATATCGATGCTGTTCTTGCCGAAATAGCGGTGCTTGACCAGGTAGCCGGCCAGGCAGCCGTTGCCGCTGCCGGTGGCCGGGTCTTCGGGCACGCCGAAGTAATCGACAAAAACGCGCACGCTGATGTCGTTCTGGGCTTCGTGCGTTTCCGGGCAAAAAACCAGGATCCCCTTGGCCCATGAATCCTTTATGAATGCGAAATATTTATCTTGGTCGACCTTTGCGGCTTTCAAGGCGGAAAGAGTCTTTAACGGAACGATAAAAAAGGGTATTCCCGTGGAAACTTCCTGGAGCGGAAAACGGCCGTCGATATCGGTTACGGGCAAGCCAAGGATGACCGAAATGGTTTCCGCAGGGTGATTCTTGCCGAACTCGGGCTCGATCTGTTTCATCCAGTAATAGCCGTCCCGGCCGAAAGTGACCGGGATCTTGCCAACTTTCAAATTCAGGGTCAGCGCTTCGGCTTTTCCTTTGAGGATCTCGTTGCGGATGACGTGCGCGGTCCCCAAGGTTGGATGGCCGGCGAACGGGACCTCTTCCATTGGCGTAAAGATGCGCACGTCGTAGCCGCCGTCACGGGGCTCGTCCTGAAGAATGAACGTGGTTTCGGAAAAATTGGTTTCACGGGCGATCTGCTGCATCTCTTCGCTGCTGAGCGTATGTGCTTCACGAAAAACCGCCAGCTGGTTGCCGGCGTATTTCTTTTCGGCGAACACATCCACGATGTAGAATGGAAGTTTTTTCATCCTTGTCCTCCTGAATCTTTTTGATGCGTATCGGATGCGGACCGTCAGCTTTTTTCGGAAATATACTGGCAATAGCCGAATGCGATCGGCCCCGCTTTCGTGGTTTCGCAGGGGAAGTCCGAGCATTTGAAACACAGGCTGACGCCTTTTTCGAAGGCGCAGGTCGCGATCCTGCAGAATTTGTTTTCCTTGGGCACGCACCCCTGCGGGTAATTCGGGCACGATTTTTGTACCATGCGCGGGCATTTCTCGCAGGCGATGCCGCAGACTCCGATTTTCATTTTGATTGCTCCTTTGAAAATCAATCCAATAATTTTATCAATTTTTCCAGAATTTTTCCCATTCGTTTCTGAAAGCGAAGGATTTGCCGTCGATCGCCCGTTGAACTGCAAGAATCCCATCCAGGTGGTCGATTTCATGCTGCAGCAATTCCGACAAATCACCCTTCGCGGAAACAGAGCAATTTTCACCATCGCTTGAAAGATATTCGACTTTTATTTCCTTTGCCCTTTCCACTTTGACCAGCAGGTCGGGGAAGCTGAAGCAATCATCCCACAACTGGATCTTTTCCAAGCTGCGCCAGACGATTTTCGGGTTGATCATCAGCCTTGAAATTATTTCCTTTGGAAAATCGATGAATATTATCCTTTTTAGGACACCGATCTGCGGCGCGGCTATAGCCCGTCCGAAGCTGTTTTTTTCTTTAAAATCCTCCAGCGTGTCCTTTAGGTCCAGGATTATCTGCCTTGTCTCCGCTGAGTCGGGACTCTTGATCGTTTCACAGACCTTCCACAATCCAGGATTGCCAAGCCTTAAAATTTCCTTTACTGCCAATTCAAACCCCCGAATATTCTTGGTTGCAACACAAAATATTGTTTTTAATCAAACTAAATTGATGATAAATTATTTATGGGGAAAATGACGTATTTATCAAAGAAAGCATATATGACTAAAACTAATGTTATGTCCCTAAACCTTCTAAACACACTAATTAAACTTTATCATAGATTTTCACGGAAAGGAATAAGCCATAAATTTACGAGTGAGATAAGCCGGAAAAGATTAAACTTTTATTTTTTAGCCAAGGGATTTTAACATTTTCGAATTGAGACATAGAAGTAAGCAAAGCCGGGAGATT
>JAHIKI010000072.1 GCA_018897435.1 Acidobacteriota bacterium | reverse complement strand
GGTTTGAACGGTGCCGTCTGTAGTTTTTTTTCATGGATATTGCGGTTCTGATCGATGAATATGGCCGAGCCGGGCTGCACGTCCCTGATCTCGGAAAAACCCAGCAGATCCAGGGTGACGCTCTCGGAAGCGAAGGCGTAGTCGGGGACGATCTGCTGGCGGTCGACGCCGAACAGCAGGGGGCGCACTCCATAAGGATCGCGAAAAGCCACCATGCCCCTGTCTGCGATATGGATCACGACTGAATAGGCTCCTTTCACAAGCTTGAAAACATGGCGGACAGCGCTGAAAACGCTTTCAGGAGAAACGTCCCGACGGCTCGTTTTTTCCAGTGCTTCGGCGAAAATATTCAGGATCACTTCGACATCGCAATCGGAATTGATGATCTTATGGGATTTTTCGAAAAGCTCTTTTTTCAAATCCAAAAAATTCATAACATTGCCGTTGTGGACCGCGGCAATACCGTAGGGGTGGTTGATCCAGAATGGTTGGGCATCTTCCACCGAGCCCTCGCCCACGGTAGGGTAGCGGGTGTGGCCGAGGCCGATATGGCCTTTCAAACGGGCGGTGTTGTGCTCATCGAAAATGTCGCGCACCAAGCCGTTGCCTTTTTTCAAGTGATAATGGCCGTCGTAGGTCAGGATGCCGGCCGAATCCTGCCCACGGTGCTGCAGGGTCAGCAAGCCGTTATATAGTTTGCCGATCACCGCGTCCGTCGAATAAATTCCCAATAAGCCGCACATGATGCCATACTTTATAGCGTGAAATCGCTGTAAAGTCAATGACCAACTCTCCCCCAACCCCTCTCTTTTCGAAAGAGAGGGGAGGCGGAAGAGGGAAAAGCTCCTGCCCTTTTTCTTCCCAAGAGAATGGGGACGGGGTGAGTTTATTGCTCCGGGCGCGGCACAAATTTCGCCCCTTTTTTTTAATCAAGGGGATTGTTGACAAATACAGGAATTATATGGTAAATCAATTCCATGATCGCAGAATTTGAAAAACAAAAAGTGGAGAGGGAAGTCATCCGCAAAGAGTCAAGGCTGACCATGATCGTCAGCTTGTCCCTGCTGGCTTCCATCGTCGCCTATACCTTGATCGCCTATCTGCATAAGGGCAGTTTCCTGACCAGCAGGGAAGTCCGCGAAGCCTGGAACGTTTTGAATATCCTGTCCATCGTGCTGATCATCATGGTTCTGGCCGTGCGCAAGACCATTTATTTTTCTCCGCGGCTGGTCCGGGAGGATTTCACCCTTACCGCCCTGCTGCAGCGCTGGCGGACCATCGATATCGTTCTGCTGTCATTTGCCGAAGTCATTGCTATTTTCGGCCTGGTCATCACTTTTCTCGGCATGCCTTTTGCCCGTACTTTTCATTTCTTTGTCAGCGCCTTTTTACTGACCATGATACTGATGCCCATTCCCTGGAAGGTCAAGGATAAAATACGCAATTTTGAAAAATACGCCGGGAAATGGATGCAGTAGGGGTGGATTTTAAACCCGCCTGTAGCGGAATGTGCAGTGGTAAGGTTAACAGGAGATGCATATGACCAAGAACATTTTGCTGGTGGAATACGACGAGTCAACCATAAATGTCATAAAGGAACTTTTTCAACCGCCGCTATTTGAAATTGCGGTGGCCAGCGAAGGCGAGATGGCCAAGCGGCTCCTGAACAGCCGCCCATTCGATCTGATGATCACTGCGGCCATGCTGCCTCGTTTTCACGGTTTCAACTTGGCTTTGGCCGTGGCCCAGGATCATCCCGGCATAAAGATCATCATTATTAGCGCAATTTATAAAGGGGTGGAATACAAGCATCAAGCCATTACCCAATATCGGGCCGACGATTTTTTTGAAAAGCCCCTGGAAAAGGAAAAATTCAAAAATCGGGTGCTGGACCTGTTGAACCTGTCGGCCAGCGATCTGGGAACGATCACCTCGGCTGCCTCCACCCAGATCCCGGTGTTTGATACGGCCAAGATCCCGGCCCCGAAATTCGCTGATGATGAATCTGGCAAGTTGAGTTCCGCTGATATCTTTGGAGACATCATCCAAAAAATCGAGAAAGTGCCCGAATTCAAGATCGACCTGGGCGGCGAGCAGCCGGCCCCGAATATTCAGCCGAAAAAAGAAGAACCGCGACATGCCGACCCGGCCCAAACCGTGCTGTTGAAGAAGGAGCCCGAAGTGGTTCCGGAGATCAAAAAGCCGGACCCAGGCACAACCCTTATTGCCACCCCGCCCGGCGATACAGGCCGGGTCCAGGAGAGCAGGAAAGCCGCCGCCAGCGCCCAGAGTATCAACGACAGCCTGGACAGCCTGCGCCATACTGTAAAAAAGTCAATGCCGGAAAACAAGATGCGCAAGATCGAGGACGACATCGCCCGGCGTTTCGAAGACACCCTCTCCGGGCTTGGGCTTAAGCCTAAGCGACCCGCGGCCCCGCCCAGTTCTCCCGGCGAACCTCAGGTCAAACCCAGCGAAAAAGCGGCGCCCAAACCTGAAGCGAAGCTTGAACCGGAATCGGCGCCGGCAGCCCTCGAAAAAATCATCGTCAAGGAAGAAGAAAAACTACTCGAGGATGAGATCATCGAATTGGGGGAGGAATCGTTGCAAAAGGACAAAGAGCCCGAACCTGATGCTAAAGACAAAAAGAGTGCGGCAAGCAAAGAAACCAAACTTGCTGAAAAAGCCGTGCCCCAGGACAATCCCAACGAAGTGGGGGACTACGTCCTGCTCGGTTTGATCGCCCGCGGCGGCATGGCCGAGATCTACAAAGCCAAGAAAAAAGGCGTCAAGGGTTTTGAAAAAGTGATCGCCATCAAAAAGATCCTGTCCGGGTATGGCGAAGACGACAAATTCATCGAAATGCTGGTGGACGAAGCCAAGATCGCGGCTGAACTTTCGCATCCCAACATCATTCAGATTTACGACCTGGGCCGCAAGGACAATTATTATTTCATCGCCATGGAGTATGTTCTGGGTAAGGACCTGCGCGAGATTCAGACCAGGTTGCGTGAAAGGGACAGCTGGTTTCCCGAGGAGATCTCCCTGTACCTGACCATCAAAATTCTTGAAGCCCTGAATTACGCCCACAAGGCCAAGGACAGCCGCGGCCGGCCCCTGGAGATCGTCCATCGCGACGTATCCCCGCCCAATATACTTATTTCTTACAGCGGTGACGTCAAGTTGACCGATTTCGGGGTCTCCAAGGCCACGATCAAGATACACCAGACCCTGTCGGGGGCTCTCAAAGGCAAGCTGCTATATATGTCCCCCGAGCAGGCCCGCGGTGAGAGCGACATCGATTTTCGTTCCGATCTGTACTCGGCCGGAGTGGTCCTGTTTGAGCTGCTGACCGGCAAGAAGCTGTTCCTTGACACCACGGAAATGATGGTACTCAAGAAAGTCCAGAACGGGGAGATTCTCAACCCGCGCGAGATCAACCCGGACATCGATCCGGCCCTGGAAAAGATCATCCTTACCTCGTTAAACAAAGATCGCGAAAAGCGCTACCAGAACGCGGCGACCATGACCGCCGACCTGGAGGTCTTCATTCATAAAAAGTACGATCACATCTCCGGTCCGGTGCATCTTTCCCACTTTATCTATGGCCTTTTCGAAACCGATATCCAGCGGGAAGGCATCAAGGTGGATCTCAAACCCCTGCCCCCCAAGCCGCGGCCCCGTGAGATCCCCAAGCCACCGCCGCCTGAAAAACCGCAGCCGGCCGTCGCGGTCCCGCCGCCGCCGCTTGAAAAACCACAACCAGTCGTCGCGGTCCCGCCCCCACCTCCTCCCGCCAAGCCTTCCGAACCCGAGGGCCTGGTGCGGATCAGTTTTGATGAAGACAAAATCGCCGTGACCGAGAAAAAACCCGACTTTGGCGCAAAAGCGGTTTTCAGGCCCGATTCCATTTTCAAGGAACTGGACCGGGAAAAAAAGAAATTCCCCGCTTGGGTTGCTGCGCTAAGTCTTTTCATAGTGGCTGCGGCCGCCGGCCTGTATTTTTTTGTTTTCAATAAGCCGGAAACACCGATCATTCCCGTTGACAGCAAGCCGGCCGAGGAGATGAAAGCAGCGGCGTCGACGCAGTTGACCGGTCAGGAGAAGATGTCCGGCATGCAGCCGGAGGCGCTGGGAAAAACGGCGCCTATAGCCGGCGCCGTTCCCGACGCCACCCAAAAAATGCTGGATGACGCGAAACTGAAGCAGGAAGAGGATTTGAAAAAACTCAAGGAAGAAGAGGACAAGAAAAAGCTCCAGGAAGAAAAGCGTAAAAAACAGGCTGAAATCGACCGTTTGAAAAAAGAGGAAGCGGACCGCATAAAGCAGGAAGAGCAGGCCCGGCTGCTGCAGGAAGAGGCGGACCGCATAAAGCAGGAAGAGCAGGCGCGGTTGAAAAAAGAGGAAGCCGACCGCAAAAAAGCTGAAGAGCTCAAGCGGCTCGAGCAAGCCAGGGTCAAGGAGGGCGACATCATCCCGCTGAACGATGCCGATGTCCAGCCCGTGGCCATTTCCACTCCATCGCCGAACATCCCTTCCACTATCCTCTCCAGCATGCCCAACAGCCAGACCCTGATGTTCACCGTGCTGATCAACCAGAACGGCGACGTGGAAACGGTGCGCATCCTGCAGAAATCCAACAACAGCCAATTGAACACCATTCTGACCGACCTGATCAAAACCTGGAAATACTCGCCGGCCCAGAAGAATTCCGTCCGCGTAAAAGTATGGAAGACCATTCCGCTGACAATAAAAAAATAACGAGGTGAATCATGGAAAAACTAAAAATCGAGGCCAAAGCGTTTTACGAGTCCACGTTCCGGGAAGCCAAAAAGCAGATTGAGATAATCGATGCCAAGATCGAAGAAGAGCTGGCCCGGGTCAAGGATGTCATCGCGCAGCTGCAGGACCAGAAAAAGGCCACTCGCCAGATCTATGACGGAGCGTCCAACATCCTGGGTGCCAAGAACGAATTCGAAGAAGGCGAAGCAGGTCAGGAAAACTAAGCAGCCCTTTTTGTGACGAGCGGTTGATGCACTATGCAGCGGCATGCGAATATTTAAAAAAAATCCAGGGAGAAAACTGCAAGTTATCCCTGGATAACATCCAACGCATCATCGCCCGCTTGCCCTTTGACGCCGCTGCGGTCAAATACATCCAGGTAGCCGGAACCAACGGCAAGGGTTCGACCGCCCATTTCATCGCCTCCATTCTGCAGAACGCCGGCTGGCGGGTCGGCATATTCACCTCACCGCACCTTCAGGACGTGCGCGAACGCATCCAGGTCGACGGCCGGCCGATCTCCCGGAAAGATTTCGCCCGGGCAATCAGTGCCGTGCGCTCCTTAAGCCGGGAGCTGATCAGCAGCCGGGTGATCGCCAATTTGCCCACCTTTTTTGAAACTCTCTTTCTGGCCGCCCTCTTTCATTTCGTCAAGCGCAATTGCGACTGGGCGGTTCTGGAAGTGGGACTGGGCGGCCGCCTGGACGCGACTTCCACGGTTGTTCCCGAAGTTTCGCTTATCACCAATATTTCCAGCGACCACACCAATATTTTGGGCAAGACCCTGGCCGCCATCGCCCGGGAAAAGGCCGCCATCGCCCGGGAAAACGTGCCCCTGATCAGCGGCTGTCCGCCCGACTCGGTCGCCGGGCGAATCATACGCGCCGAGGCCCAAGCCAAAAAAACGCCGCTGCTTGAAGTTTTTAGCGGCCAGCCGCTGCGGGTCGAAAAAAAAGGCGCGGCTTATTTGTGCAGCTACCGCGCGCCTTCTGCTGAATACCGCTTCCGCGTTGTTCAAAAAGGCCGGCACCAGACGCTTAATGCCGCCGTGGCCGTTCGTGCCATAGATGAACTGAAGCGGCGCGGCTGGGAGATCAGTCCCGCGGCCGTGGCCCGCGGCATAGGCAACATGTTCATCCCGGCCCGCATCGAAGTGATCAAAGGCCGGCCGCCCCTGATCCTGGATGGCGCCCACAACAGCGCCGGCATCAAGGTCCTGGTGGAGTATTTGCGGGAGGAGGGCATCCGCGACTGCACACTTATTTTCGGAGTTTTAAAAGATAAGCATTATCCGGCCATGGCCCGGCAACTGGCGCCGCTGGCCGCTAATGTCATTTTAAGCGAACCGCTCTCGGAGCGCGCCTTGCCATGCGAAAAGCTGCTGCCTTTTTTCCGCGACAAGAACTGCCAGATCGAAAGGAATTATTCCCGGGCCCTGGCAGTTGCAAAAAAACTGAAAAGAATTATAATTGTATGCGGTTCTCTGTTTCTGGTGGGTGAATTGAGGACCGTCGCTCTTGGAGGCAAAAAACATGGACGAAAAAAAATTCAGGGAGATTGAGGACCTTTATAAAGATCTGAAAGAGCGCCAGGCCGCAGGTGAGATATCCGGCGATGACATGAAGGCCGAATTGAAGAAAATGATGATCCGGGACGAAGAAAACCGCTACTGGATGCTGGGCAGCAAAACGGGTGGCTGGTATGTCTATGATGGCAGCTCCTGGAAGGCCGCCAATCCCTACGGCCACGAAGATACACCGCTGCTGCTGCAGCCGGAGCTGGCGCAAGCGGAAAAAATTCCCGCCGCTGGCCGGGAAAACCAGCAGCCGACCGACGAAAAATCCGAGACTTTTTGCAAATTTTGCCATTCGCGCATGGGGGAGCATGACGCCTATTGCAAATTTTGCGGAGCCAGCCAAAAATTGGCCGCCAAAGCGCCGGAACAGCATCCCGGCGCAGGCGAGATGCTGATCAGGTCGGTGCGTATCTTTTCCCTGATCTTTTTTTTCGGAGGCTTGGGCCTGGTCGCCGGGGTGATTTTCGGCGCCACTTTCGGGATTTTCAAAATTTTCGGCGATTGGATATTCCAATTCCCGATGATGCTGCAGGAAATGCAGGGCAAGATCCAAGGCGGATTGTTCTTCGGCGCCATAGGGGGCATAGCCGGCTTTATCGGCTGCGCACTGCTGGCCGCTCTGCTTGGCCTGTTTTATAACGCCCTGGCCTTTGTTTTCGGCGGCCTGCGTTTTAAAGTCAAGTCCTGAAAGCAAATGCCTCGAGTTGTAAGCAGACAGCAACGGTGAAGGGGGCGGTAAGCATTGAAAATCCTGCAAAATTTCAATTTCTACAAACTTTTTGCGGCAATTGCCCTCAACCTGTTGTTTTTTTCGCTTATTTTCCTGTTTTTAAACAAAAAAAACAAATAATGGTGCCAATTCCGGGTCAGGAATGGAGAATGTGGATGACACATCATAGTTGTATAAAAAATACCCAATTAAATGCCAAGTTGCTCCCAGTTTTTTCTTTGATGGAAGTCCCGCCAGACGGCTTGGAGCCACTTCCGGCCGTTTTTTGGTTCATTTTAATACTATGGCATGAATAATGCTTTATTAAAAAGGAGAAACTGCAAATGAGAAAAAGAACGGGCTTCACGTTGGTCGAATTGCTGGTTGTACTGGCGTTGATGAGTATCATTGTCATAGTGTCCGCCGGGATCAACTACAACGTCCGCCACCGCTGGACGATGAGCGACTTCGCCCGCGACATCACCACCTCGTTCCTGCAGTTGAAACAACTCGCCGCCAAGGAAAACCTCCCCTGTCGGATGAAGTTTTCCGCCCAGGGGTTTGAGATGTATCGATCCCAACGGGTCAGCGGGGTACTCTCGTGGGTGGCCGATCCCATCCGTGCGATTGACCTCGGGCCAACGAGTACGGTTTTTGTGGAAAACGACACCCTCGATCTGGCCATCGATTCCCGAGGCTACGTTTATCAGACCGATGACGCCTGCACCCAGCCATTCACCATGGCCGGCATACAGACCATCGACGTGCGCAACCCCCACCGCAAGGGGGGGGATTTCGGCGACCGGGTCCTGATCACCTTCTATCCTTTCGGAGGCCTCAATGTACAAAAATCATTGTCGATCAACCTACCCTGAGTCAATGGCGCCACAAACGGGCCGCAGTGGTAAGGAAGCCGGTTTCTCGTTCATTGAACTGCTGATCGCCGTCTCCCTTATGGCCTTTCTGATCATCGGGGTCCTTTCCATGAACTCCGCCTACATCAAGTTCAACCAGTCCAACCGCTACTACGCCACCGCCGTGCAGCTCGCTGAAAACGGCATCGAGTTCTGCATGTGGCAGCCCTACGACACCCTCTCCGGCATGAACGATGTGAAGAGCTTTGGCCAGATCCCCGGCTTTGCCAACTATACCCGCATCATCACCGTGGAAAACTGGACCGCCACATCCTGCACCATCCGGTCGCGTGCCGCCTGGCGGACGGGGGGAAGCACCAACGCGGGCGGCCTAAACGACCATTGGCCGATCGAGATCACCGTTGTGAGGGCCTCGCTATGAATATGAAACAAAACAACCAACACGGCTTCACCCTGGTCGAAGTTTTGATCGCCTCTACCCTGACGGTGTTGGTGTTCCTTTCCATCTTCAGCGTGATAATCGCCACCCAGCGGACCCACAACACCGAGAACCGCCGGCTCGACATGAACCAGGCCGGGCGGGGGATCGACCAGTTCCTGGTAGAGCCCTGCCGCGAAGCCGGGGCAGTGCTGACCATGCTCAACACCACCTCCTTTCTGGCCGCCTTGCCCCAATTCAACGGCATCCTGCCCCTTTACAACCCCGCTAACCTCGGGGCTTATCCCGACGGAATAATGGTCGCCTCAGGCGACCCCAACGCAATAACCAGCCTGACAGGGGATTTCAATGCCGGGGAAGGCACGGTGTCGGTGATTACGACCAATATTAAGTCGGTCGACGTCACCATTGTTCGGGCCTGGCATGCCGGCGATTTCGGTTTAATTTCTCGCGCCGACGGCTTCTACGTGTTCCGGGTGAATGCGGACGTGACTTCCGACACCAGCCTTTCCGTGGCCGCGTTACCCGCCTATCGCTCCGGGCTGTTGAACACCACCCACTACGTCGATCCGACCAGCGCCGGCACCGGCACCTACCCTGCCGGCTCACCGGTTATTCGCCTCGATAATTTTTCCATCTTTTTGATACAAAGCAAAACCGACGGTTCTCGCACCCTGGTCATGGTCAACGACTTCAATGGGGCCAACCTGGCCGCGGACCTGTCGACAGCGCCCACCTTTGACGATGTCGACAACCGGATGATCGGGCCAGTGCCGATCCTGCCCAACATTCAAGACCTGCAGATCAGCTACATCCAAATAGATCCAGCCACCGGCGTGGAAACGGTCGTTCCCAGTGGGCCTGCCGCCTGGGCTGCCATCCAGAACAAGACTGTCCGCTCCATCCGTTTCGAAATGCTGCTCCGCACCCAGGAAGCGACTGAGACGAGCGGGTCCGGCATTAGTTACCGCAAGCCGGTGATGGGCGACAGCACCGACTCGGGGCAGATTTTGACCGGGCGCTACCACTACCATTTTTTGACACGCGAGGTGGGGCTGCGCAACTACCCCATCCAGTTTTAGGAGACAAGTATGAAAAATTCAGAAAGAGGTTCGGCCTTGATTTTGGTGTTGATCGCGGTGTTGCTCCTGTCCTTGATCGGCCTCGCCGGCCTCGAGAACACCAGCCTCGAAACGAAGACCAACCGCCAGTTCCTGGCCGACAAGACCGCGCTCTACACCGCCGAATCAGGGATTAGCGATGGGATCCGCCGCATTTACAACGAATACTACCCGCCGGACATCGTATTTCCCGCCATCCCCTTTGGACAAATGACTTACCGGGGCGGGGAGCTCAATGTGACGTCCCCGGCGCTCCCTGTGCCGGTCAAGGCTTTCCTGGGATTCAATGCCCCGCCGCCCACGGGGATGTCGATCGAGGAGTGCTCGGAGACGGGGGCCACCATCGTGCTCTGGGACCTGACCGTATCGGCGGAGGGAACCACGTCGGCCGGCAACAAGAATCTCCGCAGCGCGCGCAAGGAACTGCAGTCGATCGTGGCCGCGTTCGCGCCCGAATATTAAGGGGAGGTAACCCATGACCAAGAAAATTATTTTGATTCTAGCGATCCTGTCGCTCGTGTTTTTGCTCCGCGCCTGGGACGACGAGGAGTTGTTCAAGCAATCCTCCATGCGCCTGAAACCCAATGTGGTGATATTGATGGACAGTTCAGGAACGATGAATGCCGTCATCAGCTATCCCAGGAATGGGCCCGACGGCTTCCCTGCCGGGCATGCGAATGACATCGACGGCGACGGCTTCCATTCAGATGCCATTTATTCGGGAAATGTTTACAATTCTACTGTAATCAATGAAAACGACGGCGTTGGCACTTGGATCGGCTCATCTTCTCCGGGGTTCAAACTTAAAAACCCGGGCTGGTTCGGTTTTGTACGCGTGGGTTCAGCGTCCGCCTACTTCCCCAATAACGTTGGCTCCCTTTCCGCGATCAGCTCAGCCACCGAACTCCAAGTGAGCCTGGGCACCTACAGTGCTTGGAACGATTCAGCCTACTTCCCCGGCTGGATCCAGGGGAAAACCTCTGGCGCCTACGCCAGCGTCACCGCACGCAGTACTCAGGGGAACAAGTACTACCTGACGGTAAGCAACGTCCAGGGAACGTTCAGCGCCAGCGAAACCCTTTTCAGCTACCAGAAGCGAACGAATGGCACATTCTACCCCGTCTACCTTTACGGTACGGAAGATATCATGTTAGGATACCGCAATGTGGCTTATCATTGCTTCTATGACGCGAACTATGTCAGATGGTTTGCCCTGAATGCGACAACGGCCCAATTGGACGTCATCTCCCATTTTTCTCATTGGGGCACATTCAATATGTTGGATACACCGTCTCAGACAGACACGAGTGCCAATCCCTCCAACTGCAATTGCAGCGGTGTTATTATTGTAAAACAGATCTTTACGCGCATTCAGGTCGCCCGCGAGGTGACCTGCAAGGTCGCTGGGGACAACGTAGAAACCGTAAAATTAGGCCTGTACATCTTCGCTGACGACAGCGAAGGGGCACGAAGCCTTGATTCTCCCTCTGATATGTCCCAAGAATCCCAAGGCCTCACTAATTATAAAAAAGCGGTGTTAGGAATAATCGGCAAGAGCAATACTCCGCTTGCCGAGTCATTGGCTACCATCTGGCACGACTTCAAGCCTGGCCCCTCGGGTGGAAAAGATTATCTCCCTGTTACTGCCGTATACCAACCTTCGACTTCTTTAATGGAAAGCCACTGCCAGGGGAACTATGTGATCATCGCTACCGATGGCCAGTCGGTAAGCGACAACTTCATGGGTTCTACATACAATGGTTCGATTTTCCGCACCAAGACGGTGAAGCGCACCCATCAGCCGGTCACCGGGGACGGCATCCCCGTCTATACGTGGGACTACAATCACGGCTGGGGCGATTACCCGATGGACCCGGCCAATCCCAGTTTGACTTATGACTACTCATATTTCACGAGTTTCAAGCCGCCCTCCTCCGCGGATAGAGCTTACTGTCCCTTCGAAACATGCTGGTACCGTGATAATGGCGGCACCGACCTCCTTGACGACGTGGCCTATTTCATCAATCACCAGGACATGTTCCCCGACAACCTCTATCCCGCCAATCACTCGCAGGTCAAAATGCGCTGGCCGGGCAACCAGAACATTGTTACGTATACCATCGGCTTCACTGCCGACAACGACTTGCTGGCCCGCACCGCCATCAACGGCGACGGCAAATACTTTACCTCCTCCAACTTCCAGGAACTCTCGGATGCCCTGCAGTCGGCCATCACCGACATCGGCCTCCGCGAAGCGGAGATGATGTTCACCACCTTCGCCGCTCCCAAGCAGTCGTTCACTTACGGCAAGCGCGGTTACATCGCCACCTTCACCCCGCGCAACGGCAAGACCGTCTGGCAGGGGTACCTCAAGGCCTATGACTTAGATGATAACGGTGATTTTCCGGCGCTCACCGAGGACGTGTGGGACGCCGGCAAGCTGCTGGCCGCGAGATCTCCCGACAGCCGATTGATCTACACGGTCAAGGGGGGCAGCCTGGTGCTCTTTAACACGACCGATATCACCCCCCAGGACCTGGGCGTCTATGTCGCCAGCGATAACGACGATACAAATCCCCTCGACCCCAACGAAGTCCGCCGCAACACGGTTGTCAGTTTCATCCGCGGCAATAATGGGTATACGGATCCCTACGATGACGAGGCGGGCTCCCCGGCGGGCTACAAGATGGGCGACATCTTTCACTTCAACCCGCTGGTGGTGAGCGTCCCCATTAAGTGGAAGGGGGCCTTCGACGCGAGTTACAACACCTTCTACGAGGCCAACCAGACCCGCTCCGAGGTGATCTACGTCGGCGCCAACGACGGCATGATCCACTGCTTCAAGGTCGAGGATGGCTCCGAACTCTGGGCCTTCATCTCCCCCAGCCACCTGCCCCGGCTCAAGTATCTCACGACTGTCACAAATGCCGCCGAACGTCCCTATTACTTCCGCTACTTCAACGACGGCAAGGGGATCGTCAAGGACATCCAGGTGCAGATCGGCGCAAATAAAGAATGGAAGACCCTCTTCATCTTCGGCATGGGGACCGGCGGCAAGGCCTACTGCGCCCTCGACATCACCGATCCCGACCCCGATGCGGCCGATCCCTTGACCACCGGCCCCAAGTTCCTGTGGGAGTTGAACGATACGTTGCTGGGTTGCACCGAGGCCCGGCCGATCCTCGCTGACATCCACACCGGCTCCGAAACCTTGCCGGCAGTGTTCCTTTCAGGCGGCGTCGCCTGCGACCTGTCCCAGGTCGGGACCAAACCGGTCTGGGAGGAAAAACTGGCGACTTCCCGCCTGGAGGGGCAGGCCCTCTTCACCCTGCGCGCCTATACTGGGGAGTTGCTGCAAAAGACCACCTACGGTGCATCCACCGGAGTGACCACAGTGAGTGGCGTCCCCGTCTATTCCCACTCCGGACTCATGTACCAGATCGCCGCTCCCCCCTCGCTGCTTGACAAGAACAACGACGGCATCGCCGACTTGCTCTACTTTTTTGAGACCGGGAGTTATCAAGATACCAACCAGGACACTGGCGGCAGGATGTGGCGGATGAACGTGCTCGGGAATCCGTCAACATGGATTCCGAATAAGATCTACCAGGCTCCCGATACGCAGACCTTATACCTTGGAGCCACCCTTGGTTTCGACAAGGAATACCACCTCTGGGCCCTATTCGGCACCGGCCGCCGCCCCGACATCACCGACACCACTACGCAGGGCAATACAACGGTATTCTCCAATCCCAGCGGCCAATTCGTCGCCCTCATTGACGATTTCTCGGTTCCCGCTACCCCTTACACCAACACCAATTTGAAAGACATCACCACTTGGTTCACCACCCTGCCCACGGATACCACCTTCTCGCTGGCCAGCTACAAAGGATTCTTCTTTAATTTTGAATCCTATGCAAACGAAATCTTCTACGAACCGAGCCCATTGTTTTTGAACAATATTGTGTACCTCAACACCTTCTCTCCCTGGACGCCGCCCCCCGATCCATTGGGGGAGATAGACCTCTGTGAAACTCCGCCTGTCACCGGTTTTCACCAAGTATACAAATTCAAATTGGCCGCCAGCGGCAACACCATCTCCATCCCCAGCGTTTACGATTTCGGCGGTAAAATTCTCGGCTTCGGTCTCCTCTCCTCGGGTAAATACAAAGCCTACTTTGGTGGCACAACTCCAGGCGGCTTCGAGATCAAAGATCCCGAAACCATCACTTTGGACGACATCTTCGGCCCGGTGGTCTGGAAGGAAATAAAAAAGTAGGGTTGATTTCGACCATTTTTGCCGGGAAGCCTGGACGGGCTTCCCGGTTTTTTTTTACGGGGTGTCTTGCAAAAAGTGGGGAGGGGCGCTATGATCTCTCCTGAAAGGAGGCGCCAAATGAAGGTTCAATGGGGCATGGTGTTGGTTTTGTCGCTGCTCGCGACCGCGTGCGGAGATCGCGCTGGATCGTCCGCAAAAAATAAGCAAACCGAGGACCGCCCTCTTGTCCAATCGGCCGCGACCGCCGCGGAGACTGCCCTGGAGCCCGACGCCGAATCGGCAGCGTTCCAGGTTCGGGAGATCCGCCTGACCCCGGAAGTCCCCACCGTCTCCACGCCGGTGACGGCCGAAGCGGTTTACTCGGGTGTCCCCCCGGAGGAGATCGTATTCAATTACGAGTGGGTCGTCAACAACGAGAAGGTTTCCGAGGTGACCGGTCCGGTGCTCGAGCCGAGCCACTTTAAAAAGAAGGCCTGGGTCTCCTGCCGCGTGGTTCCGACCTGGCCCGGAAGGAAGGGGGACGAGGTCCGTTCGAAGTTCGTGCGCATCGCCAATTCCACTCCCGTGCTGACGATCCCCCCCCTGGAACCTTTCCAGGTCCCGGGCGAGTTAAAGTGCCGGTTCCAGGCCGTCGATCCCGACGGCGACTCGGTATCTTTCCAGCTGATCTCGCCCCTGGACCAGGGGATCGGCCTTGACCCCCAGACCGGCGCCCTTTCCTGGAAGATCGACGAGGAGACGGCAAAGCGGCTGGGCGAGAGCATCGAGATCAAGGTTGCGGCCAGCGATGACGAGGGCGCGAAGGTCATCGGCGGCATCACCCTGAACACGACAAATCCAAAATGACCGAAAAAAACACAGCGCCGGCCATTGACCCCGGCCGACCTACGGAAAACCTGCGCGTCACCTCCATCAGGCGCCGGCCGGCCATCCGCATCCAAGTCAACGGCCGCTCAATCGAGGCCACGCCGGGGGAAACCGTGCTGGCCGCTCTAACCGCTGCCGGTTTCAAGGTCCTGAAAAAAAGCAATGTGCGCGGCGAAGCGCGCGGCCCCTTCTGCGGCATGGGCGTCTGCTACGAATGCCTGGTGACCATCAACGGCGTGCCCAAGCAGCGTTCCTGCATGACCGAAGTGGAAGACAACATGGAGATCCAAACCTATGAACCGCCCCCAGACTGACGTACTGATCATCGGCAACGGTTTTGCCGGCATTGTGGCCGCCAACCGCCTGGCCGCTGCCGGCGTGGACGTGGTCCTGCTTGATGAAAACATCCACATCGGCGGCCAGCTTTTGCGCCAATTGCCCGAACGGCTGGGCAGCGCAGCCAACCATGCCGATTATGTGAAAAAGGCCGGCCAAAGGTTCATCGCCGGCGTCAAGTCCAAAAAGATCACGGTAATGAACCGTACCCGGGTTCTGGGCATCTATCCCGAACGCGAAGTGCTGATCGAGGAAAATGAAAAAAAAGTCCATACCCTGAAGGCCGAACGCATCATCCTGGCCACCGGGGCCAGAGAGAAATTCCTGCCTTTCCCGGGCTGGACCATGCCCGGAGTCATATCGGGCGGCGCCGTGCAGGTGCTGATAAAGGGCAGCGGCGTGCTGCCGGCCAGAGAACTCCTGATCGGCGGTTCGGGACTGTTTCTGTTTTCCGTGGCCTACGAATGCCTGAAGGCCGGTGCCAGTGTCAGGGCCGTGCTGGAAAGGACCGGAGTGGCGGACAAGCTGCCGCTGGCCGCCCAGCTGCCGCTGCAGCTGCCAAAATTGAGCGAAGGGGTCCGTTTCTTAAGCAAGATCCTGTTTTCCGGCGTAGCGCTGCGCTTCCGCAACCGCGTGCTCGAGGCCCGCGGCAGCGGCCGGCTGGAGCAGGTCGTTGCCGCCAAAGTGGACGCCTCGGGAAAAATCATCCCTGGCCGGGAAAAAACCTACGCCATTCCGCTGCTGGCCGTTTCTAACGGTTTCGCCGCCAACGTTGAGCTGGCGCAAATGGCCGGCTGCGACATTGAATTTCTGGATGAGCGCGGCGGCTGGGTGACCACTACCGGCGCCGATCTCGAAACATCGGTTCCCGGCATTTATGCCGCCGGTGAGATCACCGGCATTGCCGGCGCCCTGAAGTCGATCAACGAAGGGGAGATCGCCGCCCTGGCCATCCTGAATAAAATGGGAAAGATGGGCGAGGCCGCTTTCCACTCACGCCTGAAAAAACTGCTGTCCGCCCGCCGCCGCCACCTGCGCTTCGGCAAATATTTCAATCTGCTGTACCGCGTCCCGGCCGAAGACTATCTGGCCATTCCCGATGAAACCCTGATCTGCCGCTGCGAGGATGTGACCATGGGCGAGCTGCGCCAGGCCGTGGCCAACGGCTACGACACGCCGGCAACCTTGAAAATCGCCCTGCGCACCGCCATGGGCGACTGCCAGGGCCGCACCTGCGGCCCGATCATCTACGATATCCTGGCTGCGTTGACCGGCCGTTCCCAAGCCGCCATGACACCGCTGGTGGTGCGGCCGCCGGTCAAGCCCGTGACCATTGATTCTTTGGCGAGTTTTTTGGAATAAAGCGAGCTTTCGTGATTCGTAATTCGTGATTTGTAAGAAAAGAAAAAGAATATTGATATATCTTTTGAGATTGTTGTTTCGAATTACGACTTACGACTTACGAATTACGTAGTAATTGATTGATCAACCGAACTCCTGGTGCCCGGTGCGGCTGATGATCTCTTCCTGCAGGTCGCGGGGCCCAAATCCACGAAATAGTCGCTGTAGCCGGCCACGCGCACGATCAGGTCGCGGTATTTTTCAGGGTGCTTCTGGGCGGCGCGCAGGGTAGCGGCATCGACCACATTGAACTGCAGGTGATGGCCGTTCATGGCGAAGTAGGTGCGCACCAGCTGCCCGAGGCGGACGATGCCGTCTTCCCCGGCCAGCAGTTGGGGGGTGAATTTCTGGTTGAGCAGGGTGCCGCCGGTGCGCAGGTGGTCGATCTTGGCCGCTGACTTGAGCACCGCGGTCGGCCCCTGGCGGTCGGCGCCCTGGACCGGCGAAATTCCTTCGGAAAGCGGCTCTCCGCTCCGGCGCCCGTCGGCGGTCGCCCCGGTCTTTTTGCCGAAATAAATATGCACGGTAGTGGGCAGCAGGTTGATGCGGTAGCGGCCGCCGCGCATGTTGGGCCGGTCGTCAACGGCGCGGAAATACATCTCGAATATTTCCCTGGTGATGTCATCGGCGGCGTCGTCGTCGTTGCCGTAGCGCGGCGTCTTGTTTTGCAGCAGCAGCCGCGTTTTCTCGGCGCCGCGGAAATCAAGGCGCATGGACTCAAGCAGTTGTCCCATGGCCAAATCCTTCCGAGTGTACACATGGTGACGGATAGCGCTCAAGGCGTCGCTGATCGTTCCCAGGCCGACCCCCTGGATGTAGGAGGTGTTGTAGCGGGCGCCGCCATCGTGGTAGTCCCGGCCATTGGCGATGCAGTCGTCGATGAGCAGCGACAGGAAAGGCACGGGCAGGTCGCGGGCGTATAAGCGGTCGATGACGTTGCTGCCGCGGATCTTGATGTCTATAAAATGTCCCAATTGTTTCTCAAAAGCAGCCATCAGGGCTGTGAAATTGGCGAATTTCTCAGGATTGCCCGTTTCCAGACCTATTTTTTTACCGCTCAGCGGGTCGCGGCCATTGTTCAGGGTAATCTCCAGGACCTTGACCAGGTTGAAATAGCCGGTCAGGATGTAGCTTTCACGGCCAAAAGCGCCGGTCTCCACGCAGCCGCTGGCTCCGCCGCGCCGGGCGTCGGCCAGGGATTTGCCCTGGCGCAGCAATTCGGCCACGATGGCTTCGGAATTGAACAGCGACGGCTGCCCGAACCCGGTGCGCACGATCTCAAGCGCCCGGTGCAGGAAGGCGTCGGGGCTTTTCTTGCTGACCTGAACCATGGAGCTGGGTTGCAGCAGCCGCATCTCTTCGATCACGTCCAGGATCAGGAACGAAACTTCGTTAACGCCGTCCTCGCCTTCGGCGTTCAAGCCGCCGCTGTTTATCAGGGCGAAATCGGTGTAGGTGCAGCTTTCCTCGGCGGTGACCCCGACCTTTGGCGGCGAGGGATGGTTGTTGAATTTGATCCAGAATGCCTGCAGCAGTTCGCGGGCTTTTTCGCTTGTTAGGCTGCCGTCAGCCAGTCCGCGGCTATAAAAAGGGAGGAGGTGCTGGTCGAGGCGGCCGGGATTGAATGCGTCCCAGGGATTGGCTTCGCTAATCACCCCCAGGTGGATGAACCAATAGTGCTGCAGGGCTTCCCGGAAATCGCGCGGCGCCTGCGCCGGAACATGCCCGCATACTGTGGCGATGCGCAGCAACTCCCGTTTGCGGGCCGCATTTTTTTTTCTGCCTGCCATTTCTCTGGCCCTGGCGGCGTAACGTCCGCCAAAAGCGATCATGGCGGCGGCGGCCGTGTCCATGGCCTGCAGCTCTTCCTGCCTGGCCAGCGCCTGCGGGTCATTAAAAAAATCCAGGCCCTGCAAGCTCGCCTTGATCTCCTGGCGCAGGTCCAACAGTCCCTTGCCGTATATCTTTTCACCGCAGACCGTGTGGCCCGGGGCGCGTTGTTCCATGAATTCGGTGAACACCCCGGCCCGGTAGGCTTCGAGCCATTCCGATGACATGTGGGCAAACAATCGCTCACGCATGGTTTTTCCGGTCCAGAACGGGATGATCTCCCTGGCGAAATCGCTGCGGGTCTTGGCGCTGACGTGGAAAGGGGTTTTCTGCCGCTTGTCCAGTATGTCCAGGTCCTGCAGCGAATGGCAGGTGATCTCCGGGTAGGAGGGGGTGGCTTTGGCCGCCGGGCCTCTTTCACCGACCAGCAGTTCGTCGGGCAGGATCACGACTTTTTTGCGGGCCAGCAGATAGGCGAAAGCCGCGGCGCGCTGGCGGGGAACGGAAAGTCCGTTGACCGCGGCGCTGCGGTAGAAGCGGGTCAGCAGAACGCCGCGTTCACTGGAGAGTCTCGGCTTGGCCCTCAGGCTCCTGGCGCGAAGTTTCCGGATCCTTTCGGTCATGTCAGCCTCCGATCTTGACGGTCAATTTTCGTTTCAAAAAAATTTCCCCGGCTTTTTGTATGGCGGCAGGCGCCGGCACCCGGGTTTCCGCCAGGGAGTCGAATTGGCCCAGGCGCTTGTTCTTGGCGCGGCCGCCGCGGTGATAGGGGAGAAGATGCACGGAGTGGCGCCTGGGAAGCGAGGCGCAGAAATCGGCCAATTCGGCCGTGGCGGCCGCTGAATCGTTGGCGCCGGGGATCAGGGGGATGCGGATGGCCAGGCGCGGAGCGAGCAGGGAAAGTTTTTGCAGGTTTTTTATGAGCAGGCGGTTGGATACGCCGGTCAGGCGCCGGTGTTGGCCTTCATCCATGATCTTCAGATCGTAGAGGAAAAGATCGGTCAGGGGCAGGATCTTTTCGAAATCGCTAAAAGGGGCATGGCCGCAGGTGTCGACGGCGGTATGCAGGTTTTGCCTCCGGCAGGCCGTCAGCAGCGCCTGCAAAAAACGCGGCTGCAGCAGCGGTTCACCCCCCGAGCAGGTGATGCCGCCGCCTGAGTTACGGTAGAAGGCAGTGTCTTTGGACAGCTGGTACACGGCTTCGTTGACCGTAACCCGGCTTCCAGCCAGCTGCAGGGCCTCGGCAGGACAGCTAAGGGCGCAAAGGCCGCAGCCAACGCATTTATTTCGCTCCAGGAAAATAGTGCCGCCCCTTTTTTTTAAGGCATTTTTCGGGCAGGCAACCAGGCAATCAGCACACTCTTTCAGGCAGCGGTCGGGGAAAACCATGATCTCCGCAGCCGGGGAAATGCCTTCGGGATTGTGGCACCAAGTGCAGCGCAGGGGGCAGCCTTTGAAAAAAATCGTGCTGCGAATGCCTGGGCCGTCGTGGATAGCGAATTTTTTGATCGAGAAAATAGTTCCTTTCGGCTGCATATACTGATATCTGATATATCAGTTGTTCTGGCAAAAGTCAAGGATTGGCAGCAAATTTGCAGATTATTAAATATGGATCTTCAGGTCATAGGTTATAGGTTATGGGTCATGGGTAAGAAGATTTCGCTGATCGCTGTTCACCTATTACCTATCACCCATAACCCATAACCAAAAACTTATTATTAATTCTTCCATTTTCCTGACTTGTCAAAAATATTTTTACTGGAGTATACTGCCGGAATGAGAAAAGCCAAAGGCATGATCATAGTGAAATCCCTGAAAGAGCAGGTTTACGAATACCTGCGCCAACAATTCCAGCAGCACCGCCTGCAGCCGGGAGCGATGATAAACATGGAGGCCACCAGCAAGAAACTGGGTATCAGCAAGACGCCTTTGCGCGACGCGCTGATCCAGCTGGAGATGGAGGGATTCGTCACCATCAGCCCGCGGCGCGGCATATTCGTCAATGAATTGCCCCAGGCCGCGATCAGGGAATTCTACCAGGTGATCGGCGCCCTGGAAAGTTCGGCCTTGCAAGCGGCCTTTTCCCGGCTCGGGGAGTCGGGGATCCGTAAAATGGACCAATTGAACCGCCAGATGCAGAAAGCCATCGATCATGACGATTTTGATCTTTTTTACCATAAAAACCTGCTTTTTCACGACATTTTTATCGAGCTGAGCGGCAACAAGACCTTGATGCGCATTATCGGCAACCTGAAAAAGCGGCTCTACGATTTTCCCCAGCAGCGGCAATGGATCAAGGAATGGGAGGAATCGTCCATTCGCGAGCACCAGGAGATCGTGGATTTCCTGGCAGCCGGTGACGCGCAATCGGCGGCGCTTTTCCTGCGCGACGTGCATTGGTCGTTCGCGGTCCAGGAAAAGTTCATCCGTAAGTATTATGCTCCGGTAATTGGTTCTAGGGGTTAATTACAATAATTGTAGGGGCGAAAAATTTTTCGCCCGTACCTATCTGATCAAAACGTTTGACATGTATTTTGAAGTCGGGTATAATCGCATTCGAGCTGGGAAGTCGTCCAATGGCAGGACATGCGACTCTGGATCGTATAATCGGGGTTCGAGTCCCTGCTTCCCAGCCATTTTTCTTCTTGGCAATAAGCGGTTGTTTCTTTTTTTACTCCGCTTTTTTTACCCTCGTGGCGCTATCGTCTAGGGGTTAGGACGGGTGATTCTCAGTCACTAAACCGGGGTTCGAATCCCCGTAGCGCTGCCACTTCCTCGAGCTCGTATTCGGGGATGAGAACCCCGGTTTAGAATTCCCGGGGTTCGACCAATTCGCAGCAGCGAATTGGGACAGCGAGCGTAGCGAGCTGCCCCTTGGGTGCGCAACAGCAGTTGCGCATCCACCCCCGTAGCTATTTGCTCTTCGACCTCTTGACTAAGGGTGCCGTCACCAGATGCTTCGGTGGACCTCAGCATGGTGACGGGCTCCCAAAGAAAGGGGTGGCATCGCTCGATGCCTCGGAAAACCTCGGCATAGCGATGCGTTCCCGTAGCGCTGCCACTTGCCATCTGCGTTTCGGGGTTTTTCCCATTGCAAAGTCATTTGACCTGCAATGAAATTGCAATGGACTCTTACATTTTCTTGACAATTATTCCCTGGATATATATATATTAATCATATGGCAAGAGATCATTATCGGACATGGATAAGTCAGCAGTATTAAAGATCATTGGGCAATTCAAGGACGTCCTTGAAAAAAAGGGGATAAAGATCGAGCGGCTAATTTTATACGGTTCATATGCTACAGGCACGCAGCGGGAAGGCAGCGACATTGATCTGGTCGTCATTTCGAACGATTTCTTAGGCTTGGGCTATTGGCAGCGGATAGACCTGCTGTCCGCTGCGATTTACGAGGTTTTCCAGCCGATTGAAGCCGTGGCCATGACCAGGGCCGAGTGGGAAAAGGGCGATTCGTTCATAGTTGATTTCGCGCGTAACGGCGAAGTGGTTTTCGCCGCCTGATAAATCCCTGATTTTATTGAATTCCCATACCGGTTGCGTCAGCTTGTAAATATCGTATCCACAGTATGGAAGATGGCCTCCAGCCGTTCATGGTTGTTGGTGATTTTTTTTGATGTGGGTGTTGATGCGATAATAACTGTCATTTTATTCTCCTTGCCTGCTCTTTTTGGGCAGGACTTAAATGATTTTAATTTGCCTTTTTTAAAATGGTCGGCGATAATGCTCTTTCCAGGAGGGCTCATGGGTGTTCAGGGATGGAAGAAGAAATCACCATAGTTGTGGTAATCGCGTTCATAGGGGTGGGTGTGGCTTGGGCCATGGAACAGGGCTCTCCGCAGTTCCAGGAGAAGGCTGGAACGCCAATCGTTAAGAAACATAAAAAGTTCCCCTGGCTCATTGCTTTGTTGGGCGTGGCGGCGGTGGGTGTGGGGATCTATTTTTTGACCAAGAAGAAAACCGATGACAACAGCGGCGGCGACTACACCATCACACTCCAGAACAAGGACGTTGTCACCGACGCTGCTGTGAACGGCAATCTTCTTGTGAAGCTTGCCAACGGCACCCAGGTCACTGGCACTAGCGGAGGCCAGTTCAAGCTCACTGATTCTAATTCAATATCTGATATTGTTGTCACTGACGCCGCAGGCCATTACACCGGCTATGCTGTGTTCACTGATTCTGACGGCAATGTAGTCAGCCGGCGCGGCATCCTGCTCCTGAACAGCGGGTTCATCAGGGCGGCGCAGGGGGAGATTGCCGGCTGCAGCCACGCGCGGCTGCACTACTCGCGGCGCAACCACGCCCTCATCCTGGAATTCACAAGGGACGGCAAGAAGCCCGGCGCATTGAAGCTCTCGGCACCCCACTTCGGCTGCACCATCGCCGCCAAGTCGTTCTTCAACAAGTTCGGCCTGGCGGTCGTGGACGTCGCGGGGCGCTACGAGCCGGCAATCGAGGAAATTCTTGGCCTGGGCCGCTGCTGGGTGGTTTATCTGAAGGGCGGAAAACCGGCCGAATAGGACGGGGTAGTGAAAAAAGATTTCGGCGGAAATTTCGATTTTAATTTACCGTTAAATCAAGGAAATCAATAAATCCCTTCCATTTAGCACAAAAACTGATAATTAAACATTGATTTATAGCAATAATTATGCTACTATTCTAATGTAAGTTTTCTGTAAAGGAGGGAGGAGCAATGAAAAGAGACATTTTTCAGGCCCTGCTGGATTGGAAGGTCGGTTCAAACCGCAAGCCTATCCTGATGCGCGGCGCCCGTCAGGTGGGGAAATCCTGGCTGGCCAAGGAATTTGGCAAAACCTTCCCAAACTATATCGAAGTGAATTTCGAAAAGAATCCTGAAATTTGTGGTCTTTTCCAGGGCGATCTGGAGCCGCGTTCCCTCTGCCGGAATTTAGCCAATTATCTTGGCAAAGAGATCAAACCGGGTCAATCCCTCCTTTTCCTTGATGAAATCCAAAATTGCCCCAGAGCCATTACTGCACTCAGATACTTTTATGAGGAGATGCCGGAGCTTCATGTCATATCGGCCGGATCGCTTTTAGAATTCGAATTGCGCAACATAGCGATCCCGGTCGGCCGGATTCATGTTATCCAGGTATATCCCCTTTCCTTCGCTGAATTCCTGGAGGCTGGGGGAAACGGCCGCATGCGCAACATGCTGCTGGAGAACCGTTATGTTCCCCTGCAGAAACCATTCCACGAAAAGCTCCTGTCGGAGGTCAAGAATTACTGCATGACAGGGGGGATGCCCGAAGTGGTGCAGAACCATGTCAACGGCGCCGGGCTGGAAAAATGCCTGGAAATCCAGAGCGATATGCTGCACACTCTGCGGACCGACTTTCATAAATACGCCAGGGAGAGCCAATTGAAATACATGGAACAGGTGTTCAATTCCATCCCCCTGCAGCTGGGGGGGAAATTCAAGTACAGCAGGATCTCCCAGGACACGCGCAGCAAGTTTTACCGGGAGGCGCTGACTCTCCTCGAGATGGCCGGGCTGGCTTACAAAGTGTGTCACACCAGCGCCAACGGGATACCATTGGGCGCGGAGGTGAATCCCGACAAATTCAAGGTTCTGCTTTTCGACATCGGCTTGGCCCAGAGGCTGATGAAGCTGGACTATAAAAGCTTGCTCTTGAAAACGGACCTGATGGGTGTGAATCATGGGACGATGGCCGAACTTTTTGTCGGGCTCGAGCTGATCGCCTATGTGGATTTCCGCCAGGCTCCCTCGCTGTTTTACTGGCATAGAGAGGCAAAATCCAGCAATGCTGAAGTGGATTACGTCATCAGCAGCAACGAAAGGATCATCCCGGTGGAAGTCAAGAGCGGAACAACGGGCCGGATGAAAAGCTTGCGGCTTTTTATGGAACAGAAAAGAAGCACCGGCGGCGTCAGGATTTGTGAATCCGGTTTCGCTTCCGATCAGAAGATCCAATCCATCCCCCTGTACGCCGTTGAAGCCCTGATAAAGGACCATTCCTGGCTGTCCTGAAATTTCGCATATTGTTGCATGAGGAATCCAGGGCGTTCCACTCCCTTTGGCGACGTGCAAATTAGATCCGCAATGGTTGACATAATTTCTTGTTTTAACGATAGCGGATCCCCCCTTTGTCCCCCCTTGGCCGGAGGGTTGTCTCACTATATGATTTCAATATTTTACAGAACTGATTGAAATCATAGTGAGAGCAAGTAAGGGGGAAATGAGGAGAGAAAAAGGTTGCGAAATATTATTGATTTTCGGCGCGCCGTGCCCCTCCCATTTCTTGTAATTTTTGCATATAATGCTTTTTCAGGGAGGATAAATGGGCATTCATAGCTGGAAAAAAACTATCGCTGTAGTGGTGTTGATCGCATTTATCGGGATAGGCGTAACCTGGGCCATGGAACAGAGCTCACCGCAGTTCCAGGAGAAGGCGGGGACGCCAATCGTTAAGAAGCATAAAAAGTTCCCCTGGCTCATTGCTTTGCTGGGCGTGGCGGCAGTGGGGGTGGGGGTCTATTTCCTGACCAAGAAGAAAACCGATGACAACAGCGGCGGCGACTACACCATCACAATTCAGAACAAGGACGTTGTCACCGACGCTGCTGTGAACGGCAATCTTCTTGTGAAGCTTGCCAACGGCACCCAGGTCACTGGCACTAGCGGAGGCCAGTTCAAGTGTTCAGGCTCTAATTCAATATCTGATATTGTTGTCACTGACGCCGCAGGCCATTACACCGGCTATGCTGTATTCACAGACTCCGAAGGTAATGTTGTTGCTTACAAGGATCGTAATGGTATGAATAAGTCCTTCACTGTTCAGGATGGCAAGCAGTACTTTGTAAGGCTTATCTCCAGTGCTGTCGATCCTGTTCTTCTGGCCAAGTGCGTAGGCAATCAGGTCGATAATAAAGATCTTGGCGATGGTACTATCCAGAATTATAATACTTCTGATGGTAATATTAGCGGTGTTGTTGAGAAGAATGCTGCTATAATGAAAGGCACCGATGAGAATGCTCAGGATCCTACTGATTTCACAGTCACGACTTTCAAGAGGGCTCTTGACATCCTTAATAATATACCTAATAACCGAGTCAAGTGGACTTATGTTGGCATCGTCACTGAGAAGCTTTCTGATGGTATGACTTATGTCGTTAAAAAAGTTTCTCCTGGAGGATCAAACAATGTTTCTTCTAATACTTTTAATTGGTCTGGTTTTGTGGCGCCCGCAGATGCAGCTTTAGGTACTGTTTTGGAAGAGAGTGTTAATCATGGTGGTACTGGTATTCAGTGGGATGCTGGCGATAATAATCCTTATGATGGAAAGGTCTCGCCGTATATTGGTGGTAGTGCTAATGCTCCTGTTTGGCTAAATAATGCGGAGTATGCTATTGCTTTGTCCAATGGACATCTTCCGAGAGGATTCAAGCTCAGCACGACGAATATTCCGGATTGAAGGACGGAAATTGGCAATGGTAAGATATTAGGCATCGAAAAGGTTTATTTTTTTCCCAATTGATATCCCAAAAAAAGGGGCAGCCAGTAACCGGTCCTGCCCCCACGAAGCGTGATCATCCATCTCTTTCGTTCTGATCCTGTCCAAGGACGTCGATCAGGACAGGGATCAAGAGCCAGATGATCTTCAGGATTTTTGTAAACATACGCACCTCCCATTTCGGGATTAGCGTTATATTTTTTATGCGATTTTTTTCGCCTTTTGCTGGAGGTTTTCCAACTCATCGATGAACTCAGGCTTCTTGCCGGTCTCGATGACATACTGCTTTTGCAGCAACTCGGTCAGCCGAGAGCCCGTGATCTGGTGCGGCGCCGGCTGAAATGTTACCAGCCTTGCCCCGGACTCGGTGAGAAGCACACGCCCGATGGCGTCGGCCAGGTTGGTCACCTTGCTCTGAACATAGCGCTCCAAGTTGGCCTGCACCACCGACCGTTCGATGCCGTTGAAGTTCCTGTTCTCGACGATCTCATGGGCCAGCAGGACCAGGTTGCCCAGTCCGCTCAATTTGACCAGCTTGGATTCGAATAGCTTAAGGGCTTCTTTCCATAAGGAATAACTGGCATCGGCCAGGGCCTTGACGTTGGCCCCGTTCAGCTTGTTGAAGCTCTCGACCACAAAATCCTGGGCCAGATCCCACAACCCGTCGATGTGCGAGACGATAATGGTCTGGGGCGCATATTTGCCTTTGGAGATCTCCAGGGCATGCTCCAGGAACTCATCCCAGCTTCCGACCCTTAGTGACCTGGTCTTGATCTGCTCCAGATCGTCGTTGATGTTCAGGAAAAGTGGCGCCGGGAACTGGGCCGCAATCGAACTCAGGCCGATCTTGCTCTGGCCATACAGTAAAATGACATGGGGATTATTGTTCCCCGTAGATTGCTTTATTTCATTCATATTTCCTCCTAGAACGGCTCTCCGGCCGCTTCGACCAAAAAAAACCTCACCAGGACCTGTCACAAGCTCTACATGGGCTTCCTGGTGCTGAAATAGCCCACTTTCCTTGATGGCCGTTTCGGGATCCTGGCTGGCACATAGGTCAAAATAATCGCACCGACGATGCCAATCGAAACAGCTTGCTGAGTTCATTGTAAAAACGTTCTCCTTCCTGGCCTTGGCGATAAGGGTCTTGGCATCCCACAGTTCTTTTTGGATCTCCTGCAGCCGCTGGTCAGAGAAACGCAGGTAGCGCCGGTGGTACATTTCGGGCCAGTTCATTTCCAGCCTCAACCGATGACCGTATTCCTCTTCGCTTTCATTCTTACGCGGCCTGAGGCGTGGCTTCAGTATCACGTTGAACAGGCAGCCAGCGACTGGCGCTCCCAGCTCCCTTGCCAAAAAGAGAACATAGAGGCGTAGCTGGGAATCCAGCTGCAGACGGTCAAAGTAGTTTTCATCGACCTTGGTGGTGGTCTTATGCTCCAAAAGCAGCAAATCGCCAGCCTTGAAATCCTCCACATCTTTTTTCAATACCACCAGTCCGTCGATCTTACCACCGTAGGCGTATTCGCGGGCTGGCCGGCCCGATTGCGGGTTCAGTATCGCGCCATGAATGGTCTTCTCTATGGCCACTGGGTCGAACAGGTCAGCATCATCCATGAACAAAATTGGGTAAAATTCAGCTACCCCTTTCAAGATTGCCTGGCTCTTGGGATTTAAGTCACTGGGCATGGAGTAGGGCAGTTGCCGATAGTGGCTTTCCAAAAAGCCGTGAATGGCAGAGCCAAGCAACAACGCTTCCGGCCGTGCCAGGACCTCGATCTCGCGGACGTACCTCCAGTAATACTTCCGGGCGCAGGATTTAAAGGCGTTGATGGCCGAATTTGTCAGGATGGTCTTCCCATTACCATTTGTCATGGTTTGCTCCTTTCTCGCTGAAGAACTGATCCTTCAGCTGCTGGGCCTTTTGCTTGCCTGCTTCGGTCAGGGTCACCGACTTGGTGTTCTGGAACTGGACGATCATTTTTTCGTCGGCCAGCTTGTTCAGCACCTCAAACAGATATCCCTTCCAGGCCCTGAAGATCTTCTCGTCGGGCTTCTGCCGGGAGTCCTCCTCCCAGCCGGTCAAGTACATGAGCAACAGACAGAGTTCAACAATCATTTTTTCCATGTTTTTCCTCCTATGGATTTTTGGCCGATATAGCCTAGATATGTTATTTTTTATGGATAATTAAAATTTGATTATCTTAAGTATTTATGCTATTTTATATATATGATTTCGGCAAAAGAATTTAAAATATTTTCTATTCAATATTCTATGTTTACTCCTGCATTAATTTTTTCTATGAATAAAATCCTGGGTGAAATAATGAATTCTTTCTCGAAAGAATTTAATGGAAATACCACTTCTATTCCATTGCCTGATAATGCGCCAAAAGAATTTCCCAGAATAATTTTTACTAGTTCTGATAAAAAATTAAAAATGGAAATTGCATTAAATAGAGTCAATCTTTTTAATTTTATACTTCCAGATGAAGAATCGATAGATGAAGCAGAGTTTTTTAATTTTGCCATTACTATTCAAAAAAAGTATGTCGAATGCTGCTCTGCAAAAATTGGAAGACTAGCACTTGTAATGACTAAATATATTTATAATGATAACCCTGGCCTTGCTCTTGCAAATCATTTTTGCAAAGAGCGATGGTTAAAGGAACCCTTCAATCGCCCTGAAACTTTTAATATTCAATCGCATAAAAAGTATAAATATGAAAATTTTAATATTAATAGTTGGGTAAAGTGTAACTCTGGATTGATAAACAACAATCAACCTGCTATACTTATTGAACAGGATATAAATACTTTGGCAGAGGAAATTGATAAGTTAGATTTTAATGAAAAAAATGCTAAGAAGTTTTTAAACTCAATCAATAAAGAGCAAATTTCGATTTTACAAAAATATTTTCCAATTCAATGAATAATATACTTGAAATAAAAAGAGAAGCGAATTCTTCAAAAGTTATAGATTTATTCGATTTTTATAAAGATAAGAATGATTTTTCGAAATCAAAAGTTGAACAAACGCATTCTAATAATTATCCAATTTTTACATCAAATTATCCTGAGCGTTTATTTCATAATCAATCAAATCCTTTTATATGGAAAATTATTTCATTGTATCCAATGGAATTTCCATTTCAAAATTATGAAATTAATTCTGAAGAAAAATCAAAAACTGAAAATTACCTCATGGAATCAGAATATATTGAAAAATTTACTTTCGGTTTTTCCTCACCTATTTATTCAAGATTGAAAATGTTTGCTACATTGCAAAAAGGTTGGGATTCCTATTCAGCGGTGCCAATAAAATGGTCGACTATTGCTAAAGGGATAGATTTTATTTCAAGAATTCTTTATTCTCGATTTCTAAAAAAACTAAGCTATATTCCAATTCCATTTATTGCCCCTTTATCAGATGGAGGCATTCAATTTGAATGGAATAGCTGTTATAAGGAATTAATTATTACAATTCCCGAAGATGATGCTTGTCCGATCGAGTATTTACAAATTGAAAAAACAAGTTTAAGCGAAACTAAAAAAGAAGGAAATACTTTTAATTTTGAAGATGCAATTTTTTTAATTAATGGTTGGTTTTTGGATGACAGAAATTGAAATAATTCCTGATAACGATAATGTTTATCGTAGAATTCCACGTGTCTGGTATATCGAGACAGAGAATCGTCCTAGTTCTGCCGCCTTTAGGGATCCTGAAACATCGGTAGATTGGTCAAAATATTCGACTCCAGAAGAAAGTTTAAAAGGATATTCTGGATATTTCTTGGCCTCAATAAAGGCTAAAATTCCTCGCGAGATGAAATTGGATGTTATTCATAGACCTTCAAAAAATAATCATTCTCATAGTGTCATTCTTGGGCAAAAAACACCATCCAAAGCAAAATCACTTGCAGATAGAAGCGTAATTGTAAAAAAACCTTAAATATATTTGTTCGAATTAAAAAACTGGGTATTTAAAGTTGCAATGATTTTGCAATGGGAATCTATAAGTTTAACTGCCCGAGGTGATACCCGGAGTAGGGGAGTTTCGGGGGAAACCCTTTACTGTCTTAGTTCTTGGTGCAACGAATTTGCAATGCTTTTTTAACTCGTTTTGACACGATTTGACAGGCAGGGGATCCCCCCGAAAACATGAACATGCTTGACTATACAGGGTTTTTGGGCTTTTTACAACAGATTCTCAGTCACTAAACCGGGGTTCGACCAATTCGCAGCAGCGAATTGGGACAGCGAGCGTAGCGAGCTGCACGCAGTGTGGTCGGCAGCAGCCGACCATCCACCCCCCGCAAAGCGGGGTGCCGTCACCAGATGCTTCGGCGGACCTCAGCATGGTGACGGGCTCCCGTAGCGCTGCCATTCTTCGACCTCTTGACTAGGGGTGCCGTCACCAGATGTTTCGGGATTTTCTCCATTGCAAATTCAATAAAAATTACTTAAAATCCAATCATGGAGAAAATCGTTTTTCCTGTCAGTTACTGCTGCTGCGCGCGGTTGACCCCGAAAACGAAACCCATGCACCTTCGCGTTCGGCTACAAGCAAATAAATAAAATGAATAAAAAAAAGGCATCATTAACGACATTTATTTTTGTGGGTTTCTTCCTGGGCATTCTTGCGGGTTATCTTTTCGGGGAAAGTATTCTTCCGTTGGCGCAGGTATTGGCTGATATTTTCCTTCGTCTTTTGCGTATGGCGATATTGCCTTTGATCGTCACATCCATCATCAGTGGCGTGGTGAGTGTAGGCAGCGCGGCGGGGCTGGGGCGGTTGGGCTTAAAAACTTTCGTTTACTATATCGCCACTACCATTCTGGCGATCCTTACCGGGCAGGTATTGGTGAATATTTTGCAGCCGGGTAAGGGCGCGCAGGTGGGGTTGAAGCAAGCGGTGGAACATGTGCCGGCGGCCGGTTATGATGTTGGGGATTTGTTGATTCGCATCATTCCTGAAAATCCTTTTCATGCATTGGCACAGGGTGATGTTTTGCCGGTAATATTCTTTTCGCTGCTTTTCGGTTACTTTATCACGCGGCTGAAACAGGAACAAAAAGTTCAGATGGGGAATTTTTTCCAGGCCGCTTTTGATGCTATGATGAAGATGACGGGGTTCATTGTCTGGAGTGCGCCGTTGGGGGTATTCGGGATTATTGCCCGTATCGTCGCCACCACCGGCTTCGAGGCGTTTCACTCGCTGGGTTATTATTTCCTGGTGGTATTGATGGGATTAGCGGTGCATGCGTTTATTACGCTTCCGTTATTATTACGTTTTTTAGGCGGTATAAACCCGGTCAAGCATTACCAGGGCATGATGCCGGCGTTTATTACGGCTTTTTCCACTTGTTCGACCATAGTGACGCTGCCGTTGACCATGAAAGCGGTAACCGAGCATTCGGGAGCATCGCAGCGGGTGGCAAATTTTGTATTGCCGATTGGTGCGACGGTTAACATGGATGGTACCGCATTATATGAGTGTGTCGCGACGATATTTATCGCGCAGGTTTATGGAATTCCTTTAAGTTTTACGGCACAGTTGGTCATTGTTTTGACGGCGTTATTGGCATCGATCGGGGCGGCCAGCGTGCCGATGAGCGGGTTGGTAATGATGTCGATTATTTTGAGAGCGGTGGGTTTGCCGTTGGAGGGGGTAGCGATTATTTTAGCGGTGGACAGGATATTAGACATGTTCCGGACGACGGTAAATGTATTGGGTGACAGTTGTGGAGCGGTTATCATCTCCCGTTTGGAAGGAGAGTCCGCCGCGCGAAAATAAATAGAAGTTTTCGGGAGTCCGCAACCCTTTTTCGCTGCCGTTCTTTGCTATTTCAGCTTGCCGGAAATCAAATGTTTGATGGTCAGCCCCTGGACCAGGATGGAAAAAATAACGACGATATAGGTCACCGTTAAAAGCGCTTCCCGCTCCGGGCCCGGGGGCAAAGACAATACCAGCGCCACTGAAATCCCGCCGCGCAGGCCGCCCCAGGTCATGATTTTTATTACATTCGGGCTGAACTTGACAAAAGATCTCATTAGAATGATCGGCAGGCCTACACTTATGAAACGGGCCAGCAATACGGCCGGGATGATCAGCAAGCCTGCGAACAAATAGGGCTTGGCGATGGTGACAACCAGTATTTCCAGACCGATTAGCAGAAAAAGAACCGCGTTGAGGATCTCGTCCACCAACTCCCAAAATGAATCCAGGTGTTCCCGCGTAGTGTCGCTCATGGCCAGGTAACGGCCCTTGTTGCCGATCAGCAGCCCGGCCACTACAATGGCGATCGGGCCCGAAATGTGCAGGGCGTCGGCAAGGGCGTAGCCGCCCATGACCAGGGCCAGGGAAAGCAGTATTTCAACCTGGTAATTGTCCACGCTTTTCAACATGCGATAACTTATCCAACCGACAGTCAATCCAAAAACAATTCCGCCCAGGGCTTCCTTGACGAACAAAAGAATGGTATTCCCAAAAGTGATCCCTTCTCCTTTTGTCAGCACTCCGAAAAAAAGGAGAAAAACAACCACCGCCACCCCGTCATTAAAAAGGCTTTCTCCGGCTATTTTGGTCTCCAAGCTTTTGGCTGCCCCGGCGGTCTTCAATATGCCCATTACGGCCACGGGATCGGTCGGGGCAATAAGAGCTCCAAACAATAAAAAATAAATGAAAGGCATTTTTATGCCTATTAAAGCAAAAACAAGCCATGCCAGTATCGCGACAAGTAACGTGCTCAAGGCCACGCTGAACGTTGACAAAACGCCAATGACCCATTTGTGTTTGATCAGGTCGTTCAGATTGATATGCAGCGCTCCCGCGAACAAAAGAAAACTGAGCATCCCGTGCAACAGGGTTTTGTTGAAATCAATGCTTTTGAAAAGCAGGCTCGCGTAGTCGTAGACATTCACTATTTTAAAGAAGTCAAGCAGGACCAGGCTTAAAGACATGAGTATGGCGATCAGCATGATGCCGATGGTGGTCGGCAGCTTGATAAAACGATAATTGAGATAACTGAAAACAGCCGCCAGGGTGATCAGCAGGGCCGCGATATTTATAGTTTCCATTTATCCTCTTTTTTCATTTTTATTTTTATCTGTCTGTTATTGTATCTTTTCGGAGCTTTATTTCAAAATAATCTGGACTGGAATCACCCCATTTTTTATAAAGATATTCCAGGAATGCAGCCTAAGGGGCTTTTTCCGACATCCCCTTCAGCTAAATCCCGTCCGCATTCCGGACGGGAAGCGACTTCGCCCATTTTTCTTTAAAATGGGCTGCGTACGCCGCTTCAGGCTGCGAAGCGTCCCCAGCGGGGGAGGATGTCGGAAGCGCCCCAACTGCGAATTGCCATAAAAACGAGGTGATGCCGGAATATTAGGAGCGTTCGTTCTTCGGGTTTGACATGGCCACGTTTATTCCTTAAAATAGCGCCTGAAAGAGGGGATCGATATTCCCACGAGTGTCCGGCAAATATCCCCTGCTGAAATGGAAAAAGGAACAATGCTAGTTCACATTGTAACGGACAATTTCTCAACCGGCGGCGGCATTGAACACATATTTCAGATTGTGAAAGGCTTGCCTGAGCTGGATTTCAAGATCTTTGCCGGAGCGGGAGATATGCTTGCTAAATTTTCCGGCTTGGCCAACGTCGAAACCTGCTCCCGGGGCTACAGCCCGGCACTGGTCCTGAAAACAAAACCGGACTTGATCCATATCCACCACCTGCGCCCGCTCCTGGCATTTTATCGGAATCCTCTGGCAAGATATGAGGTTCCGGTCATTTATACGGCTCATGGGCTGCACATTCACAAATATGAATTCCCGTGCAGCGTTTTGAACCGCTTGAAATACAAATTGAGATTCGTGTTGGAAAAATACCTGTTTGTCAGGGCCGATCAAGTCATCGCCGTTTCCAAAGCGGATCGGGATTTTATCAGGAACCGCTATAAATTGAATCATGTCCGTTATATCGCCAATGGCATCGATCCTTCCCGCCTTGAAGAAGTGCAGAGCCAAAGGAAAATCGGCGATGAATTCCAACTGCCGGCCAAACGCATTCTCTTCATTACCGTTGCCCGTTTTAATTTTCAGAAAGGCTACGATGTATTGATCCGGGCGATTGCCCTGATCAGGGATTTTCTCAAGGAGAAAAACGCCAAGTTTTTGCTGGTCGGCGATGGAGAAACCCTTCCCGAAATGAAAAAAATGTCCGAACAACTGCAGGTAGCCGACCTGGTCCGTTTCTCTGGCACAAGAACAGATGTGTACAGCCTGATGAAATCCGCGGACGTTTTAATCCTTCCTTCAAGGTGGGAAGGACTTCCGATCGTTCTGCTCGAAGCCGGGCTGCTGAAGATACCGGTCATCGCCTCTGACACCTATGGCAACAATGAACTGCTGGGCCAAGCCAGGGGAGTAATGTTTGAAAATGAAAATGTCCGCGATCTGGCTGAAAAAATCAAAAGGACCCTGAACGGTGAATACAAACTCGCTTACCATGCGGACAACTTCTATCATTTCGTAAATAACAACTACAGTGTTACCAAAATGCTTGCCGGTTTGCATGACACATATGCATCGACCTTGGGTGGGTAAGGTGGAGACCCGGAAAATTGACATATCCATCATTGTCCCTGCGAAAAATGAAGGGGAAAATATCAGGAGATGCCTGGATATGGTAATGGCCCAGGAATGTTCTTATGTTTTTGAAGTAATCGTCATTGATTCGGGCTCGCAAGACGATACGGTCGCCATTGTCAAGGAAAACAAAAATATCAGGTTGGTCGAAATCAGGCCTGATGAATTCGGACACGGCAAAACCAGAAACTTGGGTGCCAAACTGGCAAAAGGGAATTTCCTGGTTTTCCTGAACGCCGATGCCATTCCCCACGATCATCACTGGCTTTCCGCCCTCATCGATGAGTTTGCCAGGGATAAAAAGATTGCCGGGGTGTACAGCCGCCATGTGCCCAAAAATGATTGCCATCTGTATATGGCCAGGGACCTTGAGAAATCGATGCCCGCAAAAAGAATGGAAAAAGCCCGGGTTGACCGCCACGATTATTTTCTGTTTTCGACCGTCAGCGCCACCATCAGGAAAGATATCTGGAGCGCTTATCCTTTTCTTGATGAGATCTTGATCGCCGAAGATCAAAACTGGGCGGCCAGGGTTCTGCAAGGCGGTTACAAATTGGTCTATACCCCGGCTTCGCTCGTTCAGCATTCCCACAATTATTCCCTGAAAGAATTGTTCAACTTGAAATGCCGGGTGGGCCGATCGTCCAAAAAGTTTTCCAATAAAGCCAGCGCCCTGTTCGGAGGCGCTTTTCTGGCCCTGGGCGGCATGATCTATAAGTTTTCCGGAGATTGCAGGTATGTTTTACGGAGCGGTCTGCCGGTCAAAAGAAAAATCAGGGAGATTTTCATCAGTTTGGGAGCCAGGATATTCAGTTTTTCCGGCAGGTATATCGGCTGGCTGAAAGGATCAAGGCCTGGATAAACCGTTTCAATCCGTTGTTTTAAACCTGAGGTCCCAGCGGGGATGAGAAGCCAGGGAAAATGTGAGAGTAGCGCTTCATCCTTGCCTGTGTTAAAATCAATCAGCCATGAACCACATCCGCAATTGTGAACTTCCATGAACCCCACGCCGTCCTTAAGCAAACAGGAGATCAATCTGCTGCCTCTGAAAAAATACTGGGGAGCGATTGAGATCATTTCCAGCGACCAACAACTGATGACAGTGCTGCCGGATCTCAAGGCTGAAAGGGTCCTGGGATTCGACATCGAGGTCAGGCCGACCTTCAAGTGCGGCGATCATTTCCCGCCCGCCCTGGTGCAGATGGCAGGCAAAAAAAAAGTTTTCCTGGTGCAATTGAAAAAATTGCATTCACTGCACCTGCTGGCCGGATTATTTGCTGATCCCAAAATTATCAAGGCCGGCGTGGCCGTGAGCGGCGATATCGAAAAGCTGCACGAGGTCATGCGCTTCACCCCGGCCGGGTTCATCGATCTCGGCAAGCTGGCGGCCAAGAAGGGGATCAAGGCCATGGGTGTGCGCACCCTTGCCGCCCAATTGCTGGGTTTGCGTATTTCCAAGGGGGCGCAGTGCTCCAACTGGGAGCGCTCAGAGCTGACCCCGGCCCAGACCCTGTATGCCGCCACCGACGCCTGGGTATGCCGGGAATTATTCCTGTTTCTGGAAAAAATGGCAGATCGGGTCAAAAAATGAGGCATGCCAACCTTTCTTATGATGGGGGAAGTTAATGAAACTTTTTGCCAATAAAACAAAGATCATCTGCACAATCGGACCATCGTCGGAATCTCCCGAAGTGATGGAAAAGATGATCGGGGCCGGGATGAATGTGGCCCGGCTCAATCTAGCGCATGGCGATGCGGGTGTTCATGAAAAAAACATTGAAAATCTTCGTTTGGTTGCTCGCTCAAGCGGGCGACGCTTGGCCATCCTGGCCGATCTTCCGGGTCCGAAGATTCGTATCGGTACTTTGGCCAGGGAGCCGCTCGATTTGAAGACCGGAGACCATGCCATCCTGACAACCGGGAAACCGGCCGGGGATGTCGTGAAGATCCCGGTAAATTTTGACCGTCTCCCTCAAATTGTAAAACCGGGGGATATCATATTTTTAAGCGATGGCTTCATCCAGCTCAGAGTATTGGAAATAGACCGCAAGGACGTCCACTGCCAGGTCCTGGTCGGGGGCGAACTGCGATCACGCAAGGGCCTGAATCTCCCGGGCAAGGCACTTGGCATCAACGCTTTCACCGAAAAGGATGCGGATTGGCTGCGTTTTGCTTTTTCCCATCAGCTGGATGCTCTGGGCCTGTCTTTTGTCGAATCGGCCGCCGACATCATTGCCGTTCGCCAGGCGGCAGCCCACATGGGTTATCATCCTTTTATCATCGCCAAGATCGAATGCTTGCGAGCCCTCGACAATATTTTGGAAATCCTTCAGGCGGCGGACGGGATCATGATTGCCCGGGGAGACCTGGGAGTGGAAATTCCGATCGAACAAATCGCCGTGGTGCAGAAACAACTTGTTTATCAGGCCAATCTTTTAGGAAAGCCGGTCATCACGGCTACGCAAATGTTGGAATCCATGACCGCAAATTGTCGACCTACCCGGGCCGAAGTCACGGATGTGGCCAACGCCATCCTGGACGGGACAGACTGCGTGATGCTCTCGGAAGAAACGGCGATGGGGAAATACCCTGTCGAAGCCGTTGCCATGCTGGCAAAGATTGCCGCTGTTACCGAGCCGCAAAGGCCCGGCGCCCGCGCCCGGGAAACCCTGCAAGCCCAAGTCGGCCAGGGCAAAGCCAGTCATACGGATGTGATCGCTTTAAGCATGGAAACCATCCTGCAAGGGATCGCTCTGGCCGCCGTCATGGTGCCCACACTCAGCAGCGCCACGGCCAGGAATATTTCCCGCTTCCGGCTGCCTCTCTGGATTGCGGCCGTGAGCCCCAACGAAAGCACCTGCCAGCAAATGCAATTTTCATACGGCATCCACCCCGTGCATGAAGCCGATCCGCCCGCGGATTGGAAGACTTATGCCGGAAATTGGCTGCAAAGCCATGGAGTGGAGGGAAACATCGTACTTCTGATCGAGGGGCCATCGCCAAGGAACCCCGGAGCGAATTACAGGCTGGAAATGATCGATCTTGAGCGCCCACCGCAAGCATAGAGAATACGGGCCATTTCCTTCCCACATTGATGCGGCTGCAAACAATTGATATGGACTGGTCTAAAACGGAATGATTTCACCGGGATTGGCCGGGGCTTCAAAAGAAGATGGTATCATGATAAAATATTGGGGTTCAATACGAGAT